>DASXTG010000088.1:0-19646 GCA_036505515.1 Candidatus Dormiibacterota bacterium | reverse complement strand
AGGGTGTATCTTTCCGCAAAGGTGATCTGGCGATACAGCATTGGTAGGCATCCTTCTCTTGGCCGAGTCGGACACCTATCGTATCGCCAGGTCACCATTTTCGTCGGGGGTCGTGTTGCACTTACGATATGAATGCACGCTGCCTAACAAGCGCGTGAAGCTGACGGGCGCTCACAAGTAGGGAGCAAGGGAGGAATTGCGTTGCCTCGCTGGTGAGCCTCTGGGTCTGCCGCTCCAGCTCCTTGCGCCCGGGGGCGTTGCGCCCGCAGCTTAATCGCGATCCGTTAGGCAACACGCACCCACGCCAGGGAGCCCGAACCCCTGACTCCTCGCCAAGCCTGGAACGCCGTCGCCCTCCTGTTCGCGGTGTTCGCGGCGACTGCGTGGCTCCTCTTCCTCCGAATGAAGTGGTTGCCGGGGGTTGATTTCGATATCATCGGTTTCTTCTGGGTCATTCGAAACGTGGGCCGCCTGTGCCTCCTGGTGTTAGCCGTCATCTGCTCCGCTGCGGCGCTTTCGTTTTGGATCCGGGCGTTCGGAGCCCCGCGATGAGGGAGGAGGGCGTGCTGTCTGATATCAACTTTGAAGTGCAACACTGAGTCTCATTCCGCATAGCATTCCTCCGGGGTCCGATAGCCGAGTCGCTTCCGCGGCCGGCGATTCAGTTTCGTGGCGATCCGATTGCAATCGTACTGCGTCAGGCGGGCCATGCTCTGACGCTTGGGCAGGTACTGTCGCACCAGACCGTTGGTGTTTTCGTTGGTCCCGCGCTCCCAGGCGTGATGCGGGGTGGCGAAGTAGAACCGGGTGCCGGTGGTCCGCTCGAGCTTCACGTACTCGTGGAATTCCGTCCCATTGTCGACGGTGATGGTGCGGACGGGATGGGGCTGCGCGGTGATCAGGTGCCGGGCTCGCTGATTCACCGCTGCACTCAGCCGCTGATCGAGCTGGCCGAGCAGCAGGTAGCCGCTCTGGCGCTCCACCATGCTCAGCACACACGGGCCGGCCTGGCTCGCGCCGAGCATCGTGTCCGCTTCCCAATGCCCGAGCTCCTGGCGCGTCGCGACGATCGGCGGCCGCTCGGTGATCGGGCGTTTGCCGGCCAAGCGGCCACGGCTGTCGTAGCGGCCATAGCGCTTGCGCCGCTGTTTGCGGGCACCGCGCAGGTGCTGGTAGAGCGTGCCGCCAGCGCGCTTGTCCGCCCAGACGTAGCGGTAGATCGTCTCGTGGCTGATCGCGAGCTCGCGGTGGCGCCGCAGCCAACCGGCCACTTGCTCCGGGCTCCAATCCTCCCGCAGCAGCGCGCGGATCCGTGCCCACTCGGCCGCCGAGAACTGTCGGTTGCGCCGCGAGCGCGAACGGCGGCCGCGGGCGTACCAGTCGGCGAGCTGCGGGCGGTAGCAGCCGTCGCGTGCGGTACCGTTGCGCCGGACCTCGCGCCCGATTGTGCTGCGGTGCCGGCCGAGCACGCGCGCGATGGCGGCGGCACTCAGGCCCCGCTGGCGCAGCAGCCCCAGGGTGTATCTTTCCGCAAAGGTGATCTGGCGATACAGCATTGGTAGGCATCCTTCTCTTGGCCGAGTCGGACACCTATCGTATCGCCAGGTCACCATTTTCGTCGGGGGTCGTGTTGCACTTACGATATGAATGCACGCCGCCTAACAAGCGCTTGCAGCTGGCGGGCGCTCTCGTTTTAATGGAAGCGGTTGGGTCGTGCCCTAACGGCACGGGACTTCGTCCACCGCTGGCTGCGGCGGCGCGCCAGTCGCCCGCAGCTTAAGCGCGATCCGTTAGGCCGAACGACACATGATGCTCGTTTTTGAAGCGATCGCTAAGGAGCCCACCCTCCGCACCGTTTGGGGCGCTGCAGTGATCCTCGGATTGGTCGGCTTTGCGGCCGGGCGGTTCCGGCGCTGGCTGGTCCTCCCGACGCTTGCCATTATCGCGTGCCTCGCCTATGTGCAGCTCAGTGAGTTCGCGGACCCTGTCGTAGGGCCGGCTATCATCCAACAGGCGGGGCGCGGCTATCTGATCCAATCGTGCGCCGCAGTTGCCCTGGCGGTGTTTCTCTCGGTGCTGGGGCTGGTGCCGAAGCGACGTGCGGCCTAACACGCGCTTGAAGCTCACCGGCCTATCGGCGAGCGAGTCGCCCGCAGCTTAAGCGCGAGCCGTTAGGCAGCTTGCGCCGGAGTGCCCTCACATGCGACCCCTTCGGTATTCCATCAACGTCACATTGGACGGGTGCTGCGATCATCGTGCCATTATCGCGGACGAAGACCTGCATCGTCACGCGGTCGAGAACCTCGACCAGGCCGATGCCCTCCTCTTTGGCCGGGTGACTTACGAAATGATGGAGGCCGCGTTCCGGCCGCCGGCGCGGACGGGAGCGAGGCCTGATTGGATGGAACCCTTCGCCCGGACGATCGACGCGGCAAAGAAGTACGTCGTGTCGAGCACCCTGGACCGGGTCGATTGGAATGCGGAGCTCGTGCGCGGGGATCTGGGGAAGGCCATTCAGCAGCTCAAGCGGGAGTCGGGTAAGGGACTGCTCGTGGGAGGCGTGAAGCTCCCGCTGGCGTTGGCGGAGCTGGGATTGATCGATGAGTACGAGTTCGTGGTGCAGCCCAGGCTGGTGGGCCATGGGCCGACGTTGTTCGCGGGGCTATCGAAGCGTGTCGACCTGAGGCTCGTGAGCCGGCTGGAGTTCGGCTCGGGGGCGGTGGCGATGCGGTATGAGCCTAGAAGGTAGCCATCGGGCTTGCTAGCCCGAGCCGGCCCACAACAAACGGCGCGATGTGATTTCTGAACCGGACACGCACAGCCCCTCTCGCGCCGTCACAACAGCGGCCTCAGGTAAGCCACATGCCGGCCACAGACTCAAGATCGTAGGACCGGTCTACATGACCGAGATCGATTGCCGCTTTGGGACCGGGGGCAGTCCTATTGTGATCGTGGCCAGTTCAGTCACTCCTTGTATCGCCAGCAACCATTCTGTCGCTGGTATCAGCCCGTCACTCACGCGGTGCGCGTACATTGGCGGGCCGCTTCATCTGCGACCGATGTGGGCGGCGTCGCCTCCCAAGCCAGCCTCCCAAGCCAGCCAATCGCGAATACGCCCAGCATCGGCCACCTACGCGACGAGGAGTTCTCCGGGGATCTCCCTCACGCAGATGTCGTTCCTCTTCTTCTGCTAGAACCTTAGATCGCTAACGACTACTCTGGCTTGGCACCCTTGGGCGCCGTGACGATCCTGATTAGAACCACGAGGCCCCAACCGATCACGGCGTATACCACGATCGCCACGAGCGAGGCGCTTTCGAAAGTGTTGGTCCTCGTTCCGGTGTCCCCGAAGATACCGGTGAATGGGGCCACCATCACTCCGCTCAGCTGATAGATGAAGTTGACGAAAGCCGATTGCGACGACGCGCCGAGCAACTTGCCCAGGAAGCGGGCTGCGATCAGGATGTCTACGGCGCCGACGATGAACGCGACTACGGCCGCCGCGCGAAAGTTGTAGCGGGGCTGTTCGGTCACCACCGATATGCGCTCGGCGGGAGCCGACGCTGAAGCCGGTTGCTGAGATGCCGGTTGCTGAGATGGCGGTTGCTGAGAGGACATTTGATCAGTCACCTCTTGCCGCCAATGATGGCTCACCGGACGTAACAAAGTCAAAGCGTCCACACCGCGAGGCGTCGGGCTGACGGCCCTAAGGCCGACGAAGCTCGGTCCGACCACCAAGGCGATCTGACTTGGAACGCCAAGGCGTGCCTAGGTTTTCGGCAAGGAGGTGAAGTTAGACATGGCGCTACATCGCTGGAGTCCAATGGAAGACCTGACCGGCCTGCATACCGCGATGGACACGAGAGCACCGGCATCGGCGCCTTGTCCGGTCGGGAGCCCCTGTTCAGGACGAGCACGTCGTGCTCGCGGTCAGTAGGGCGCCGACGAGTGAGATGTCTACTCTCGGATGCGCCAGGCACCTTTCCGCGAATGGCGTGGGAGGTCTTAGCGCTGACGACATCCAGCTGCTCGCCCCTCAGGTCGCCCCGATCCCCATCGGCTACCGATCGTTCAGGGTCGCCGACCTCTTGGTACGCGGGGACAGATTGATGGATCGCGATCAGACGTTCAGCGTTCCCCTGACAGATCTCCTCATCCTGCCCCTCGACATCGCCGCCATGCTGACCTTCAAGCCCTTCCCGGCTGCCGACCAGCCGTCCGACGTCTCCGGAGTTGGCAGGTGGGCCGTCGAAAGGGGTCTGCCGCCCCGGGTCTTCTGCGTCTGTGACGGCGAGCCCAAAGCCGGTCTATGTGGACTTCGCCAGCCCCTCGCTCACGCGCAACCTGCACAGGATTGCTGAGCCGGGCGGCGAGCACGAATTCACAGGCTATGGTGCGGTTCAGCGAAGTGCTCCCGGGACCCGACGGCTGCTGGCTGGAACACAACGGTGACCACTTCACGAGCGAGATGCGCTTCGTTGGCGTCGACCGGTCGCGACGCGGCCTCGGCACAATCAAGCTGGCTGAATGACTTCCCCGCCATCGTCAGAACTTCTCTACTTCACCGAAATGGGATCTGGACCGCCGCTCCTGCTCGTCCACGGTTTGATGGTCAGCGGCGAGATGTTCGAGCCCGTGATCGACCATTTCGCGGCCAGGCACCGCGTGATCGTTCCAGACCTGCGCGGGCACGGGCGGAGCCGAGGGCTGCCACCCCCATATACGGCGGCGCAGCTGGCCTCCGACCTGGCGCACCTGCTCGACCATCTGGGTGTCAAAACCACGGACGTATTGGGCTATTCGCAGGGCGGCGCCATCGCGCAGCAGCTGGTTCTCGACCATCCCTTTCGCTGCAGCCACCTCGTGCTCGGCTGCACCTACGCCTACAACATGGCCACCCCGCGCGAGTGGGTTGAGGGTCATCTCGCTCCGCTCCTCATCCGGGTCCTCGGAATGAGACGCCTGGCGCGACTCGTCGTCGTTCAGGGCGTGAAGCAACTCCCCAGGCAACGCGCCGAATGGATGGCCGGAATGGTGGCGGACCAGAACCGCGATCTGATGCTGGCCGCGTGGCGGGAGACGATGGCCTTCGACAGCCGCCGGCGCCTGGCCGAGATCAGCTGTCCGACGCTCATCATCGCCGGGTCGAACGATGTGGGAGTTCCGATCCACCACGCGAAGATGCTGCACGAGGGTATTGCAGGTTCGCGGCTGGTGGTGATACAGGGCGCGGACCACGCGCTCATGTGGACGCACACCAACGAGTTCCTGCGCGTGACGGACGAATTTCTCGCGGAGTGATCGAGGTCGGCCGAGCGCCGCGAGAGGTTCGACCCCAGTCTGTCCACTTCGGACATCGAGTCTTCAGAAGAGATTTGGTAACTGACCAGGCGGGTAGGTGTCCCCTGGCTTGACAAGGCAGGCTGTGGCTTCCGGTGAACACCTCTGAATTTTGCGTAGTCAGTTCGAGGGCTCTGCAGTCCCGCCGCCAAAAGAGAACGGTAGAACAAGAACGGCTCGGCGCCTATAAGCTGCTGACGTCATGCGGAACGCTGAACAGCTACGCCGCGTGGGCGCTGCTGCGGCTCTCATGTATGGCTTGACCCTTCTGCTCGCGCTGGTCCTGATCACACCCCCATTCCTGGGTGCTCCTGCGGATGCCCTCGAGCCATCCAATGCGGAGGCACGTGTCAGGCTGGTTGCGGGACTCAGCTGGGGAAGTCGGATGTTGCTGCAGGTCGGTTTCCCGCTCGAATTCCTGAATGTTCCGCTCTTGGTGATCGCGTTGGTGGCGCTCTGGGAGTCACTTGCGGGATCAGGGCTGGGCCGAAGAACTGTTGCCCTGGTCGCATCCCTGCTAAGCGCCGCGTTCCTGCTCATTGGCCATTTCCAGAGATTCCTTTTGCTCACGCTCGCCGATCGTTACCTCGTCTCCGATGAGACGCATCGGGCTGGCATTGGAGCAGCTGCCGTGCTGGGGGAGAGCGTGAGCCAGACGGCTGATATGGCCTTCAACGCGCTCCTCGGTACGGGACTTGCCTTTTTTGCCGTGGCGTTAACCCGAGTAGCGGTGGCTCGGTGGTTTGCGTGGCTCACCTGGGCCGCAGCGGTTCTGTGCCTCATCAGCGCGGTGCTCCCCGCGATCGATTGGCGACTAGGTTTTCTGTCGTTGCCCGCGCTGATCCTGTTCGTTCTCTGGACTCTGGCCCTTGGAGTCATTCTGTGGCGTGGCTTAGCCTCAGACCGCCGGCGCGTTGCCGAAAGCAGCGGGGTCTAAAGCACAACCATCCCTGCGCTGCCGTACCTTGCACTCGCGATATCTATGGCGCGCAGCCCGAGGACATCCGGGAAGTCTGACTGAGTCCCCTGCTCGCAACGCGATGTCGACTGCTCGCGGCGGATGAAGCAAACGGCCCAAGGCCCCTCGATCGACTCGGCGTTAGACTTGGTCGAGTTACACAGGCGGCTCTTGGTCTCGAGGAGGGAAGCAGCCATGAGACGTTTTTGGGCGTTTGGATTGGCCGTCGGGTTGTCGGTGGCGCTGATGCCCGTAGGAGTCCTGGCCCACAGCAACACTCACACCTATGCGCTTCATATGGAGGAGCAGAACTTCGGTGTCGCCGCAAACGGCGATCACATAGCGATCGACGGTATGGCGGAATTCTCGGTCCACCCGAAGTCTGTAGAGGGCGACGGCAATTTCACGCACACGGACAGCGGTGGCACTGTCATCGGCGCAGGCACTTGGACGGCGGACGAGCTACTCAACTACCAGTCCTACGGTTGTGGGATCGTCCACTTTCCTGACGGTGACGTAATCCTGCCACCCAACTTCTGCGGTGGGGCGGTGAAGATGAGCGTCACGCTCACGACGCCCATCGGGGAGCTGCCGGGAACCATGACCGTCATCTGCATCATCGGGCCCAACCCGCCCAACAGCATCGATGCGAAAGCCGGTGAGGGTGTGATGCTGGTCGTCCCCGGGATCGTGAACTTCAACCACACGGACGGCGGAGACAACATCATCATTCAGACGAGCTGAGCAATCGAGCAGCAGGAGCGGTCCGCCACACACCGGTGCCCGGGCCGCTCCACCGATTGCGTCGCGCGCAAGAGAGCCCGTTAGGCCTCTAGGTCGCGAGCGAAAACTCTCCGTAGCTGAGACTCGGTGGGAGCCCCTTGGCGGCCCTCGTCGGTCCCGTAGACCCGGCACATCATCCCCACCTGCTCGGCGGCGGTGGCAAATGGATCGCGGCCGCCGACGAGGATCGTCGGGGATCCACGGAATCCGACCCGCGCGGCATGTTCAGGCGACTCGATCAACTCGTACTCTACGATGACGTCGGATCTGGACAGATCGCGTAAGGCCCTTTGTAGGCGTGCGTCCGCCACCCTCCAGTGAGGGCATCCGTCGAAATACTGAATCGTGACTTTCAACGCTTCCCTCGAATGATCAGACCCAGTCAGGGCCGATCCGACTGCAGGTTTCCAGCCGCTCAGCGATTGGCGACATCGCCGCTACCGCTCGATTCAGTAATCCATCCAGACCGTCGAGGCCGAGGCGGTACATGACCTGCTTGCCTCGCCGCTCTGTTTCCACGAATCCGCAGTGGCGCAGGCAGGCGAGGTGCGTGCTCACCCGCGGCTGAGACTGATTAGTCGCCTCGACCAGTTCACTCACGGTCCCCGGCCCGTCGGCGAGGAACTCGAGAATCCGTATCCGAGTGGGATCGCCAAGGACGCGGAAAAAGCGAGCCTCTGCGGCAACTCTCGTCTGACCTGATACAGCTGCATGAATCTAAGAACTCGGCTCCACCGAAGTCAGGACAGCCCTGAGTCTCCAAGAAACCCAGGGTGATTCATGAAGTCGGAAGCCGAATCTCAGTTTGAAGGTTCAAAGGAAGAAGCGATACTCGGTCGGTGGACAAGCCGGAGCTGATCCGCGCGATGCGGAACTCACACCAGAGCGTGGCTGACGCGATCGAGCACCTCCCCGACGAGCGGCTGCTCGCGCCAGCGATGGATAACTGGACCGGCAAGGACCTGCTCGCCCACATGGCTTCGTGGCACGACCACTCCGTGCTCGTGATCGAAGGCCTCCGAGCGGGCCGCCAGCCATACGACGGGAGCGACCCGGCGAACACCACCGACGCGATCAACGAGCGGACCCGCCGCGACCACCTGGACGATCCACCGGAGCTAACGCGGCGGGCGTTCAACGAGTCATTCACGCGACTTCTAGCGGCGCTCGAGCCGGTAACGGACGAGGAGCTATTCGCCGCAGCTCGCTGGCCGTGGCTGGGCGGGGAGGCGCTCGTCGAAACGATCCTGTGGGATTCTTCGCGCCACTACGACGCGCATCGCGAGCACCTCGAACGGCTTTCGCGCTGAGCCATGAGAGCGCTACCATCGGCACTCGGAGGAGACGTCGCTCCGAGGTTTGCCGTAAGAGAAAGGCTGATTGGAACCCAACCTCAATCGGCGCGCTTCGCCAATTTCTACGCTCGAGCTCGGCCGGGGCTCAATGTAATCCAGGAGCAGTCGTAAGGGCCGAGGCAGCTGGGATGGATCGATCGTCTCGGCGATGGCCCGGATATGTCGGCTGTTGCGCTCCGACTCTTTCCACTTCCCGCCATCGTGTTCGTACCTTGTGGACACCGACGGCGGCCTGAACTGGGCGGTCGGTGAGCGCCCAGTTTCCCGACGCCGCCGTGTTCCAGAGGTGACTTCTGTCAACGCGAACGAAAGGAGAACCGAGATGGGAAAGATCGTGATCAGCGAGAACGTCTCGCTCGACGGAGTCATCGAGGACCCGGCCGGCGTCGAGGGCTTCAGGCTTGGCGGCTGGGTTGGCCGCATCGGCAGCCAGGGTCGCGAAGAGGCGGCCAAAGTGGCACTCGACGAGGCGCTGGGCGCGGAGGCCTTTCTGTTGGGTCGGCGGAGCTACGAGTTCTTGGCCGCCCGGTGGCCATCCCGAAGTGGCCCATTGGCGGAACGGTTGAACAGCTTGCCCAAGTACGTAGTGTCCTCGACCCTCGAAGCTCCAGTCTGGAACAACACGACGGTTCTAAAGGGCCACGTGATAGACGAGGTCTCCAAGCTGAAGCAGGAGATAGATGGGGAAATCGTCGTCGCCGCCAGCTTCCAGCTCTGGCACACGCTGATGGAGCACGACCTGGTCGATGAGCTGCGGCTGATGATCTACCCGGTCGTACTCGGGGCCGGCGAGCGCCTCTTCGGCGAAACCAGCGACAGGAAACCCATGCGCCTCGTCAGCACCAGGACCGTCGGCGACCTCGCCCTCCTCACCTACGAGACCGTCCGAGATGCTTAGGGCGTATTGATCTGAGGGTCATTGAAGAGCTGGGCGGGGACATTCCGCAAGTCCGCACCGGATCACAGCCGGATCACGCAATCCCGGAACCAGAGGGATGCAGGAGGTCACAGAAGGACACGACGGAGAGGCATTTCGAGATCAGGCGGAACCTCGAGGACACCGGAGGACGCGAGAGGACACGCGATCGCCAGGGTTCGGGACCGTGAGGCCCCGGGTTCAAATCCCGGGCCCCCGACCAATCTGAGGCACTTCGATAATGGATCGATGAAACCGGCGGAGCTCACTGGGGACGAGCAGACGGCAGTCCTTGCCGAGCGATACTCGCAGCGAGCCGAGGCCTACGACAAGCTCTGGAGCCCGGTCATCCGGCCCGCTGGCGAGCGTCTGATCAGTCAGCTACCCATAGAAGCGACGAGCAGCATCATTGACATCGGCACCGGAGCGGGAGCGCTTTTGCCGGCCATCGTGCGTGCGGCTCCACACGCCCTGATCATAGGTATTGATCGCTCGCTTGGAATGCTTCGTCTGGCAAGCCAGAAGACCCCAGCTGGGCTCGCGCTCATGGATGCCCAGAAGCTGGCATTACCCGCTAACCGATTCGATGCGGCGGTTGCCGCCTTCGTCTTGTTTCACCTGCCGAAGCCCGAACTGTGTCTTGCTGACGTCAATCGTGTCCTGAAGCCTGGCGGCATCGTGGGCAGCGTAACTTGGGCCGCGGAGCGAACTCCGATGGCCGGCGCCGTTTGGGACGAAGAGTTGGAAGCGGCCGGCGCTCATTTCATCGCGCTCCCAGCCACCGAAAACCGTGCATGCTGCGACAGCGAGGAGAAGGTGGCGGCGCTGTTCGAGCAGACTGGCTTCCGCTTGACGCGAGTGTGGTCGGAAGCGATCGAGTATCGATGGCGGCCTGAAGACTACTTTGAATACCAGGCGCTCAGCACCTCACGCCTAAGGCTTCTCTCTCTGGACGATGGTGACCGCGAGGCTTGTCTCGGGCGGATCCGTAAGCGCTTGTCTGTCTTGGATGAGCACGATTACGCGTACGCCGGCGACGTGGTCATGGCGATCGCGCGCAAAGGAAATGCTTTCAGTACAAGCTCGTAGTTCAGGCGAAGGCGACCGTCTTGGCGCCGGCAACGACCTCTTCCACCACCTTAGCTGCTCCGACGATGCTCACGCCTTCTGCCAGCTGGTCTTCGGTGATGCCGCGGGGTTTGGCGCAGGCGCCGCAGAGCCACACCTTGCCCTGGTTGGCGATGAACTCAGCCATGAGAGCGCGTAGCTTCGGCAGCCCAGTCGCCTCGACGCCCTCATTGCCGCCTTTGCATCCCAGACGAACCGCTTCGATCGTGCAAAGCACGACGGCCTCCTGTCCCGCCGTGGCCGCGATGTTCGCGGCGACGAACGGCAGCGTTGCCCTCTCTGGATCTTCACGGCCCCAGGTGCAGTTGAAGATGAGCTTCTCGTTCATTTCTGTCTCTCCACGGTGATGGTGAGGCGCCCGTCGTCGTGCGCCTCGGTTGACGTGATCCGCTGCCCGAGCAGTCTTGCCAGCGAAGGCAGATCCTCCTTGGCGGCCGGATCGCTGACGACGACCTCCAGCGACCCGCCCATCGGCATGCTGGCCATCCGTCGCCGGAACTCCTGGGCCAGGCCATCGGCGCAGCCCATGGCGCCGGCCTCGAAGACCTCCGTCGTGCTTTTGGCGACGCCAGGGTCGATCTGGAATCCGGAACAGAGGAGATCGATCTGCTCGATCCCACCAGGCCCGAGATCCATGTAGACAAGCTGTTCGATTACCTCGTGCGAGCCGCCAGCCCGAACGACGTTGAACCGCCAGACGATGCGATGTCGGTGTCCGATCGCATCCTCGCTCGAGGACGTGAGCTCGAACGTGGACGCCGATGCGAACCAGCTTTTGATACGCGCGACGATCGCGTCTCTGCCCGCGTACTCCTCTAGACCGTGTGGAAGGAGGAAGCGAGCGCGGGCGTTGCTCGCCAGGGTGCCGGCCAGGCGCTCGAAATCGCGGGCGGCCAGCAGCTCCAGAAACGTCTGCGAGCTTGTTGCGTTCATCGGGGAGGATCGTAAGAAGGACCGATCAGGCCGTCGTCAGGGATTCGCCCTACAAATCGAACGGCTCGAGCGTCTCCAGGAGTCCGTGCTGCATGGCAAAGAGCGTGACTGTCGAGCGGGTCGACGCGCCAGTCTTTGAGTAGATGCGTTCTATGTGGGTTCCAGCAGTCTTGGCCGTGATACCCAGAGCCTGGGCAGCCTGCCGATTGGACGCACCGCGAGCAATGAGGATCAGCACCTCGAGCTCCCTAGGTGTGAGTCCGGCCGGTCCGGTTTGTCGCTTTCTCAAATTCTGTCCCGCACCGGCGAGGACGGAGTCAACTGCGCCGGAATCGAGCCGGCCGGCGCGAACCTCCCCCCGAAGCTCGGCCGCGGCCTGCTGGGCTGCCATCGCTGGTCGGTGCGAGCGTGGCTCTGTCATGGCGCGATAGGCGCAGGCGGCGGCGAGCAACCGTCCAGAGGCGGGGATCGCCGGCCCAGCGAGGCCACGGTGATAACCGGATCCGTCGCAGCGTTCGTGGGTCAACGAGGCGATGGCGCCCAGCCGGGCCAGGACAGGCGGGCGGGCCAGCATCCGCTCGGTGTAGTAGGCATGCATCCGCATCCGCTCCGACTCGGATTCCGACAACGGACCCGCCTTGTCGAGGATTGAGGCGGGGACACCATGCAAACCGATGTCGTGAAGGAGGCCCGCCCGGCGAATAGCCACGACCTCTGCGGCAGGGCGGCCGGCGTGCGCCGCCGCTCGAGCCGCGAGATCGGCAACGCCGCGCGAGTGACCGGCTCGCGACGGCGACCGAAGGTCCGTGAAGTCGGCGATAGCTTCCAGAGCAACGTCAAGTTCATGCTCGCTGAGGTGGCGCTGCAACGCGGGTTCCCCCGCGATGAGAGTGTTCCAATCAGCCTCGGCTGCAGGATCGCCTAGCACATCCGTGGCGACGGCGCAGAACGCATCGACCAGAGCGGGATCGAACTGTCTGCCGCGCCGGTCACGGGCCACCTCCATGGCGGCGTCAGTCCCCTCGGCACGGTGGAACACCTCGACGGTGTCGGCAAGATGAAACAGGCGCATCGGGAGGGCTATGGAATCGCCACCGACACCGCCAGGGACACCCCTGCCGTCCCAACGCGCGAAGAACTGCTGCAGCGGCTCGCCCACTTCCGTACCAAGGCCGATTCGCTCCGCCATCCGCGCCGTCGTCAGGCAGTGGGACATCAAGCCCCGCTCGATCGCCGCGCCCCCCGCGACGACCATGTTGGCGGCGAGTCGCAGACGGTGCATCGCCGGTTTGCCCGCGCCAGCGTGGCGAAGCATGAACCCGAGCATGGGCAGGCCGGCCAGGTCCACAAAGTAGCTGTCGCCCCGGTAGGCGATATCGTCACCGAACCAGGTTGCAACTTCGGGTGTGTCCGCAACGCAGCCGACCCAGGCGAGGGTGGCCATGTAGTAAAGCGAGCCACGCTTCTCGCGATCGAGACCGACGTGTTCGCCGAGACGAGCGGCGATCAGCCACGAGCGCAGGACGTGCTCCATTGGCTGGCCCAAGCCAAGGTCCATGGCCAGCGAGAACGCGGCCAGAAGCTCTGCCAGCCGGAGGCCCGAGTCTCGTTCGCTCGCTTCCACGGCCAAAAGCTTACGGTCGGGTTGGCGCGGTTGGGCTTGCTAGCGAATTGTCGGGTGAATCCCCGATGGCTGCGACGGGCCCTCTGCGCATACTGACGACCGATGGCTGACATTCTCAACCTGGTCGACATCGACGAGCTTCGTCACCAGGTGCGTCAGAAGTATCGCGACGTCGCTGCCGATCCGAGCGGCACCCAGCATGCACATCATTTCCATACCGGCCGCACCCACGCTGTGCGTCTAGGCTACCCGTCTCATCCATTGAGCGATCTTCCGGAAGAGGCATGCGAGGCGTTTGCGGGCGTAGGCAATCCGTTTTATTGGGGCGGGCCCAAACCTGGCGAGAGGGTTGTCGACCTTGGATCCGGAGCCGGAATGGATTCGCTCCTGGCCGCGCTGTGGGTTGGCGGAGAAGGACGCGTGATCGGAGTCGACATGACTCCCGAGATGCTCGAACGAAGCCGGTCGATGGCGAAGAAGGTTGGGTTGAAGAACGTCGACTTCCGCGAAGGCCTGATTGAGGATCTCCCGGTCGAAGATGGATGGGCGGACGTCGTCATCTCCAATGGTGTGATCAACCTGTGCCCGGACAAGATCGGCGTCTACCGTCAGATCTTCCGGGTGCTGAAGCCTGGCGGACGGATGACGGTGGCCGACATTTGCCTGGAGCGTCCAGTTCCGGAAGAAGCCTTACGCGACATCGATCTCTGGACCGGTTGAATCGCCGGGGCCCTGCCGTGTGCAGGGTGGGAGACGGTGATTAGTGGCGCCGGTCTTCTCGACGTCGAGCTGGCGAATCCCCTGGACACATTCGCTGGTGCGGGCGGAGAGGAGAGCGCGAGAGAGTTCGGCACGTTGGGCTATTCAATTCGAGCGCGTAAGCCGGCTGAATAGATTGCGCTTGCATGCTGAGAGAGCGACGGTACTCGTCGGAGTGGGGCTTGCCGCAGTCACGGTAGCTGCCTGGGTTGCCTTCTTGGCACAGGCGGCCTCGCCCAGGAGCATGGCAGTGGACACGATGTCTGCCGGCCCGGACCTCGTCGGCGCGAGTGGTTTCATCGGTGCATGGGTCGTGATGATGGCCGCCATGATGCTGCCGTCGGCAGCGCCGCTCGCGCTGCTTTATCGCGCGGCCGGGGCAGATGGGCGCGCGGCAAACACGGTCCCGCTCGTCGCCGGCTACCTGCTGGCGTGGGCGGGTTTCGGCGCCTTGGTTTACGCAGCGCAACAAGCGCTTGGCGCGGTGGCCCTATCCAGCCCAACGTTGGGCGATGCGAGACCCTACGCCGTGGCGGGTATTCTCGCTATCGCGGGGGTCTACCAGTTCACTCCACTCAAGCAGGCGTGCCTGCGCCAGTGCCGTTCTCCGCTTGACTTTCTGATGCATCGCTGGCGTGGTGCGGGCGCATTTGCCGCCTTCCGATTGGGGGTGGAGCACGGAGTTTACTGTGTCGGCTGCTGCTGGGGCCTTATGGCGGTCCTGGTGATCGCGGGCGCAATGAGCCTTCTGTGGGTGGTGCTTATCGCGCTCATCGTCTTCATGGAGAAGCTGATGCCTTTCGGCGAGCGGGGCGCGCAGTTGACTGGAGCTGGGCTTGGATTGGTGGCAGTACTCGTGGCGGCACACCCGGAACTTTCAATGTTGCTTCGCGGCGGCATGGGGATTTAGTCAGATCAGTTGAAGGAGGCTAACGAGATGGCACAGTCGACGGCGACGAAATGGACACTGACGGGCACCGTGCTGATCGCCTGCAACTGCGATTACGGCTGCCCATGTAACTTCAACGCACTGCCGACCCACGGGCATTGCGAAGGCGGCTGGGCCTGGCACGTGCAGGAAGGCCGCTACGGGAGCACTGACCTCAGCGGACTTACTTTCTCCATCGCCGCTGATTGGCCCAAGGCGATCCATGACGGCAACGGCGAGGCTGCAGTGCTGATCGACGAGCGGGCGAACGAGGTACAGCGCGAAGCACTCAGGACGTTGATGTCCGGGTCGGCAGGCGGCCCGTGGGGCATCCTGAAGAACACGTGGACAAAAGTGCATGAGCCACGCTATGTGGCGTTCGAGATCAACGTGGCCGAGCAACGAAGCCGAGTCAAAGCCGGCGACATACTCGAACTCGAGATGGAGCCGATCAAAAACCCTGTCACAGCCGCCGAGGTAACTCCAGGCGCCGTCTTGCCGGAGGGCTTTATTACAAAAGATCCGAAGTTCGCGGCGTCAAAGCTCTTTCGCGTCCAGGACGGTGTGCACTACGACCATAGTGGCAAGTACGCTGCGGTCGGATCGTTCGAGTACACCGGCCCCTAACGCTCGGCAGCTCTGTTGCGGGTCTGTATTTTTTGAGCTGACAGCGCCGACTGCCACCCGCCGAGTCATTTAGTAGGAGTCCAGGTCGACCCTGGCCGGGTCACAGCCGGGTCACACATTCCCGGAAACAGGCGGTCATGTCAGGCCACCTAAGGACACCAGGCCGGCAGGACTTGAGTTCAGGAGGGCGGTCGCGGACCCCGGAGGACGCGCGACGACACGCCACTAAGACGGTTCGGGACCGTGAGGCCCCGGGGTTCAAATCCCGGGCCCCCGACTTCGCCCTTCGTGATTCAAGGCCACCCCACCAGCCGCCCAGGAGGCGTCAGCTCAGCGGCGTTTGGCTGAGGGGTGTTGCTTCCGGTCAAGGACCCCGCGGATGAAGGCGGCCTGCGCTAGCTGCTCGAAGTTGTGACCGGCAACGCTTACGAGCCGTATGCCCAGCGTCACCGGCGGATCCCACTGTTCGTCGACCACCCGATCAAGATCCCGATCGGTGATCGTGCGAACGAAGTGACCTGTCATCTCATGAACCGCGTCGAAGTAGCCGCGCAGAAGCTCCGCATCTCCAGTCACCGAGGCAACCTGTTCGGAGGTATGTCCGTACCCCGTGTCCGCGTCGTCAAAAGGCAGCCGCCATCGCCGCGCCCAGCCATCTGACGTCCAGACCTGGGGACGGCCCGCGACGTCGGCGATGTGGTCGTCCTCAATCCGGCTCAGATGCCATATCAACCACGCGATCGTGTTCGCTTCGCTGTCAACGCGGAACGTCAACTGATCTCGAGTGAGGCCATCAAGAACGCTGTGCACCTGTTCCGGGATTCGCTCGAACGCATCAACCAGCAGATCATTGCCAGTCATATCGATCCTCCCCTGACCCTGCCCCCGCTTCCCACTCATCCTAGACGTGCGGCTAAATTGCCTTTAACGAGATGAAGTTTGCCGAGCTCGCCGCAAACCTCGACCGGATGGAGGGCACCAAGAGCCGCAACGAGCTGGTCCGCATCCTGGCGGAGGTGTACCAGGCAGCCACGACCGACGAACTCGGCCCGATCACCTACCTCATCCAGGGCAGGCTGGCGCCCTTCTTCGAGCCGGTCGAGATCGCCCTCGGCGAAAGGCTTCTCATCAACGCCGTCGCCGCCGCCTACGCGGTCCCGAAAGACGAGGTCGTCAAGCTCAACAAGCAGGCCGGCGACCTCGGCCTCGCTGCGCAGCGCCTCGCGCCGGCCGGGCACCGTAAAACGCCGGAGGTGGTCGACGTGCACCGCCGCCTCTCCGAGATCGCAGACGCTAGCGGCGAGGGCAGTCAGCAGAAGAAGCTCGAGATCTTCAATGGCCTTCTCCACGACCTCGATGCAATGTCGGCCAAGCATCTCGTGCGCATCACGCTGGGCAAGATGCGGCTGGGAATCGGCGACCCGACTGTGCTCGACGCGCTGTCGTTTGCGAAGAGGGGAGACCGCTCCTTGCGTCCGGTCCTCGAAGGTGCTTACAACCGCACGTCCGACCTCGGCCTCATCGCGCGCAAGCTCTGGGACTCCGGCGAGGCCGGGCTGGAGGCGCTGAAGGTCAGGGCCGGTCATCCGCTCCGGCCGCAGCTTGCGGAGCGGCTTCCGAATCCCGAGGCCGTTATCAAGAAGCTCGGGACGGTCGGCGTGCAGCCGAAGTACGACGGCCTTCGCGTGCAGATTCATAAGGACGCGGACGAGGTGAGCATCTTTTCGAGAAACCTGGAGTCGATGACCGAGATGTTCCCGGAGCTGGTGGCCGCCGCCTCGCAGCTGGACGTGGCCACTGTCATCCTCGATGGCGAGGCGATCGCCTACAACCCCGAGTCGGAGGAGTACGTCCCGTTCCAGGAGACCACCGCGCGCCGGCGCAAGGAAGGGATCCAGGAGTTTGCTGAAAGCGTGCCGATGCGCGCATTCATCTTCGATGTCATGTTCCGCGACGGCTCTGACCTCACGCCGCTCCCTTATGAGACCCGCTTCGAGATTGTCCAGGAGCTGATCCACGAGTCGGATGCGCTGCAGACGGCGCCGCTCATGAAGACCGATTCCGCGGAGGTGCTCACCCGCGAGCTGCTCGACAACATCAGCCGCGGGCTGGAGGGCGTGGTGGCCAAGCGCCTCGACTCGCCATACCAGGCGGGAGCCCGCAACTTCAACTGGGTGAAGCTGAAGCGGAACACGAGCGGCCAGCTGACCGACACCATCGACGTCGTGCTGCTCGGTTACTACCGCGGCAAGGGGAAGCGGGCGGAGTTCGGCGCGGGCGCTCTGCTGGCAGGCGTCTACGACGGCGACAGGGACGAGTTCGTGACCATCACCAAGCTCGGCACCGGCCTTTCCGACGAGGGCTGGCGTGAGATCCACAAGCAGCTCGCAAAACTCGAGGTCCCGGAGAAGCCGGCGAGAGTCAACTCGAACTTCGTCCCCGACGTCTGGCTCGAGCCGTCGATCGTGGTCGAGGTGCTCGCCGACGAGATCACGCCGAGCCCGCGCCACACGGCCGGCATGGCGACTGAGCGCCCAGGGTTTGCGCTGCGATTCCCAAGGATCGTGTCACTGCGAACCGAGGATAAGAAGCCCGAGGACGCCACGACCGTCCGGGAGATCCGCGAGATGTTCGAGCAGCAGCGCCAGCCGGGCCGCAGTCGGGGCCACTGATCGATGCTCCCGAACAGTTCGAAACCTCCCGATGTGACTACAGCCATGGCCAGCAGGGCGCGCAGCGCTCCCCGCACCATCGCCTGGTCTTCGCCGCCTCGGATCGGTTCCTGCAGCCCAGCTTCACGCCGGCTCGATGGCACTGATGCAGCGCGCGTTCACAGCTGTGACGGGCCAGCGCTCCGACGCCGCGATCGTGATCAGCGCGTTTCTGCTGGCGACCCTCTTCACGCCTGTGCGCAACCAGCTCCAGGCTCTCGTCGACACGCGATTCAAGGATTCCCGCGACCTCGAGCGCCTGATGGCGCCCCTCGCGCGCGACGTCGCGTCTTTCATCGGTGTCGTGAATCCAGATCGCCTGGCCGAGAGGCTTCTGGGTGATGCGCGAGAAAGGGCGCGCGCCCCAGGCGGGGCCGTATACCTCGACGGCGCGCGTGCAGACCCACCGGCGCTCACCCAGGAGAGCTGGGATGAGTCGACTGCGGTGTCGGTGCCCCTGCGCGTTGGAGAGCGGAACGTTGGACGCCTCGAGCTGGGCCGGCGACGCGATGGGGCGGCGTTTGCGCCGCGTGAGCTCGAGTGTTTGCAGAAAACAGCCGATGTCGTGGCCGCCGCGGTATCGGCGTCGCGCGAGCCTCACACTGTCGGGGCCGCGTCGTTAGGTCGCGTGTTCTAGTCCGAGGATCGCTCGGCCACCGCACGAGCTCACAGGCGTCGTTCTCTGCAGGCTCGTGCCCTCACGGGATGCTCTGGCGGCGGGGCGCCAGCGCTGAGAGGCTTCGCGCGACGTTGCGCCGGTCTTGGGGCCTCCGCATACTGAACTCATGGCCTCGTATTCGGTCAATCAGCGCGCAATCGCTCACGCTCGCCAATTGATCGACGCACGCCAGTACGTTCTCGACAGCGAGTGGGGCGAAGTTCAGCCGAAGGCGGCGGATGAGAACGCGTTCCTGGAAGGCCACTCCTGGGACGACTACGCCGAATGGCACCTCGGCCTCAACGAGGAAGCGAAGGACGAGACCAAGAGCCGATACGCCTTCGTTTACGGCGATTTTCGCCGCGTCCACCGAACAGGCCTGATCGCCTGCCAGTACAGAGCGGCCGAGTGGCGCCACAAGGAGATTGAGCTTGCGGCGCACGACCTTCTGCAGCGGCTAGACAAGACGAGCGCCTGAACCCGATCTGGCGATTGCCGAGACCTTCGGCAACGACGCCGGCGACCTCGCGTTCAGGTGGGGTGAGGGAACGCCCGAACTCGAACCCAGCGCCGTTCGAAGCGGCACGGGGCTCAGCGCCGCCGTCGCCAGCTCTGCTCGTGAGGCTCCTTGGCCGTCACTTCTCTCATTAGACAGCCGAGATGGAGCAGAAAAACAGGTAGCGAAAACCGGTACCGAACCCGTACTTATCCCGGTGTGGCGGTGGAGATGGGCACTTAGTCTCGGGCCACCATGCTGCGCCAAGCAATCAAACTGACTGTTCCGCTTCTGGCCTTTCCTGCCTTGGTTCTTGGGTCGATCGTCCAGGCCGAAAGCAGCCGGCCGACGCCGATCGAGCACGTGGTGGTCATCTTCCAGGAGAACCACAGCTTCGACAACGTCCTGGGCATCCTGTGCATCCAGCTAG
>DASXTG010000087.1:0-18452 GCA_036505515.1 Candidatus Dormiibacterota bacterium | reverse complement strand
CGGGAACTTCGCCCGCCAGCGCCGCCGGCGACTCGCACATCCAGGGCATGGTCAGCCTTCCGCATCCATGCCAGCGCCCGATCGTGTTCGTCGTTTCTCCTGGTGGGAGCTGGTTCGCGATGTCGAATCTCGGGGACGAAGACGAGGACAGCGATTAGAGGCCGGCCTCAGCAGCCCCTTCCCTCAAGCGCGCTGGGTCGCCCGCAGCGGCCCAGCGCCACACCATCTCGTGGTGTGGCCCGGGAAACCGCTCGCCAGTCCATCGGCCCATTTCCGCCGGGCGCCCTTGGGGCGCTGACGCCTGCGTTAGGGGGCCCGGCGCTTGTCGCTACGCATCTAACGCGATGCGCTCCTCCTCGCGCCACCCCTGCCTTGGCGTCGGCGGTCTGGGCCGCGTCTTGTCGAGCTAATTCCCGACCACACCACGGATTTTCTTGCGACTTGATCGCAGCATCGGAAGCGGGCTTCCGGTAAGCTCTCGCGCAATGCGTAGTCCGATGACTGACACGCGCCCGGCGCTCACGAGGCGGCGAGCCATCGACTACGTGCGCTGCGCCAGCTGCTTCTGTAGCTAGCCGACCAACCTAGCTCGGGGTCGCTCACCCCAACCGCGTGCGAATGCGCGCGGCCCATCGCAAGTCGGCGGCATCACCACATCCAGCGGAGGCGCATTCAGTTTGTCGAACCTGTCGGAAGGCACGTCCCTCGAGGACCTCTCGAGGAACGAGTCGATCAAAGCGCACAGCAACCATCTGCGCGGGCTCATCAAAGAAGAGCTCGTCGAGGACACGCCCGCATTTGGCGACGACTCTGAGCAGCTGCTCAAGTTCCACGGCATCTATCAGCAGGACGACCGCGACCGGCGCAAGGAGGCACGCGCCAGGGGACTGGACAAACACCACCAGCTGATGATCCGGACCCGGATCCCGGGCGGCATCGTCTCGCCAGACGCCTACATCGCCCACGACGACATCAGCAGCCAATGGGCAAACGGGACCCTGCGCGTGACCACGAGGCAGGACTTCCAGCTTCACGGCGTCCTGAAGGGAGACCTCAAGAAATCGATCCGCGCCATCAACGACGCTTTGTTGACAACCCTCGGTGGCTGCGGCGACGTCGAGCGCAACATCATGTGCTGCCCCGAGCCAGTGGCCGATCGGTTCCACGCCGAGGTCCAGCGATCGATCTCGGCCATGGTCACGGAGCTCACGCCTCGCACCAGGGCCTATCACGAGATCTGGCTGGACGGCGAGGTCGTGAAAACGTCGGAGCCGGAGGCTGAGCCGCTCTACCTCGATCAGTACCTGCCGCGCAAGTTCAAGACATCGGTTGCGCTCGAGGGCGACAACTGCGTGGACATCTATGCGCACGACCTGGCCATCGTCGCCATGAAGGACGCCCACGGCGGCCTGCGCGGATTCAACGTCATGGTCGGCGGCGGCCTCGGCCGCACCCACAACAAACCGGAGACGTTCGTCGCGGTCGCGCTCCCGCTCGCATTCGTCGAGCCTGATCAGATCGTCGACGCCGCGCGCGAGGTGGTTGCCGTCCAGCGCGACTACGGCAACCGAACCAACCGCCGTCACGCGCGCCTCAAATACACGATCGCGGATCGCGGTCTGGAATGGTTCCGCGGCGAGGTGCAGAAGAGGCTGCGGTTCAGGCTTCAGCCGCCAGAGCCGCTGACGTGGCGGCCGGTCGACGACCACCTTGGCTGGCATGAGCAGGGCGACGGCCGCCTCTACGTAGGTATCTACGTCGAGAACGGACGCATCGCCGACGTCGATGATGTCCGCGCTCGCACCGGGCTGCGGCGCATCGTCGACGAGCTGCGCCCAGAGGTTCGCCTTACCGCGCAGCAGAATGTGATCCTTGCCGGCATCGACCCGGCCGACCGGCCTCGAGTCGAGACGCTGATGGCCGAGCACGGAATCGCCGCGGTGGAGTCGATACCACATGCAATCCGCCACGCCATGGCGTGCCCGGCCATCCCCACCTGCGGGTTGGCCGTAGCCGAGGCAGAGCGCGCCTTGCCGGGGCTCATCCGCCGCATCGCGATGATGCTCGACGAGCTGGGACTGGCGAGCGAGCGAATAAGCTTTCGGATGAGCGGCTGCCCCAACGGCTGCTCGCGTCCTTACCTCGGCGACGTCGGCTTCGTCGGCACCACGCTCGGGAAATACGACGTGATGCTCGGCGGCGACTTCGACGGCACCCGGCTCAACCGGCTCTTCGCGCCCAACGTCCCCATCGCCGACATTCCTGGCCTCCTTCGTCCGCTGTTCGAGCAGTTCCGATCCGCGCGCGAGCCGGGCGAGGGCTTTGGAATCTGGGTTGATCGCGTTGGTTTCGACGCGCTGCGCGAAGACGCGAGCGCTGTGAGATCCGCATGAGCTTCTCCGCAGCGGACCGGGTGCTGCCCGGCGCGTCCCCTGAGGCCGTGCTGCGCTGGGCTTACCACACGTATCCGCGGGTCGCCATCGTGGCCAGCTTCCAGGCCGAGTCCTCAGTCCTCATCGACATGGCGTCGCACATTCGCCCTGACGTGCAGGTGCTGACGCTGGACACCGGGCGCCTGCCGCAGGAGACCCACGACATGATCGATCGCGTACGCAACCGCTATGCGATCGATGTCCAGGTCGTGGCGCCTGACTCCGCCGACCTGCAGGAGATGGTCGGACGCCACGGCGTGAATCTCTTCTACCGCTCGCCGGACCTGCGGCGTCTGTGCTGCGAGGTGCGCAAGTCGCGGCCGCTCGCGCGCGCGCTGCACGGGTACGACGCCTGGGTGACCGGCCTCCGCCGGCAGCAGGCTGCCACGCGGTCGACCACGCCAGTCGTGGCGAATGATCCCGAGCATCCCGGCCTCACCAAGATCGCGCCGCTAGCCACCTGGTCGAAGGACCAGGTGTGGGCATACATCCGGGAGAACGATCTTCCCTACCACTCGCTGTACGAGCGCGGCTACACGTCGATCGGCTGCGCGCCCTGCACCCGCGCCACGACAGCACAGGGGGGTGCCTCGGGAGACGGCTCCGCCGGGCCCGACGCCTCGAGGGGGGACGTCCGCCCTACAGAGGACGAGCGCGCTGGCCGCTGGTGGTGGGAGCAAGGCGAGGTCAAAGAGTGCGGTTTGCATTGGAGCGCGACGAAATGAAGCGGTTGGCGGTCCTGCTCCCGATCCTTTTTCTATTCGGGTGCGGAGGACAGGCTGGGAGTGTCGCCTCCGACGACCGGCCTCTGACGCTGCGGCTGGGCTATTTCCCCAACCTCACACATGCGCCGGCGCTGATCGGCGTCAAAAAGGGCTTCTTCACGAACGCACTGGGCTCAACGGTCACGCTCGAGACCCACACGTTCAACGCGGGCCCTGAGGCGGTCACTGCCATCCTGTCGAACTCGATAGACGCCACCTTCATCGGTCCGAACCCCACCACCAACGCCTTCACCCGCTCGCACGGCCAGGCGATCCGTGTCATCGCCGGCGCCACCTCTGGTGGTGCGCTGCTGGTGGTCAAGCCAGGCATCTCTTCGGTGGCCGACCTTCAGGGCAAGAAGATCGCCGACCCGCAGCTCGGAGGCACTCAGGACGTCGCCCTGCGCTGGTTCCTGAAGAACCACGGGTTCAAGGTCGACTCAGCGGGGGGAGGCGACGTGCACGTCCTGCCGCAGGAAAACTCACAGACGCTGATCGCATTCAAGGAGGGGCAGATCGACGCCGCGTGGGTGCCGGAGCCATGGGCGAGCCGGCTGATCGTCGAAGGCGGCGGCACGCCGCTCGTCGACGAGCGTGACCTTTGGCCCCAGGGCAAGTTCGTGACCACGAACCTCGTCGTGAGCACCACGTTCCTAAAGGACCACCCGCAGCGCGTGAAGGCCCTGATTGAAGGGCTGTTTGCTGCGAACGCCTACCTGAACTCAAACCCGACGGAGGCGCAGAGGCTGATCAACGACGCCGTGGCGGAGATCACCGGCAAGAAGCTCGGCGATGGCGTGGTCTCGGCCGCATGGCCGCATATGACCTTCACGCTCGATCCTCTGGCGACGACGCTCAAGGCCTCCGCAGAGCATGCGCAAGGCGTGGGCCTGCTCGGCAGCGTCGACCTGCAGGGCCTGTATGACCTGACCCTCGTCAACCAGGTTCTCGCGGAGCACGGCGTGGCGGCGGTGACAGCGTTTTGAGCAAGGTCCTCGGGCTCTCTGACAAGCACGCGCTCAGCGTCGAGGCGCTGAGCGTCGCGTTCCCTCATGACGATCGACTGCTGGTCGCGCTGCAGGGCGCGACGCTCGAGGTCCAGCGTGGGGAGTTCGTCTGCGTCGTGGGCGCCTCAGGCTCGGGCAAGAGCACGCTGCTGAACGTTCTCGCGGGGCTCGAGCGCCCGACCCGCGGGCGAACCCACGTTCACGGTCACGTGGCCCTCATGTTCCAGGAGGCGGCGCTGCTCCCGTGGCTGACGGCAGCCGGCAACGTCGAGCTGGCGCTGGAGCTGCGTGGCGTGAAGGGTGACCAGCGCAGGCGAATCGCGCAAGAGCTGCTCGGCCGCGTGCACCTCAACGGATTCGAGAAGCGCCGGCCGCATGAGCTGTCGGGCGGCATGAAGCAGCGAGTTGCTCTCGCGCGCGCACTGGCACAGGACGCGGACGTGCTCCTGATGGACGAGCCGTTCGGAGCCCTCGACGCCATCACGCGCGACCTGCTGCACGAGGAGCTCGAGCGGCTCTGGAGGCAGAGCGGGCTCACGATCCTCTTCGTCACGCACAACGCGCGCGAGGCGGTCCGCCTGGGCGACCGCGTGCTGGTGTTCACGAGCCGGCCTGGGCGCGTCGCCCACGAGGTAGTCGTCGATCTCCCTCGTCCCCGCAGCCTCGATTCGCCTGAGCTGGCAGTCATCGCCGGTCGGATCACGGACCGGCTCAAGCATGAGGTGCGCCGCGCCGATGGCTGAGCTGGCTGCCGAGCTGGACCCGAGGACGCTCGAGGAGATCGAGCCTCGCGCGCGCAGCACTTGGCACGTGCGGGGATGGGCCGGGTTGTGGCCGAAGCTGGTAGCCGTGGCGCTCGCGCTGGCGACGTGGCAGGTCGTGGTGTGGTCGGGCTGGCGGCCGGACTACGTCCTCCCCGGGCCCCTGCCGGTGTTCCACCGGCTTTATGAGGACCTGGCGCGGCTCGACTTCTACTCCGGCCTCGCGATCACGCTGCGGCGCGCGCTGTTCGGCTACGCGATGGCCGTGGTCATAGGCAGCGTGGTCGGCATCCTGGTCGCCCGCGTCGCGTTGCTGCGCAAGGCCATCGGCTCGGCGATCCTCGGGCTCCAGTCGATGCCGTCGATCGCGTGGTTCCCGCTCGCAATCCTCCTGTTCCAGCTGAGCGAGTGGGCGATCATCTTCGTCGTCCTGCTGGGCGCCGCACCGGCGATCGCGGGCGGGCTGCTGAGCGGCGTCGACCACGTGCAGCCCCTGCTCGTGCGGGTCGGCCGCGTCATGGGCGCGCGCGGCCTTCGCCTGTACCGCCATGTCGTCCTGCCCGCCGCGCTCCCATCGTTCGTGGGCGGGCTCAAGCAGGGTTGGGCTTTCGCCTGGCGCAGCCTCATGGCCGGCGAGCTGATCGTCATCGTCGGCCAACAGCCTTCGCTTGGACAACAGCTCCAGTTCGCCCGCGATCTCGCCGACGCGGAGCAGCTGCTCGCGATCATGATCGTGATCTTCGTCATCGGCGTCGTCATCGACACCCTCTTTGGCGTTCTCGACCGCGAGATCAGGCGCCGGTGGGGGCTGTCAGGAGCCGAGGCATGAGCCGAGGCTTCGTCGTCTGGTTCACGGGCCTGTCCGGAGCGGGCAAGTCGACGATCGCAAAGCGCCTCCAGGCTGACCTCGAGCGCCGCGGGCGCCACGTCGAGCTGCTCGACGGTGACGAGGTGCGCACTCACCTGTCCAAGGGCCTGGGCTTCTCGAAAGAGGACCGCGACACGAACATCCGCCGCATCGGTTACGTTGCACGGCTCGTTGCGCGCAGCGGCGGCGTTGGCATCACCGCCGCGATCTCGCCCTATCGCGAGGTGCGCGACGAGATCCGCGCGCAGACGCCCGGCTTCGTTGAGGTGTACGTCCGCTGCCCGCTAGACACGCTGGTCGGCCGCGACACCAAAGGCCTGTACCGGAAGGCCATGGCGGGCGAGATCGCGAACTTTACCGGCGTCAACGATCCCTACGAGGAGCCTCTGCACCCCGAAGTCGTGTGCGACACGTCACGCGAATCGGTCGAGCAGTCGCTGGCCAAGGTGATCGATGCGCTCGAACGGCGCGGCCATCTCGAACGCCGCGTCCCTGAGCGACTGCCTGATGGCGAGGAGTTGGCCACGCTCCGAGCCGAGGCTCGCAGCTTGCCGCGTCTGGAGGTCGGGCAGCGTGAGCTGTCGGACCTGTTCATGCTCGCGGCGGGCGCGCTCGCGCCGCTCGATTCGTTCATGAGCCGTCAGGACTACGACGCCGTCATCTCCAGCGGGCGGCTGCCGAGCGGAGCGCCGTTCACGATTCCCATCGTCCTCCGCACCGCAGTGGTTCCCAAGGCGGGCCGAGTCGGCCTCTTCATTGGCGACCGGCCGGTCGGGATCCTGAACGTTGCCGATGCGTACGCGACGCACTCGCGCGAATCGCGCGCCGTGTACGGCACCGATGAAGACGCCCATCCCGGCGTGCGCGTCCTCAAAGCCTCTGGGCGCTGGGCCCTGGGCGGCGATGTGATCGCACTGGCGCGACCGACCTCGGGCTTTCCGGCGTTCGACCTGACGCCGACCGAGGTGCGCGCCGTGAAGGCTGGGCGCGGATGGAAGACCATGGTCGGCTTTCAAACCCGCAACCCGGTCCACCGCGCACACGAATACCTGCAGAAGGTTGCCCTGGAGATGATCGATGGCCTGCTCCTGCACCCGCTGGTGGGCGAGACCAAGAGCGACGACATACCGGCCTCGGTTCGAATGCGCTGCTACCAGGAGCTGCTCGACGGCTACTACCCGGCCGAGCGCGTCGTGCTGGCGACCAATCCGGCCTGGATGCGCTATGCGGGGCCCAATGAGGCCGTCTTCCACGCCATTGTTCGCCGCAACTACGGCTGCACGCACTTCATCGTCGGCCGCGACCACGCCGGCGTCGGCAGCTACTACGACACCTACGCGGCCCACCGGATCTTCGACGAGTACTCACCGGACGATCTCGGGATTGAGATCCTGCGCTTCGAGCACACCTTCTACTGCACCGCCTGCGAAGGTGTGGCCTCGACCAGGACCTGCCCGCACCCGCCCGAGATGCACAGGACGCTCAGCGGAACCGCGGTACGGAAGCTCCTCGAAGAAGGCCGGGACCTCCCACGGGAGTTCACGCGACCCGAGGTCGCACGGGTCCTCAGCGAGGCGGCCGACGAAGAGGCCGCGGCCTCCGCATGAGGTACTACCCCGTGTTCCTCGACCTCACGGGCGAGCAGTGCGTCGTCATCGGCGACGGCAAGTTCGCGGTCGAGAAGCGGGACGCGCTCGAGGAGGCCGGAGCCCAGGTGCGGGTCATCTCCAACCGCGATTACCGACCTGGCGCCCTGGCGGGTGCACGCCTTGTGGTCGACGCGAGCGAGGACGACGAGATCAACCGGCTCAGCTGGGAGGAGGCGGAGGCCGCGGGCATCCTCATCAACGTCGTCGACCGGCCGGCGCGGTGCCGCTTCATCGCGCCCGCGATCGTGCGTCGCGACCCGCTGGTGGTGGCCATCTCAACCTCCGGCGAGAGCCCGTTCCTGGCTTCGGCGCTGCGCGCTCGGATCGAGCGCTGGCTCGGCCGCGAGTGGGGGCCGTTCACCGCGCTGGTGGGCGGCATTCGGCGGCAGCTGCGTGAGCGCGGCATGTCGATCGCCGATCAGACGTCCATCTACCGCCGCCTCCTCAACTCGGAGGTACGCAATCTTCTGCGCGCGGGCCGAGAAGCAGAAGCAGGACATCTTGCGGTCGCCATCTCTCAGGGGAACTCCGGCGCGGGACGCGTCGCGCTGGTCGGTGCCGGACCCGGCGATCCCGAGCTGCTGACCGTGAAGGCCGCAGCGCAGCTGGCCGGCGCCGATTTCGTCCTCCACGATGCGCTGATCGCGCGCTCGACCCTGGATCTCTGTGGACCCGATGCGCGGCTCGAGGATGTTGGCAAGCGAGGCGGCCAGGAGAGCCCACGCCAGGAGGACATCACGGCTCGGATGATCGAGCTTGCGCGCGCCGGCTACCAGGTGGTGAGGCTCAAGGGCGGCGATCCCTTCTTGTTCGGGCGTGGCGGTGAGGAGCTGGCCGGCCTGCTGGAGGCCGGAATCGACGTTGTCATCGTGCCCGGCGTGACTGCCGCGCTGGCGGCTCCTGCGGCAGCCGGCATTTCCGTGACGATGCGCGGAGTCGCCTCATCGGTGGCGATCACGACCGCCCAGGGCGGCGCCTCATTCGATCGACTAGACCAGCTGGCGCGGTCGGCTGACACGCTGATCGTCCTCATGCCCAGGGCGCGCTTGGCTGAGGTGACGGCGGTGCTGGCTCGAGCAGTCGGCGCCGATCGCGAGGCAGCAATCATCAGCAACGCGACGCTGCCAGATCAGCTGAGCGTGACCGGGCCCCTCGGACGCATCGCTCGACTCGCCGATCAGGCAGCCATAGACACGCCGGCCACATTGGTCGTCGGCGACGTGGTCGCCGCGGCATCAGCCCTGGCCGCCCTGTCACCGGCTCCAGCTGATGGTAGATTTGCATAGTTTCGATGAGAAATGGTGGGGGCACCAGCGCGCCGCCGGCTGGGCAGAGGTGGCTCAGCCTCGGCCAGGCCAGTCGGGCGCTCGGCATCACGCCGGGGACGCTGCGCCGCTGGGCTGACCGCGGCCAGATCGTTTCGTTCACGACACCAGGAGGACACCGGCGCTTCTCCGCGGCCGCGGTCGTGGCACTCATCCCGGTGGATCGGGCCCGGCGTCCAGCGCTGAAGGGGCCCGGGGTCTCCTCGGCGCGAATCGCCCGCGCCTATCGTCGCGTCAGGCCCGGCGGCCCTCCATTGCCGCTTCCTTGGATCACCCGTCTCTCTGAGTCCGAACGCACCTCTTTCCGAATCCGAGGCAATCAGCTGGTCGATCAGCTGCTCTCGCACCTCGACGCAGAGGGCGACGAGGCTGCGCGCCGGTTGGACGACGCCGTGGATCAGGCGGCCGGCTACGGTGCAGACGCCGCAAGAGCGGGCGCTTCGCTCAGCGATGCGGTCGAAGCGTTCCTTCGCTTTCGGCGGCCGTTCATCGACGAGCTTGCCGGCCTGGCACGCAAGCGCGGCCTCGACACGCGCGAGGCGACCGCGCTGCTGGTCGACGCCGAGAACGCGCTGGATCGACTGCTGACGGCACTGATGTCGGGTCACGCGTCGGTGACAGGGTCCTGAGGTGACAACCCCCGTGTGGGCGCTGAGCGTTTCCGCCGGAGATGCGGACGCGGTGACCCGACACCAGGTGGCAGAGGCGATGCGTGGGTGGGTAGCGGCAGGTGGTTGCGGTGTGCCCCTGTTGACGTGCCATCGCGCCGAGCTGTACGGGATGGGCGAGATGCCGATGATGCCGGCGACACGCGCCATCGTCGACGTGCCGGCGGTCCGTCACCTCTTCCGGGTTGCCGCCGGGATGGAGAGCGCGGTGGTGGGCGAGGACGAGGTCCTGCATCAGGTCCGGGATGCGTTGCATGGAGCGCGGGCCGCGGGCGCGGTCGATCACCGGCTCGTGCGCTTGTTCGAGATGGCGTCGGCCACGGGGCGACGCGCTCGCGCAGGCTATCCAGGCTCCCCCCTCGGGCTCGCCGAGGCGGCGGTGGCGTGGCTCGACGAGCGCGCCGACCTTGAACGAGGCCGGATGCTTGTCGTCGGAGCGGGAAGGGTAGGCTCGGCTCTTGCGCGTGCGGCGAGCATCAAGGGTGCTCAGCTGACCATCGCGAGTCGCGATGTGATGAGGGCCTCCAGACTCGCCGCCCTGCATCGCAGCGATGCGGTCGACCTGGAGGCGGCGGCGAGCGTCGTGGCGGACTTCGATGCGGTCGGCATCGCTCTGGCCGGCCCCTGGCCGCAGCTCGCCGGCGTGCGGGCCGAGCTTCCACCGGTGGCAGACCTGTCGGCACCATCCGCAATGCCCGATTCCGTGATCTCCCGCACGCGTGACTTCCTCGGCATCGATCAGCTGTTCACGAAGGGCGCGCCGCCGCCCGGATACGTCGAGGCGGGGAACACGATCGTCGAGGACTGGGTGCTGCGATACGCGCACTGGCTCTCCCGTCGGGACGCGCTCGGACAACTCAGACTGGTGGCCTCGTGAAGCCCTTGCGGCTTGGGACGCGAGGGTCTCGCCTGGCACTAGTGCAGAGCGAGCTCGTGGCGAGACGGCTGCAGGACTTGGGCGTTTCGGTGGAGCTGGTCACGATCGTCACCGACGGTGACCTGCGCGCCCCCGACACGCCCATCGGGGAGGGCATCTTCGTCACCGCGCTGGAGCGCGCACTTGTTGATGGCGACATCGACCTGGCCGTTCACAGCGCCAAGGACCTTCCGCTCGACGAGAATCCGGAGCTGGCGATCGCCGCCTATCCGGAGCGTGCCGATCCACGAGACGCCCTGGTCGCTCGCGACGGGGCGAGCTCGATTCAGGATCTGGCGCTCCGCGCCAGGGTGGGAACCGACAGCCCGCGGCGGGCCGGGTTTCTGCGTGCGATCCGGGCGGACCTCGAGGTCATTCCGCTGCACGGCAACGTCGACACGCGGCTGCGGCGCCTCGAGAGCGGAGAGGCGGATGCGCTCCTATTGGCGGCGGCAGGTCTGGACCGGCTCGGGTTCGGTGGCCGCGTCGCAGCGCGACTGGATCCGGAATCGATGCCCCCTGCGCCGGGCCAGGGCGCTCTGGCCGTCCAGGCGCGGCGGGGGGACCACGCGGTGCTCGGCGCGCTGAAGGCGCTGGACGACGCATGGGTCCGGATGGCTGTCGTCGCCGAGCGCGCCGTGCTCAGGGCGGTCGGGGGCGGCTGCCAGGCTCCCATCGGAGCACTTGCCATGCAAAATGACGATGGACTGACGCTGCTTGTTGGGGCAGTGACCGCGGATGGAAAATCCAGGCGCGTCCTGCGGCGGGCCCCCGTTGATGAGCGTTCGCTCGCGCAGTCCGCATGCCTTGCGGCAGAGGAGCTGCACAGCACAGTCGCGCTGACATCCCGTGTGGTCATCGACACAAGCCCCGATCTCGACCCGCTGCTCAGGGAGTCGGCGCGACGTCACGGTTACAGGGTTGTCCATGCTCCGACAATCGCGATCGAGTCCGCGGACGGAGAAAGCGGCCTGGAACGTGCCCGCTCTCGCATCGCGCATTACGACTGGGTGGTGGTCACCAGCCGGCGCGGGGTCGAAGCGCTGCTCGACGGGCTGGCTTCCGCGCCGCCGCCGACCGTGCGCTGGGCCGCGGTCGGCCCGACCACGGCGAAAGCGCTGCGCGAACGCGGTATGCGGGTGGACTGCACACCGGCTGCCCAGACTGCCGATGCCATCCCCAAGGCGATGGCCGCGCAAGGGCCTGTGAAGGGGGCACGAGTCCTGCTGGCGCGAGCCGACGCGGCCGGCCGATCCCTGCCCGAGCAGCTCGCGCTGATGGGCGCAGACGTCGACGACGTAGTCGCCTACCGGACGGTCGTCGCTCCGAAGCAGTCGCGGCGGGCCCTTGTCCAAGCCCTCGCCGATCCGGATGTCGATGCGATCATGTTCGCGTCGGGCTCAGCGGTTCGCGGCGTGGTCGAGCTGTCAGGTTCGGATGTCATCCGAGCTCGCAGTCTTCAGGTCTTCACGATCGGCCCGAAGACTTCCGCTGTTGCTCGCGGCCTTGGATTCAAGGTCACCGCCGAGGCGGCGGAGCGCGATGCAGCCGGGTTGCGCTTGGCCCTGACCAGAGGGTTGGAGCAGGAGGTGGAGAGATGGGTCGAGTCGCAGCTCCGTCAACCCGTGTAACGACCTCGAGAGCCGAACGCCCGCGGCGCCTCCGCCGCACCGCTCCACTGCGGGCTCTGGTCAAGGAGACCCGGCTTTCGCCGGCCCAGCTCGTGATGCCGCTGTTCGTTGTCAGCGGCCGTGACCGTTCCGAGCCGATTCGCTCCCTGCCCGGTCATGCTCGGCTCAGCACCGACCGTGCCGTCAGGGTGACGCGCGATCTCGCGCAGCTGGGAGTGGGCGGGGTGATGCTGTTCGGGATACCGGACGTCAAGGATGAAAGTGGGCGCGCCGCCGCCGACCCGGAGGGCCCCGTCGCGTCGACCCTGCGGGCTCTGAAAGAGTCTGGCCTGCCGCTTGTGCTCGCCGCCGATGTGTGCCTGTGTGAGTACACGACGCACGGCCACTGCGGCGTGATCGTCAACGGGGAAGTTGACAACGACGAGACGCTGCCGCTGCTCGTGGAGGCCGCGGTCGTGTATGCCGGCGCCGGCGCTGATGTGGTCGCGCCGAGCGCCATGATGGATGGCCAGGTGGCCGCCATTCGCGCTGGCTTGGACGAGGCCGGACACTCGGAAACCGCGATCCTTGCATACGCGTCGAAGGCGGCCTCGGCGCTCTACGGCCCGTTCCGTGAGGCGGCCGGTTCTGCTCCCGCGTTTGGGGACCGGCGCGGCTATCAGATGGACTCAGCCAATTCGCGCGAGGCGATGCGCGAGATGGAGCTCGATGCGCGCGAAGGGGCTGACGTCCTGATGGTCAAGCCGGCCCTGACATCGCTCGACCTGTTGGCACGTGCAAGGGCGCGCTTCGACCTTCCCCTTGCCGCGTACCAGGTCAGCGGCGAGGTGGCGATGCTGGAGGCTGCCGCCGAGCGTGGGTGGCTGGACCGCCGATCGGCTGCCCTGGAGTGCCTGACCGCGATCGTGCGCGCTGGCGCTGACATCGTCATCACCTACCTGGCGGTCGATGCGGCGCGATGGCTGCGGGAGGATGCCGCTCGGTGACAGAGCGGTACGTGCACGCCCTCGCGCTCGGCCTGGATCCGGCCTGGCGGCGCCTCCCTGCAGGCGAGCGGCGCTCCACATGCGCCGACTTCGTCTCCTCGGTCGACGGAGCCCGAAGCGTCGACACGTTCACTTACACCATGGTTGGACTGCAGCCTGGCGTCGACCTCCTGCTGTGGCGGCTCGGGCCGTCGCTGGAAGCGCTCGAGGAGGCGGCTGCAGCTGCGCTGCGCTGCGGAATGGGGACCTGGATGACCGTGACGGAGAGCTTTCTTGGCGTGATCCAGCCGTCCCAGTACGTTAAGAAACCCACTCCGCAGGAGCAGTCGCTCTTCAGCGGCGAGCGGTCCCGTTACCTGGTCGTGTACCCGTTCACCAAGTCGGCGGACTGGTATCTCCTGGGCAAGGAAACGCGTCAGGGGATCATGAACGAACACATGCGGGTCGGGCACGACTTCCCGCAGGTGCGGCAGCTGCTCGCCTACTCGTTCGGGATCGACGACCAGGACTTCGTGGTTGCCTACGAGACGGATGACCTGGTCGCGTTCGGTGAGCTGGTCCGCGCGCTGCGTTCAACCGAGAGCCGCCGCTCGACGGTCCGTGACACGCCGATCCTGGCCGGGATCCACCGCCCGCTCGGCCAGCTCGCCGAGATCTTCGGCGGATGAAGGAAGCACCCGAAAAGCTCGATACCGCTGCCGACTGGCGGGCGCGCGCGTCGGGTCTTTTTCCGGGCGGGGTTCAGAGCCCGGTTCGTGCCCAGCGCGCCGTCGGCGGCGAGCCACCGGTTCTCGTTCGTGGCGAGGGCGCGACCGTTTGGGACGCGGACGGCCGGGCTTTCCTGGATTGCGTGGGCGCATTTGGGCCGCTGATCTTGGGCCACGCTCACCCACGGGTCGTGGCCGCGATCACAGCGACGGCAGCGGCCGGGGGTCCGTTCGCCTCCGTGAGCCCACTCGAGGTCGAGCTCGGTGAGCTCGTTCGCGACGCGATGCCCGCCCTGGGGAAAATGCGTTTTGTGAGCTCCGGCACGGAGGCGGTCATGTCCGCCGTCCGGCTGGCGCGCGCGGCGACCGGTAAAGACCTCGTCGTCAAGTTCGAGGGCTGCTACCACGGGCACGCAGATCATCTGCTCGCTCGAGCGGGCTCCGGTCTTGCGACTCTCTCGATGCCCGACAGCGGAGGCGTGCCGGCTGCGTTTGCCGCCACCACGTTGGTCGCGCCGTACAACGACCCTGATGCCGTCGAGGCACTGTTCGATGCGCACCGCGATCGCGTCGCTGCTGTGTTGGTGGAGCCGGTCGCGGCCAACATGGGGGTCGTGATCCCGGCGGCAGACTTTCTCGACGGACTGCGCGAAATGACATCGCGGCACGGCGCGCTCCTCATCTTCGATGAGGTCATCACCGGCTTTCGGATCGGCCTCAGCGGCGCCCAGGGGAAATATGAAGTCAATCCGGATCTCACCGTGCTGGGCAAGGTGATAGGAGGCGGCCTTCCGGTTGGCGCCTACGGGGGCGGCTCGGACCTCATGGACCAGGTGGCGCCGCTTGGCCCCGTGTACCAGGCAGGCACGCTGTCCGGCCACCCGATCGCAATGGCCGCGGGTGCGGCGACGTTGGGCGAGCTGACGCCGGCGGTCTATTCGCGGTTGGAAGACGTCGGCGCCGCGGTCCAGCATGGCGTCGAGGCTGCAGCTCGCCGGGCGAAGCGCGAGGTCTGCGTGAGCCGCGTGGGCTCCCTGCTGACCGTCTTCTTCCGCTCGCAACCGCCGTGCAGCTACGCCGAGGCGAAACAGGCAGACACCCAGGCCTTTGCGCGTTTCTTCCACTCGATGCGTGAGGAAGGGGTGCTGATTCCCCCATCCCAGTACGAGGCCTGGTTCGTCAGCGCTGCCATCACCGATGCGGACGTGTCGCGCATCGCTGATGCGGCCGTCAAGGCGCTCAATCGATGAGGCAATCCCTTTTCCTCCGCGCCTGCCGGCGAGAGCCGGTCGATCGCACGCCCGTCTGGCTCATGCGCCAGGCGGGCCGCTCCCTGCCCGAGTACCGCGCGTTGCGCGAGCAGTGGAGCCTCGAAGAGATCGTCGCTCAACCGGAGCTCTGTGCGGAGGTGACGCTGCAGCCTGTGCGGCGCCTGGGGGTCGACGCTGCGGTCATGTTCGCCGACATCATGCTGCCGCTTCGCGGCATGGGTGTCGATTTCGAGCTCGTCGAATCCGTCGGACCCGTGATCGCCAACCCCATCCGCACCGCCCGGGCCGTGGACGACCTGCGCACTCCATCCGCTGCCGAATCGGTGCCGCAGCTGTTGAATGCGGTGAGGATCGTGGCTCGCGAGTCGCCCGTGCCCGTGATCTGCTTCGCGGGCGGACCGTTCACCCTCGCGAGCTACATGATCGAGGGCCGGCCGGGTCGGGATTTCCTGCTCACCAAGGAGTTCATGTATCGCGAGCCGGCTGCGTTCGCCCTTCTGCTCGACAAGCTCGCGACGGTGATGTCCGAGTACCTCATCGCGCAGGTCGAGGCCGGCGCTCGTGCACTGCAGGTCTTCGACAGCTGGGTGGGTACGCTCTCACCAGCCGACTACGAGAGCCGGGTCCTGCCGTACACCAGGCGGATCTTCGAAGCCACACGTGAGCTGGAGGTGCCTCGGATCCACTTTGGGACCGGGACCGCCGGCCTGCTGGAGCTCATCGCCTCTTCAGGCGCCGACGTCATCTCGCTCGACTGGCGGATTGACATCGGCGCCGGCTGGAAGCGCATCGGACACGGGCTTGGCGTCCAGGGCAACCTTGACCCGGCGATCCTCCTCGGACCGGTCAACGAGGTCATCGCCGGAGCGCACCATGTGCTGCGCCGCGCAGAGGGCCGCCCCGGGCACATCTTCAATCTCGGTCATGGCGTGCTGCCAGGGAGCTCACTCGAAAATCTGCAGGCGCTCGTAGAAACAGTTCGCGAGGGCGTGCCGGCCGTTGCGTGAAGCCACCGGCGTGCTGTGCATGGCGTATGGCAGCCCTTCCGACGATGCGGATGTCGAAGCCTACTTCACGCACATTCGAGGTGGACGGCCACCCTCTCAGGAGTCTCTGGCGGAACTTCGAGGGCGGTACCGCGCCGTGGGTGGCTCGCCTTTGACAGGCATCACCCGGGCTCAGGCAGAGGCGCTGGGTCGGCGCCTGGAGATGCCGGTGTTCGTCGGCATGAAGCATGCTCGGCCTTTCATCGCCGACGGTGCGGCGGAGGCAGCAGCAGCCGGCGTCGAGCGCCTGATCGGACTGCCGCTGGCGCCTCACTACGCGGTCATCAGCGTCGGCGCATACCACGACGCCCTGCAGGCCGCCTGGCAGAGACCGCTGGTGGCGGTGCGCGGCTTCCATGACCACCCGGCTTTCATCAAAGCTGTGGGCATCCTTCTGGGGGAGGCGACTGCGGACTTTGCGCCGGAGCTGACGATCTTCACTGCGCACAGCCTGCCCGCGCGGATTGAGACCGAGGGTGATCGCTATAGCGACCGGCTCGTGCAGAGCTGCCGCCTGGTGGCCGAGGGTGTCGGGCTGCACGAATGGGAGTTCGCCTTCCAGTCCGCGAGCCATACCGGCGAACCCTGGCTCGGCCCCGACCTGCTTGAAGTCTTGGCGCGCCGCGGCCCGCGGCGGGTCCTGATCTGCCCGATCGGGTTTGTCGCCGATCACCTCGAGGTGCTCTATGACATCGACGTCGAGGCAATGCGCTTTGCCCGCGAACGCGACATCGAGCTGCGCCGGACAGCATCGTTCAACGCCAGGCCGGAGTTCGTCGAGGCGCTCGCCGCGGTCGTCCGCGATGCCATGCAAGAGGACCTGCAGACCGCATCGGTGGGCTGACGACCTCGTGGTCAGCCGGTCGTGATCTCCCTGCGCATGGCCTCCCATGCCTCCCGGGCATCCTGGACCGAGCCCGCGTCTTCGATGGTCGAGATGTCCCCCGGGTCCGTGTCGAGAGTGACCGCCTTCAGCACCCGCCGCATGATCTTTCCGCTGCGGGTCTTGGGCAGCACGCTCACGAAGTTGAGATCCCCGATTACCGCGATCGGCCCCAGCTCACGGCGCACCGTGTCCAGCAGCTCACGCCTCAGCTCGTCGGATGGCTTGTAGTCCTTCTTCAGGACAACGAACGCGGCGATGACCTCCATGCGCAGCGGGTCCGGTCGGGCCGTGACGCCGGCCTCGGCCACCGCGGGATGACGGAGGAATGCCGTCTCGACCTCGATGGTGCCGATTCGGTGGCCGGCGATCTTGATGATCTCGTCAGCGCGTCCACTGAACCAGACGTACCCATCCTCATCGAATGACGAGGCGTCGCCGCTGAGGTAAAGAGTCTTGCCGGGGATCCGCCGCCAGTAGTCGTTGGCGTAGCGCTCAACCTCACCCCATAGAGTTGCGGTCAAGCCTGGGAATGGTCGATTGATCACCATCATCCCCTTCTCGTTGGGACCAAGCTCTTCGCCCTCCGGCGACACGACCATGGCCTCGACCCCCGGAAGCGCGATCCCGCCTGAGCCCGGCTTGATGGGCAGCATGCCCAACCCCCATGGATTGCCGAAGATCGGGCCGCCGGTTTCCGTCTGCCACATGTGGTCGATGACGGGGACGCGGTCGCCGAGCGCCTCCTTCTGCAGCCACTCCCACGCCGGCTCGTTCAGCACCTCTCCTGCGCACACCACGCGGGTCAGCGAGCCAAGGTTGTGCTTCTTAGCCGGCTCGGTGCCGTACTTCATCAGCATCCTGACGGCCGTCGGCGACGTGAAGATCCCGGTTACGGCGTTGGTTTCGACAATCCGATAAAACGTTTCCGGGCCGGGATGGTCCAGGGCGCCCTCGAAGGCGATCGTGGTGCAGCCGGCCAGAAGCGGGGCGTAGACGATGTAGCTGTGGCCGACGACCCAGCCGATGTCGGAGGTGGACCACCAGATGTCCTTTGCCTTCAGCCCGAACACCCAGTCTCCCATCGCATGGATGTAGACCTGGTATCCGCCATGGCTATGGACCGCGAGCTTGGGTTTGGCGGTCGTGCCTGACGTTGCGAGGATGTATGCAGGCTCGTTTGACTCGAGCCACCGTACCTCGTCGCTCTTGCCGTCACCGAGCACGAGGAAGTCCGGCCAGTAGATGTCGCGTCCCTCACGCATCGGCGGCGCCTCGGCACCCCGGCGATGGACGACTACCTTCTCGACAGCCCCGCCTGAGGGGGCGAGCGCATCGTCGACGATGCCTTTGAGTGGAACGTCCTTGCCTTTCCGATAGGTCACGTCCGAGCAGAAGAGGGCTTTCGCTCCGGCCATCTGGAGGCGGTCGCGAAGCGCGCCGGATCCAAAACCAGCGAAGACAGCGATGTGGATGGCCCCGATGCGGAGGCAGGCGAGCATAAGCACGATCGCCTCCTGGCAGGTGGGCATGTATAC
>DASXTG010000086.1:0-13560 GCA_036505515.1 Candidatus Dormiibacterota bacterium | reverse complement strand
GCAGCTCTACATTCGCGACCCTGGTGGCAATCTGGTCGAGGTCAACGCGTCCAATGCTCGAACCATGAGCGATGAAATACGACGCGAGATAGTTCGCCTTGAAGATCGGGAGCCGCAGGACGAGTCGAACCGCCGAGCGATGCTGTACCTCGCCACCGACAGAAGCAGAACCTAACCCGCGCTCTCAGATCGGAGTTAGTTCCTGGAGGTCGTTAAGGTTCGCGTCTGGTGAAAGGGGATCGGGCTTTTTGCGCACCGTAGCTAGTTCGGCGCGACATCATCGCTTGTAGCTTGCAGCTTGAGACGCGCGGCCTGCCTGGTGAGATGGCGCCGTTCCGGAAGGCTCGTCGTACCATTAGCCGCCGCTCGATAGTGCGCAAGCGCGGCCTTCTCGTCACCGGCCATCTCCAACAAATGTGCACGAACCACGTCGAGGCGGTAGTGACCGGTCAGTCGTCCTTCTACCGTGTCGAGCAAGGCCAAGCCAACAGATGGCCCGTGGACCATTGCAGCCGCGACGGCTCTGTTGAGCGTAACGATCGGGTTGCGGGTCATCTGCTCGAGCAACCCATACAGGGCAAGGATCTGTGGCCAATCGGTGTCGTCAGCTCGCGGAGCCTGGTCATGAACGGCCGCGATCGCGGCTTGGATTTGGTACTCGCCAACGGCCCCCTTGCCCACTGCGCGGTTGATCAAGGCAACCCCTTCGGCGATGAGTCCATGGTCCCACTTTGTTCGATCCTGTTCCGGGAGCGTGATCAGCTCGCCTGCTTCGTTGATTCGCGCAGGACGTCTGGCATCGATCAGCAGCATGAGAGCGAGCAGGCCGGTGACCTCGCCGTCGTCGGGAAGCATTCGCAGCAGCATCCTGGTCAACCGGATCGCCTCATCCGATAGCTCTCTGCGGTGCAGCTCGCGGCCTGTGCTGCTGGAGTACCCCTCGTTGAAGATCAGGTAAAGCACGTGCAGCACCGTGCGCAATCTAGCCTTCTGCTCTTCCTTTGACGGCAGTCGGAACGGCACACTTGACGCCTTGATGCGCTGCTTGGCCCTGCTGATGCGCTGGGCCATTGTCGCCTCGCCCACCAGAAAAGCGTTTGCGATCTCGGTAGTCGTAAGTCCGCCGACGGCTCGCAGCGTCAATGCGATAGCCGAGGCTGGGGTCAGGGATGGATGGCAGCACATGAACAACAAGATCAACGTATCGTCCTGATCGGGGACTTCTCCCACCGATGCTTCCTGCAGCTGCGCCAGGCGCTCCCGATATCGCCGGGATTGCTCACTTCGCCTCTGGTCGATCATGCGCCGTACGGCGGTCTGAACTAGCCAGCCGCGCGGCTTCGCCGGAACACCATCACGCGGCCAGTGCAGAGCCGCCGCAAGCAACGCCTCCTGGACGGCGTCCTCAGCAGCGTCAAAATCGCCAGACCTGCGAACGAGCACGCCAAGGACCTGCGGCGCCAACTCGCGCAGCAGGTCCTCGACACTCGACGGGACGTTCAGCGCTGGTCACCCACCTGTTGAAGGAACGCCTCCATCTCGGCGACATCGGACGGCGCTTGGTCCATGACCTGCCGCACCTGAATCGGCTGCTGTGTCGCAATGCCGCCAGGTCCCGGCACGGCTGAGATCTTCCCCGCAATCTCGATGGCACGCGCCTCCGACTCGACGTCGACGATTTGATAGCCGGCCAGCCACTCCTTGAACTCTTGGAAAGGACCATCCGTGACCATCGGCGCGGTCAGGCCGTCAGACGTGACGATCTTGGCGAGGTTGGGGCCGGCGAGAACCTGGGAATCGACCAGCTCGCCGCTGCTGACCAGCTCTTTGTGAAGGGCCTTGTAATAGTCCAGGTGCGCCGTGATCTCCTCAGGCCTCCACTCCTCCATTGGCGTGTCGACAACGCCTCCCTTGAAATTGACGACCAGTAGGTATCTCATGATCTGACTCCTCGTCTCAGGATGTGTGCCCAACTTGGCACTGTCACCATTAGAACGGACCACGCCGTCCGTTCTCGACATGCCCGCGCGAATCAAAGCGACCTTCTGAACCCGCCGCACCGGTGCTTGCCTTGCATACTCAATCAATCATTCGGTGGAACAGCTGCGTATGTGCCACGATTCTGAGCTGCAGAATCAAACGAGGTAGGCGCTAGGTGGGACTGCAGACAGCGGTCGTCGGCTGGCTCGACGAACGCTTCCCGTTAGTCGAGTCGGTAGAGGCAGAGCTCTATCGCCGCGTTCCCAACTATGCGACGGCGTTCTACCGGTACCTCGGCGGGCTCGCAGCCATGCTCATCGTCGTGGAGTTCGTCACCGGATTCCTCCTTGGGATCTACTACGTGCCTGACGGGGCGGGCACCCCGGCGCCCGCGTACACAAGCGTCGTCTTTATCCAGCACACCGTCTACCTGGGCTGGCTCATCCGCGGAGTTCATTTCTGGGGCGCGAACCTGCTTCTGGTGGTGGCGCTTCTGCACATGACCTTCGTGTTCTTGAACGGCGGGTATCGTGCACCGCGCGAGCTCAATTGGATGGTCGGCGTGGCCATTTTCCTGGTCATCGTCTTGTTCAGCTTCACCGGATCCCTACTCCCCTGGGACGCCAACTCCTATTTCGCCCGGAGCAGGGAGATTTCGATTGCGGCGGGAGCCTCCGTACTCCCCGACGGTGTGAGCGGGTTCATCAAATACGTGCTGCAGGGCGGACCGGTCGTTGGACCGTCGACCTTGCTGCGGTTTTTCATGGCCCATGTCTTTCTGCTTCCTGGGGTGATGACCCTGCTGATCTACGTTCACTTCCGCCTGGCCCGGCGGCAGGGTCCATCAGAGCCGGCATGAAGGCGCCGAAGACAGCTTCGAAGGGCCTTCCGATCCGGCCCGGACACATCCTCTATCCGATGCTGGCGATGTTCGCTCTGGTTGGCATTCTGGTCGGCTCCATCGGTCATCACGTGACCGAGGACATGCCCGAAAGCGAAACCCACCCGTACTTTCCCGACCATATCTGGCCCTATCCCGTCCTGGCCATGGCCGCCCTGGTCAGCCTTGGCTTGCTGTCTGTTTTCGGGCAGCCGGCGCTTCAGCTTGGACAGGCCGCTGATCCACGCGTGGTAATCATTGCGTCGCCCGAGTGGTACTTCCTGTCTCTGTTTCAGTTCGTAAAGCTGGGGCCGGCCCTCGTCACGTCGATCATCGTCCCGACGGCGGTGGTGATCGGGCTCATCCTGTGGCCCTTGATCGATGCGCGACTGGGTCCAAAGTTGGCGCGCCGGCTGGGCTGGCGCTCGTGGCCAGTCCCAAAGCGAAACAACATCACCGGCACCTTGTGGTTGGCCGGTCTGGGGATGATCGGACTGCTGACGGTGTGGGCGGCGCTCTGGCCGCAGCTGTGCATTCCGTGGCTCATCAACGGCCCCGTCTGCGGCGGCTGAGCATCTCGCCGGTCACAGGCTGCAGCGAGGCGGCGGCTGAGCCATTGCCAAGCTATGTTCTGCGGTGATGGACGCGACCGACTTCAAACGAGCGAGCCAGGCCGTGTGGGACGCGATGGCGCCCGGATGGGACCATCGCCACGCCTACTTCGAGGAGAGGGCGCGGCCCGTGACGGAGCGAATGCTCGAGCGGCTGGCGCCTGCGCGCGGCGAGGCGATCCTCGAGCTCGCGGCGGGCACCGGCCTCGTCGGGTTCGCCGCTGCCGCACTCGTCGGATCAGGCGGCCGGGTGATCGTAAGTGACTTCTCGGAGGCGATGGTAGAGGTGGCGAGGCGACAGGCGGACGAGCTCGGTCTCGAGAACGTCGAGTGCCGCATGCTCGACGCCGAGCGGCTGGACCTCCCAGACGAGACTGTCGACGGCGTCCTCTGCAGGTGGGGATACATGCTCATGGCGGACCCCGCCGCGGCCTTTGCCGAGACACGCCGGGTGCTGCGTCGTGGCGGACGCTTCTCCTGCGCCGTTTTCGCAGGGCCGGCGCAGAACCCGTGGGCGGCGGTGCCGTCGCGCATCCTCCAGGAGCGTGGGCACATGCCCCCGCCGGAGGCGGGTGCACCGGGGATCCTTGCGCTCGCCGACCGCGATCGAATACGCAGGCTCTTCGCCGGTGCTGGTTTCTCGGACCCGAAGATCGAGGAGGTTGCGTTCACGTGGGACTTCAGCGACGTGGACGACTACTGGGAGTTCCTGTCCGGGGCTGCCGGGGCGATTGCGGTCGTCATTGGCCGGATCGAAGATGACGAGCGGCGGCACGTCCACGCACAGCTCGCTGACCGGATGGGGCCATTCGCCAGGGACGGCAGAATCGAGCTCCCGGCCGTGTCGCTAGTCGCGTCGGCTTCCTAGATCGCCGCCGATCCTCTCGACGCAATCTGAGCTCGATCTTCATAACGCTCCACGACGACAACCGAGACGCCTAGCATTTGGCGCGAATGAGCGCCCCGGACGCGGCCTCGCCCACACGCCCGACCGGGTCGAGCGAGCGGCGACCCATCACAGTGCTGTTCGCGGACATCGCCGGCTCGACCTCGATCGCCGAGCGCCTCGACCCCGAGGACTGGACGGCGCTTGTGGGCGAGGCCTTCACGCGGATGAACCGCACGATCGAGCGCTATGACGGAAAGATCGCACGACTCATGGGCGATGGAGTCCTCGCCTTCTTCGGAGCTCCCGTGGCGCACGAGGACGACCCGGAGCGCGCCGTGCGGTGCGGCTTGGACATGGTGCGCGCCATCGACGAGCTCGGCGCAGCCCAGCGCGCGCTGGGGGCCAGCGATCTTCGGGTCCGAGTCGGCATCAACACCGGCCCAGTCGTCGTCGGCGTGGTCGGCACAGACACGGCCAACGAGTACACCGCGATGGGCGACGCGGTCAACGTCGCCGCGCGGATGCAGGCGACCGCGCGGGCGGGCAGCGTGCTGATCACGGCAGCCACGCATCGCTTCGTCTCGACGCTCGTCGAGGCGGTGGACGTCGGCGTTCTCGAGCTGAGGGGAAAGACGGACGCGGTGCAGGCCTACGAAGTCACCGGCCTCAAGGCCGGAGGGACCCGCACCCGCGGCCTCCTCGGCGTCCGGGCGCCGATGATCGGCCGCGATGAGCAGCTCGCGCGCCTGCAGGAGGTCTTTGATGTGGTCCGCGCGCGACAGGGTCGGGTCGCATGCATTCTCGGCGAACCGGGCATTGGTAAGAGCCGGATGCTGGCTGAGCTTCGAGCCAGCGTCGAGCGTGCGGACGGCTCGGCGCGCTGGATCGAGGGGCGCTGCCTGTCGTACGGCGAGGCCATGCCCTATCACCTGGTGCTCGATCTGGTCCGATCGCTGATCGGCGTGAGCGCTTCGGCTGACGAGCCGCAGGTCGCGGAGGCGCTGCAGAGCTCTCTACGCGATCTCCTTGGAGAGGGATGGGCCGAAACGTACGCTTATCTCGGTCACCTACTTTCATTGCGGCTCGAACCTGATATGCAGGCTCGGGTAACGGGCCTCGAGACCGAGGCGATCAAGCGATACGTGGCATCGCTCATCCTGGTGGTGCGCGCCGTCAGCACCCGCGGTCCGGTGGCCCTGGTCTGTGACGATGTGCATTGGGCCGATACGGCTTCGATCGACACGCTGCTCCAACTCCTGCCGTCTGTCGCAGCGCTTCCGGTGCTTTTCATCCTGAGCTCGCGCGTCGAACGAGGGTCCGCCGGCTGGCGGCTGATCGCTGGAGCCCGCGATGTCTGCGGAGACGCACTCACCGAGATTCGACTCGATCCACTGTCGCTGGAGGACAGCCGCGCGCTCGTGTCGAATCTGCTGCGCATCGAGTCGCTGCCCGCGGGCACCCGCGATCTCGTCTTGGCGAAGGCCGAGGGAAATCCGTTCTTCGTTGAAGAGGTCATACGGATGCTCATCGACCGCGGGGCCATCGTGCGCGAAGGCGACCGCTGGATCGCAACGGAGCAAGTAGCGGGCATCGCGATCCCGGACACGCTTCAGGGCCTGCTGCTCGCCCGCATCGACAGGTTGCCGCAGGAGAGCAAGCGCACGCTGCGCGTGGCGTCGGTGATCGGCCGGCAGTTCGGCGTGACGATCCTGGAGCGTCTCCTCGAGACGAGGGCCCCTTGACTGCACGATCCGAGCTGGGCACCCTCGAGGCCAGTGGACTGATCCAGATAGTGGCGCTGCTGCCGGAGCTCGAGTATCTGTTCCGCCACGCCCTCGTCCAGGAGGCCGCGTACAGTTCGCTTCTTAAGCAGGACCGCCGCACGCTCCATCGGGCCGCCGCGGAGACGATCCTGTCGCTGCACCCTGATCGCGAGCGCGAGCTCGCTGGGGTCGTTGCGATGCACTTCGAAGAGGCCGGCGACGCGGCTCGGGCCGCGCAGCATCTTGTCGTCGCGGGCGAGCATGCCCTCGAGCGCTTCGCGAACAAGGAGGCCACCGCGTTCTTCTTGCGCGCAAGCGCGATTGCCGACGACTCGCAGCTCGACCTCCGACTTCGAGCGGCCGTCGGCGGCGCGAAGGCCGGCTGGACATCCAACGAATCGGGCACTGACGTCGATCGGCTGGAGCGGGCGCTCGCTGAAGCCGACCGTGCTGACCAGCGCCTGGTCACCGAGGCCTACTTCTGGGTCGCGTTCTTGCGCCGCCAGCGGGGCGAGGCGCCGGACTCGAGCCCGGCGCTGAGAGACGCGCTCGAGCGCGCCGCCCAGGTAGGCAGGGCTATTGGCGATGCGAACGCCGCAGCGCTGCCGAAAGCCCTCATGGGCTCGTATATCGCGTTCACCGGGGGCCTGCGTGAAGGAGCTCATGAGATGCGCGAGGCGCTCGACGCGATCGAGGCGAAGGGGGACTCCCTGTCCTCCGCGATGGTGGCTGATTTCCTTACCATGACGTACGCGCGGCTCGGCGAATTCGCGGCCGCCGAGGAGACGCTCGCGCGCTCCCAGCGGCTCGCTGGGGATGGCGACGAAATCGCTCGCGTCGACGTGATGATCGCGGCCTCGGCTATCCATCTGGAGCGCGGCGAGCTCGACCAGGCGTCCGCCCAGGCCTTGCAGTGCGCCACGCGTTCGGAGGAGCTCGGAGCCTACGCCTGTGTGGTGGCCTCGAACGTGATGTACGGTGCCGCGAGTCTTGGGCTGGAGGACGCGCCTTCGGCCAAGGCACCGCTAGAACGCGGCAGCGAGCTCTGCCTGGTGACGAACATGGCCCCCATGCGCACGCTCACCGAGGGCCTTCTCGGTTCGGTCCGGGCGCAGCTCGGCGATCTACCCGGTGGGATTGCGGGCTGGGACCAGGCGCTGGCCAGCTCTCGCGCGATGAACGATCGCTTCGGTGAGGCACAGACACTGTGGGGCCGGGGGCGGAGCTTGGCCCGGCAGGCGACGCCGGACTGGGTCGCGGCGTTGGCCGACCTCGATCGAGCGGTCGAGCTCTTCGAAGCCATGGAGGCGCGACCATCGCTTGCCCGAGCGCTCCACGATCGGGCGAAGGCGTTGCGCGCCCTCGGCCGCGCTGACGACGCGGCCGACTCCGAGCGCAGGTCGGGCGACCTCGCCCGTCAGCTCGGGCTGAGAGACCTGCCGCCTGCCTGACACGCTCGAGTGCCCGGGTCCGCTTCGCACCTGAGTAACCTCGATCCGGCGTCACACCGGGTTGAGCTGGCGACGTAGCTACCGTGTAGCAACGGGTAGCCTGCGCGGTATGAGCCACAGCTTCGAGACACTCGCGATTCACGCCGGCCAGGATCCCGAACCGGTGACCGGCGCTGTCGTGCCCCCGATCTTTGCCACCACGACCTATCAGCAGGATGCGGTCGGAGCCCCGCGCCAGGGGTACGAATACAGCCGGACGGGCAACCCCACTCGCAAGGCGCTCGAACAGTGCCTTGCCGCCCTCGAAGCCGGGCAGAGCGGGTTCGCCTTCGCGTCGGGTCTCGCGGCCGAGGACACCCTGCTGCGCACGATCTGCGGGCCCGGTGACCATGTTGTCATCCCCGACGATGCCTACGGCGGGACCTACCGGCTGTTCGCCAGGGTCGCTGAGCGATGGGGTCTGCGCTGGTCAGCTGCGCCCCTTCACGATCTCGATGCAGTCGCCTCTGCGTTCACGCCTGAAACGAAGGTGCTCTGGGTCGAGACGCCAACCAACCCACTCCTGCGCATCGCAGACATCGCGGCTCTGGCCGCCCTCGCCCACGGCGCGGGCGCCCGCGTGGTCGTCGACAACACCTTCGCCTCACCCTACCTGCAGCAGCCCCTAAAACTTGGCGCCGACGTCGTCGTGCACTCGACCACCAAGTACTGCGGCGGGCACTCCGATGTGATCGGCGGCGCCCTGGTCGTAAATGATCCCCAGCTCGGGGAAGAGCTGGCCTATCACCACAACGCGATGGGCGCCGTCGCCGGGCCTTTCGATGCCTGGCTCACGCTCCGCGGGCTGAAGACGCTCGCGGTGCGCATGGAGCGGCACTGCGACAACGCCGAGCGCGTGGCCGAGTTCCTCACCGAGCAGCCTGAGCTGTCGCAGGTGCTCTACCCGGGCTTACGCGACCATCCCGGGCATGACGTCGCGGTCAGGCAGATGCGGCGATTCGGGGGGATGGTCAGCTTTCGCGTTCGCGCGGGCGAGGCAGCCGCGATCTCGATCTGCAATAACGCTCGATTGTTCGTGCTCGGTGAGTCCCTCGGGGGTGTGGAGTCACTCATCGAGCACCCAGGCCGGATGACGCACGCCTCGGCCTCCGGATCGCCGCTGGAGGTGCCGTCCGACCTCGTCCGACTTTCGGTCGGTATTGAGGCAGTAGACGACCTGATCGCCGACCTGGCCCAGGCTCTGCGCTCAGCCAGGTAGGACACCGCCTCAGGAAGCCGGCGCCCGCCGCCCGCCGGCGCCCAGGTAGGCCAGTAGGTCCTGACGCGCGATCACGCCGTGCGGCTTGCCGTCGATGAGCACCACAGCCGCCCCGGCGTCGGTCAGCAGCGTCACCGCATCACTCACCGGTTGCCCGCCGCCGATGGTCGGCATGGGTGGCGACATGTGTTGGCTGATGGGGTCCCGCAATTGGGCCCTGCCGGTGAAGAGGGCGTCAAGCAAATCGCGCTCGACTATTGAGCCAACCACTTCGGCGGTCACCAGCGGGGGCTCGGCTTTGACCACCGGCATCTGCGAGACACCGTACTCGCGCAGAATGTCGATCGCGTCGCGGACGGGCTCGTTCGGATGCGCATGCACGAGCTGGGGCATGTTGTCGGCCTTCGCCGCTAGCACCTCGGCCACCGTGACCACGTCTCCCGGAGGGCGCAGAAAGCCATAGTGCGTCATCCAGCCGTCGTTGAAGATCTTCGACAGGTAGCCGCGTCCCGAGTCCGGCAGCAGCACGACGATCACATCGTCGGGCACGGCGCGGCGCGCCACTTCGAGTGCGGCCGCAACAGCCAGTCCGCAGGAGCCGCCGACGAGCAGCCCCTCTTCCCGGGCCAGCCGACGCGTCAGCTCGAACGAGTCCCTGTCGCGCACGGCGATGATCTCGTCGCAGATGCCCCGGTCGAAGGTCTCGGGCCAGAAGTCCTCACCAACCCCCTCGACGAGGTAGGGCCGCCCCGTGCCGCCCGAGTACACGGAGCCTTCTGGATCGGCTCCGATGACTCTGACCGCCCCGCCCGACATCTCCTTCAGGTAGCGCCCCGCGCCCGAGATGGTGCCGCCCGTGCCCACGCCAGCGACGAGGTGGGTGATCCGGCGATCCGTCTGCTCCCACAACTCCGGCCCCGTCGTCTCATAGTGCGAGCGGGGATTGTTCGGGTTCGCATACTGGTTGGGCTTCCAGCCCCCGGGCGTCTCAGCCGCCAGCCGGTCCGACACCTGGTAGTAAGACCTCGGGTCCTCCGGGGCCACCGCGGTGGGACAGACAACGACCTCGGCGCCGTACGCCTTGAGCACATCGATCTTGTCGGAGCTGACCTTGTCCGGACAGACGAAGGTGCATTTGTATCCACGCTCCTGTGCCACCAGGGCCAGACCGATGCCTGTGTTGCCGCTGGTGGGCTCGACAATCGTTCCGCCGGGCTGGAGTACGCCGGCCTTCTCTGCTTCATCGATCATCCGGACCGCGATGCGGTCCTTGACGCTGCCGCCTGGGTTGAAGTACTCGACCTTGGCCAGGACTCTGGCTCGGATGCCCTCGGTCACCCGGCGCAACCTGACCAGTGGCGTGTTGCCAATCAGGCCCACGACTGATTCGGAGTACCGCACATCGTGAGCCTAGTGGATCTCACAAGAACGGAGCGAAGTGAGCTATCTGCAGGTCTGCGAGATGTGGCGCGCGAACGCGCCGAGGCCAGCGAACGCAACCGGCGCTAAGATGGGATTCTGTCGGAGTCCCACATTAACTGTTAGGGGGTTCCTATCATGTCGCAACGAAAGACGAGGGCCAAATCCGGCTGGTCGCGTCGAGACTTTCTGCGCACAGCCGGGGTTGCCGTGGCCACCATCGCCTTCCCCGAGATGATCATCTCCTGCGGCCCCGGTTCTTCCGGCGGCTCCACGGCCATCCCCAAGCCGCGCAAGGGCGCCTCCATCCGGCTCCTGCAGTGGACCAGCTTTGTCAAGGATGCCGACACCGAGTTCAAGCGCCAGGCTGCCGAATGGGGTGACGCCAACGGCGTGACGGTGGCGGTCGAGACCGTCACCGGCGACCAGCTGCAGACCAAGACCGCGGCTGCCGTGGAGGCCAACTCCGGTCCCGACATCATCCAGATGCAGTACGGCTGGCCGCAGCTCTATACCGACGCCTGCGTGGACGTCAGCAACGAGGTCAACATCCTCATCAGCAAGCTGGGCAAGCCCGACCCCGTCAACGAGGCCTTCTGCAGGGTCAGCGGCACGTGGCGTGCGATCCCCTACACGATCGTGCCCAACGCCTGGAGCTACCGCACCGACTATTTCAAGCAGGCTGGCGTCACCAGCTTCCCCAAGACCTGGGACGAGCTCGCTACCGCCGCCGGCAAGCTGAAGACGACCGGCAAGCCGATCGCACAGACCGACGGCCACGCCTACGGCGACTCATTGACGATGTGGAACCCGGTGCTGTGGGGCTTTGGCGGCAAAGAGGTGAACGCCGACGGCAAGACGGTCGCCATCAACTCCAAGGAGACACGCGACGCCATCCAATGGGCACAAGGTGCCGTTAAGAACGGCTTCGTTGTGCACCCCGAGTGGCTCGACCCCGACAACAACCAGGCTTACCACGCCGACCGCATCAGCGGGACGCTGAACGGGGCCAGCATCTACATTCGGCAGAAGATCGAGTTTCACAAGTACACGGACGTAACCGACAACGCGCCCATGCCCAGCGGCCCCAAGGGCACCTTCGCCATGAACCTGATCTTCAATCACGCCGTGATGAAGTGGTCGCCGGATGCCGAGACCGCCAGGGCGCTGATTCTCCACCTGATGGACAAGGACCAGTACATGAAGTGGACGACCATAGCAGCCGGCTACAACGCCGGGCCGTTCGACGCGTTCCACGGCGACCCCGTCTTCAAGAGCGACCCCAAGCTCAAGGCCTTTGAGGACGTGGTGGCGCCGGGCAAGTGGCCAGGCTGGCCGGCCGCGCCAAGCAAGAAGACGGCCCAGTCGCAGACGCAATACATCGTGGCGGACATGTTCGCCAAGGCCCTGGCCAACGACGGCACAGGGGACATGGAGGCCGCGGTCAAGGAGGCGGAGTCTCGGCTGAAGGCGATCTTCGAGAGGCCCTGACGGCAGCTAGCCTGGGCTCTTAGAGATGGGGACCGCGACCCGAGCTGACGCGGTCCCTGTATGGCACCGGCGGCGCGCGCGGATCTACGACCGCGAGGCGCCGCTCGGGTACCTACTGCTGGCCCCTACCCTCGTCATCCTGGGCCTCTTCCTGCTCTATCCCTTCTTTTTCGGGATCTGGCTCTCGGTCACGGATTCCGAGCTCGGCGCCCTCGGCAAGTTCATCGGCATATCGAACTACAGCTTCGAGTTCCGCACCGACAGCGTCTTCTACGGAACCGTGGTCAACACTTTCCTCTACACAGGCGTGACGACCGTCTTCAAGCTCGGCCTCGGCCTGGTCATGGCGCTCTTGCTGAACCAGGTCTTCCCCTACCGGCGCTTCGTGCGAGCGGCCCTGCTTCTCCCCTACATCATCCCGACCGTGCTCAGCTACGAGGCCTGGAGGTTTATGTTCGACCCCACCTTCAGCGTCGTCAACTGGCTGCTGGTCACCAGCCACCTGGTGCCCTATCCCGGACCCAACTGGCTGGGAGTGCCCGCCAACGCGATGGCGTCGCTGATGATCGTCAACATCTGGCGGGGCACGCCCTTCTACGGCATCTCCTTCCTGGCCGGGATGCAGGCTATCCCGCTCGAGCTCTACGAGGCGGCTCGGGTCGACGGCGCCAGCCGCTGGCAGCAGTTCACCAACATCACACTGCCAATGCTGCGGCCGGTGCTGCTGGTCGTTCTGCTTCTCTCCACCATCCTGACATTCGCCGACTTCCAGGGGCCGTTCGTGCTCACCAACGGAGCCCCTTACAACAGCACCCAGCTGCTCGCGATCTGGGCCTACCAGTGGGGCATCCCGGGCGGTGCCATCGGCCTGGGCGCCGCCATCTCGCTGGTGCTCTTCCCGCTGCTAACGATCGTGGTTGCCGCCGTCCTCTTCCTGCTCCGAAGGCCCGAGTAGATGGCAATGCAGAGCAGTGCCCGGTTGAAGCACCCTGGGGGGCTGCGGCTCAAGATGCGCAAGCGGGGGACCGGACGCGTCATCGGCGACAGCCTGGCCGGCCGTGTGATCCGGATTTACCTCCCGTTGCTGGCCTTCTTGCTGGTGACGCTGTTCCCGTTCTACTGGATGGCGATCACGTCGTTCAAGTCGGCCTCCGAGCTGTTCGACTTCTCGGTCAGCCCGCTCTGGGTCCGGCAGCCCACGCTGGCCTGGTACCAGCACCTCTTCACCCAGACCAACTTCCCGCACTGGGCGGTCAACACGATCGTGGTGGCGACCGTCTCGACCCTCATCTCCCTCTTCTGCAGCATCCTTGCCGGCTACTCGCTGGCACGGCTGCGATACCGCGGCGCCGATTCCATCGGCTGGGGCATCTTCATCACATACCTGGTGCCGCCCACTCTGCTCTTCCTGCCGCTCACCCTCGTCATCCGTGAGCTGCACCTCTTCAACAACCTGTGGGCGCTGATCCTCACCTACCCGACCTTCCTGATCCCCTTCTGCACCTGGATGCTGATGGGCTTCTTCAAGGGCATACCCCGCGAGCTTGAGGAGGCTGCCCTGGTGGATGGCGCGACCCGTCTGCAGGCCATGGTGCGGATCGCCATCCCGCTGGCGCTTCCGGGCATCCTCGCCGCCGCCCTCTTCGCGTTCACGCTCTCCTGGAACGAGTTCCTCTACTCGCTGATCTTCATGAATGACAGCCTGGTCAAGACCATCCCGGTCGGCGTTACGCAGGAGCTCATCCACGGTGACGAGTTCTATTGGGGCGAGCTGATGGGTGCCGCGCTGCTGGGCTCGATCCCGGTCGCCGTGCTGTA
>DASXTG010000085.1:0-13365 GCA_036505515.1 Candidatus Dormiibacterota bacterium | reverse complement strand
GATCCTGGTCACGCTGCAGTCGCAGGCCAGCCGCTCCACCGTCTTCGATGAAATCGGGAGCGAGAAGTCCATCTCCGCCGCCGGCGCTCCGCTCAGGCCGAGCAGGGTCTCCAGTGAAGTCGTCACCTGGAGGCGCGCCGGGTGGGCGCGCTCCACGAACTCCACCAGGGCGTCGCCCATCCGGCGCTTGCGGTCGCGGTGGTCGTGGGCGCCCTTGCGCCGCGCCAGAGGCTCCAGCGCCGAGCGCAGGGCCGCACCACCGACCGTGTCCAGCACGCCGCTGATCGCATACGTGCCGTCCTCCCACATGCTCAGCGAGAGACTGCGGTTCTCGACCTGCTCCGCCTGCTCGCCGGCGTAACCCCTGGGGTCGGCCGCGTGCCGAGCGTGGCGGCAGATGTAGTAGAACTTGCCCGGGCTGTTCTCCCTGGCCTTGCCCAGCAGCGCCCCTTCGTCGAAGCCGGCTGCGGTGTCGGATTCGGAGAGCACGTCCGCCGTCCGCGCCATGGCCGTGAGGTGGGTGAAACCGATCTCCCGCGCCTCCAGCGCCGCAACGCTCTGCGGCAGTCGCTCCAGATTGTTGCCGACGTCTACGCGCGCCGCCGCCGCGGGTCCGGTCAGGTGGCAGTTGTGGCGGATCCAATCGATGGGCGAGGTCGAGCCCTGCCGGTCGAACAGATCCGTGTTGGCGAAGACGGCCGCGCTGTCTGAGAACTCCAGCTCCAGACGATCGCAGCCATGGCGGAGGTGGATCAGCTCGGCGGCAACTTCCTCATCAGCGCGCCCCTGCTTGCGGCGCCCGCAGAAGCGAACGATGGCGGCCAGGAGCGCCTCCATCTCAGCGCTCGGAGCTGCACCTTCCCCCAACCCCAGTTCCATGCTCAAATTGTATCGAACATCTGTTTGGCCATCAAGCATTAACAGGCCTAAAACTGCAGGCAAACTTCAGGCCTGCAGGCAGCACCGAGACTCCCTCTTCCCAGTCCTTCCGTCACCACCAGGCGCGTCTGCGGGCGACCCTTCCGTAGTAAGCGTCCTGTACCCACTTGATTCCCGGAACCCGATAGAAGGACGCGAGCAACCTCCACACGCCTCCGAGCTCGCGGAGCACCCGGTTGATCGCCGCCGCGCCCTCGAACTTCCGCCCGGCCGGCTCGACCGCCCACACCGCCCGAGCAATTTCCTCCCGGCTCATCCCGAGCCGCTCCGCCAACCCGACCTCCTGGTTGGGCCGAAGATCGATCCGGCCCGACCGATCGTGGCGCTGGACCCAGCGCGCGAGCCGCCTTCAAAACTCGCACTCGCCGTCATAGACGAGGATCAGCCGATCCTCTTTCACGATCCGAAACTACACTGACGACGGACATGGAAGGGCTGGAGATCCCCGACCGCTACAACGTCGGCGCCGACCTCCTCGACCGCAACCTGAAGGCCGGACGCGAGAACAAGGTCGCGATCCACGCCCCCGCCGGCGACATCACTTACGGCGAGCTCTTCAGGCTCGCCTGCGGCGCCGCTCACACGCTGCGCGAGCTCGGCGTCCGGCGAGAGGAGAGGGTCCTGATCGTCGCTTACGACAGCCCCGGCTGGGCCGCCGCCTTCCTGGGCGCCATCCGCATCGGCGCCGTCCCCGTCCCCGTGAACCCGCTCCTACAGCGCTCCGAGGACTACGACCACTACATCGAGGATTCACTCGCCCGAGTCGTCGTTGTCGACGGCAACACAGAGGAGAAGCTCCACGAGGCCGCGACGCGCGTGGCCGACCCGCCCCGCATCCTGAGGGCGGGTCAGATCAGCACCGCTCCGGAGGTCGAGCCCGCGCCGACGCGAAGGGACGACATGGCCTTCTGGCTCTACAGCTCTGGCTCGACCGGTAAGCCGAAAGCCGTCGTCCACCTCCAGCACGACATCCCTTACACGTGCGTCACCTATGCGGAGCAGGTCCTCGGCATCACCGCCCAGGACACCACCTTCTCGACGACCGGCCTCTTCCACGCCTACGGCTTTGGCAACAACCTCACCTTTCCTTATTGGGTGGGGGCAACGACCGTGCTTCATGCCGGCCGCCACACTCCCGCGTCGATCCTCGACACGATCGAGAAGCGCCGCCCGACCCTCTTCTTCTCTGTGCCGACCCTCTACAACGCGATCCTCAACTTCGAAGGGGCCCGCACCCGCGACCTGTCCTCGATCCGCCACTGCGTTGCCGCCGCGGAGTCGCTGCCCGCCGAGGTGTGGCGGCGCTGGAAGGACGCATTCGCTCTGACCATCCTGGACGGCGTCGGCTCGACCGAGATGCTCCACATCTACTGCTCAAACCGAGTCGAGGACGTGCGCCCCGGCTCGAGCGGCAGGCCGGTGCCGGGATACGAGCTGAAGATCCTCGATGACGAGGGCGGGGCTGTGAAGGCCGGCGAAGCCGGCGACCTGTACGTGAAAGGGGACAGCGCCCTGGCCCTCTACTGGGCGCAGCACGAGAAGACAAAGCGCTCGATCCTGGGGGACTGGTTCTTCACCGGCGACCGCTACCGCGTCGACGAAGAAGGCTTCTACTGGTACGAGGGCCGCTCCGACGACATGATCAAGGTGAGCGGGCTGTGGGTCTCGCCGATCGAGATCGAGGCTGCCCTGGTCGAGCATCCCGCGGTGGCCGAAAGCGCCGTGGTCGGAGTCGAAGTCGACGGCTTCACCAAGATCAAGGCGTTCGTGATCACGAAAGGCGATGCGTCGTCGGGTGACGCGTTGGTGCTGGAGCTGCAGGAGCACTGCAAGTCGCGGCTCCAGCGCTTCCAGTACCCGCACCTGATCGAGTTCGTGCCCGAGCTCCCGAAGACCGTCACCGGCAAGATCCAGCGCTACAAGCTCCGCGAGCGCGCCTCTGAGCCGGCGAACGCTTAGTGCCCAGACACATCGCCGTCCTGCCCTGCGACGGAGCGGGCAAGGAGGTCGTGCCGGAGGCGATCAAAGTCCTCCGCGCGGCGGGCGCCGACTTCGAGTACCAGGAGTTCGACGTCAACGCAGATGCTTATCTGCGCACCGGGGCCGCGATCTCCAACGACGTATGGAACCAGCTGCAGAAAGCCGATTCCATCCTCTTCGGCGCCGTGGGCGACCCGCGTGTCCCCGACCCCAACTATCTCGCCGGCGTGCTGCTCCGCCTTCGATTCGGCCTCGACCTCTACGTCAACCTGCGGCCAGCCAGGCTGTACGACGACCGCCTCTCCCCGCTGCGCCAGGAACAAGAGCGGCGCGTGGACCTGCTGATCGTGCGCGAGAACACCGAGGGTGCCTATGTCGGCATGGGCGGGCGATTCAAGAAAGGCACCAAAGACGAGGTCGCCACCCAGGAGGACGTCAACACCTTCGGCGGCGTCACCCGGATCATCGAGCACGCCTTTGAGCTCGCGCGGCGCGAGGTCGTGATGGTGGACAAGTCCAACGCCATGACTTTCGCGGGCGGCCTGTGGCAGGAGCGCTGGAAAGCAGTGGCGGCCGAGCACCCCCGCATCAAGACCCGCCACCTGTTTGTGGACGCAGCCGCCATGCAGCTCGTGAAAGATCCGAGCCAGTTCGAGGTCATCGTCACCGGCAACCTCTTCGGCGACATCCTCTCGGACCTGACTGCAGAGCTGATCGGGGGGATGGGCATCGCGCCCTCGGCAAACATCAACCCGATCACCGGGCGCGGCCTTTTCGAGCCCGTCCACGGCACCGCGCCCGACATCGCGGGGCGCGGCATCGTCAACCCGATCGGGGCGATTTTGAGCGCGGCTATGATGGTTAGACACCTGGGTGATCCGAAGATGGCAGACGCGATCGAGGGTGCGGTCGAATCAGCCATCCGCGCGCGCGAATGCACGCGCGACATCGGTGGCGACATGTCCACGTCGCAGGCCGGGGATGCTGTGGTGAAGAGGCTCAAAGACTGACATGGGCATGACGATGACCGAGAAGATCCTCGCCCGCGGGGCTGGCCGCGAAAGCGTGCAGCCGGGCGACCTGGTCCTGGCCAAGGTCGACTTTGCGATGGGCCACGACCTCACCATTCCGCCCGCGGGCAAGATCATGCGCGAGCAGATGGGTGCGGAGAAGATCTGGGATCCCGATCGCGTCGCCGTCACCCAGGACCACTTCCAGCCTGCCAAGGATGCCGCCAGCGCCACGCTCGGCCGGCTCACGCGGGAGTTCTCGCGTGATATGGGCATCAAGTGGTACTTCGAAGTTGGGCAAGGCGGCATCTGCCACACGGTCCTGCCGGAGAACGGGCTGGTGCTGCCGGGCGAGCTGATCGTTGGCGCCGACTCACACAGCTGCACCTATGGGGCGCTCAACAACTTCGCGACCGGGATCGGATCGACCGACCTCGCCTGCGTCATGGCGCTGGGCGAGCTCTGGTTTCGCGTTCCCGAAACCCTGAAGTTCGTCTATCACAACCGACTGAAGGAGTGGGTCGAGGCCAAGGACCTCATCCTCTATGTGATCGGCCAGATCGGCGTCGACGGCGCCCGCTCCAAAGCCATGGAGCACGTGGGCGAGGCGCTGAAGCACATCGATATGGAGGCCCGCCTGACCATCACCAACATGGCCATCGAGGCCGGCGCCAAGAACGGGGTCCTCGAGTTCGACGAGGTCACGAAGGAGTATCTCGATGGGCGCGCGAAGCGTCCATACACGCCGGTCTCATCAGACCCGGACGCGACCTACGAGAAAGTCTTCGAGTTCGACGCCGAGGCGGTCGAGCTGGGTGTCGCCAAACCAATGTCGCCCGACAACTACGCGCCGCTGTCAGAGGTGGCGGGAACCAGGCTCGATCAGGTGTTCATCGGCTCGTGCACCAATTCGCGCATCACCGATCTGCGGCGTGCCGCGGCCGTGCTCGGTGGGCACAAGGTCGCCCCCGGCGTGCGCCTCATCATCACGCCGTCATCGCATCAGGTCGCGATCCAGGCCGAGAAGGAGGGATTAATCGGCGTCTTCCTGGCTGCAGGCGCAGCGTGGACGACGGCGACATGCGGCGCGTGCCTGGGCGGACACATGGGCGTGCTGGGCGAGGGCGAGGTCTGCCTTTCCACCACCAACCGCAACTTTCCAGGTCGCATGGGCCACCCGAAGGCGATGGTTTATCTCTCCAACCCCGCCGTTGCCGCCGCCAGCGCGGTGACCGGCGTGATCAGCCACCCAAGCGAGGTGCTGGCCGCGATGCCTGCTGCCCTCCGGTGACATTTCCGCGGGTTCTGAGGGGCCGGGCTTGGAAGTTCGGGACCAACATCGACACCGACCAGATCATCCCCGCCAAGTACGCGATCTACTCCCTGGATGAGAAGGAGCTCGGCAAGCACGCGATGGAGGGCGTGCCAGGGCGCGAAACCTGGGCTTCGCAGGTCGCGGCCGGCGACATCATGGTGGCGGGATCCAACTTTGGCTGTGGCTCGTCGCGCGAGATCGCCCCGGTCGCGATCCGCGGCGCCGGCATCTCGCTCATCATCGCCGACTCCTACGCGCGCATATTCTTCCGCAACGCGATCAACATGGGCTACCCGATCCTGCAGTCGCCCCCGGCGGCGGAGGCGGTCGACGAAGGCGATGAGCTCGAGGTCGACCTCGAAGAAGGCGTGATCCGCAACTTCACCAAAGGCGATGAGTACCGCTCCGAGGCATTCCCCAAGTTCATGACCGACCTGCTGCACATGGGCGGCCTGGTGCCATGGGTGCGTAAACGCCTGCAGGAACGGCGAGTCGCCGCCGCGCGCCGTTGATGGACGGCGTCCAACCCGTTGACCTCCAGGAGCCGCTCGAGGAGCTTGCCCGCGACCCGACGAAATTTGCGCACGACCTGAAGTTCCCGCCGCCGTCGAGGATTCGCGTTTACGACGACACGCTGCGCGACGGCGAGCAGATGCCCGGCGTCGCGATCACCCCGAAGGACAAGTACGAGCTGGCACGCATGCTGTCTGACATCGGCGTCCACGTCATGGACGTCGGGTTCCCCTACGTGTCAGAAAGCGAGCAGGAGACGCTGCGGCTGGTGCTCGAAGGTCGCAAGCGAGGTGAGCTCCGGCGCGACCTCGAGGTCGTGTGCATGATGCGCTCGACCACAGGCGACATCGACGCGACCATGAAGGTCATCGACTCGCTCGGCCACAAGCGCGACGAGGTCACGTACTTCATCTTCACATCGGCCTCCGACCTCCACGTCAAGTACAAGCTGGGCAAGACGCTGCTGCACCGCGAAGGGATTCCCGAATCCGAATGGCTGGAGCTGCCGGTGTCCTTCTACCGCGAGGCGAACCTGCGGATGATGTGCGACGCGATCCGCTATGCGCGCGAGCAGGGGGCGACCTCGATCGAGTTCGGTGGCGAGGACGGAAGCCGCGCCGACGTTGATTACATCGCCGAGATCCATCGCGAGGGTTTGAAGGCGGGCGGCACGCGGCCGTCGACCCCCGACACCGTGGGCTGCTACTCGCCCTTTGCCGTGCGGGAGTACATCCCCAGGATCAAAGCCGCGGCGCCGGACGCGCCCCTGGTCGTGCACTTCCACAACGACCTCGGCCTCGGCGCATGGAACACGGTGACGGCGCTGGGCTCCGGCGCAGAGGTCTTCACGACCAGCGTCAACGGCATCGGTGAGCGAACCGGCAACGCGCCCATGCACCAGGTGCTCATGCAGCTGCGCTACCTGTTCGGCATCGAGATCCCTCACTTCAAATACGACAGGCTGCGCGAGCTGGCGCGCCACCTCGAGCGCATCAGCGGGATCCCCGTGCAGCCGACCGAGCCGGGCATCGGGCTGAACGTGTTCACGCACGAGTCGGGCATCCACACCGCGGGGATGCTGATCCATCCCGCGATCTACCAGTTCATCCCCCCGGCCGACCTTGGCGCCGGCGTCGAGTACGTGTACGGGAAGCACTCCGGTGCGGTCGTGATCGAGCATGCGCTGCGCGGGGCGGGCATCAAGCCGGAGCCAGAGCTCGTGGCCAAGGTGCTGACCGAGGTCAAGCGCATCCGAGAGGAACGCGCCGAGCGCAGCGACTTCTCAGACTTCCACCGCCGCTACTACGAGCACCTCAACCGGCTCGGCCTCACGGCAGACGAGGTGGTCGACATCGCGCGGGCGTTCTCCGGAAACAGTCACCAATAGTGTCCAGCCCCCGAAGCTCCTTGCATCCTCGCGTCCTAGGCGGCCGGGCGCCTTTGGCGCCGAAGCCAGCGTCATGGGCCCCGGCGCTGCGTCGTCACGCATCTACGCGATGCGCTTCTCCTCGCGCCACCCCTTCCTTGGCTCCGGCCGCCGATGCCGCGAGTACGCGGCGGATCTCGGAGCCCGGACACTAGTGGCGACCACCACCAAGCGCAACACGGCAACGCATGAGGAGTACCTGCAGCTCCACCGCTGGATGTGCATGGCGAAAGCGCTCGACGACCGCATGCACATCCTGGTCAAGCAGGGGCGCGCTCCTTTCGTCGGCTCCAGCCGCGGGCATGAAGGAATCCAGGTCGCGTCGACCGCGGCCATCGGCCCGGACGACTGGCTGGTCCCCCACTATCGGGCGCTGGCCAACGCCATCGTCCGCGGGCTGACCATGAAGGAGTGGATGCTGGCGGTTTTCGCGAAAGCTGACGACCCGCTTTCCGCTGGGCGCAACATCCCGGGCGGCTGCTACAGCTACCGCCGCCTCAAGATCGCCTCCGTCTCGCAGGTGGTGGGGTCGTGGGTCCCGAAAGCGTCGGGCATCGCATACGCCGCCAAGTTGAAGGGTGAAGGCTCGGTGACGCTGTGCACGTTCGGCGACGGCGCCACCAGCCAGGGCGACTTTCACGAGGGCGTCAACTTTGCTGCGGCGCACAAGCTGCCGGTGGTCTTCGTGTGCGAGAACAACAGCTACGCGATCTCGGTCCCGATCCGGCTGCAGATGGCCAATCCCAATGTTGCGGACCGCGCGGCCGGTTACGGCATCGTGGGCGTGACCGTCGACGGCACGGACGTCCCTGCCTGCTACGCGGTGTGCAAAGAGGCGGTCGAGCGGGCGCGCCGAGGCGATGGTCCGACGCTGATCGACGCCAAGATCTGGCGCATCAACTCGCACACCTCCGAGGACAACCAGCTCAAGTACCGGACCAAAGAAGAGATCGCCGACGCGGCCGAGCACGACCCCATCGCCAGCTTCCGGACCTGGCTGGTCGAGCGCGGATGGATCGCGACCGAGGACGCGGATCGGCTCCAGGCGGAGTGCGACCAGGAGGCTTCGGATGCAGCCGACTGGGCGGAGCAGCAGCCGGATCCGATTCCTGAAGACGCCCTGACCAACGTCTTCGCCTGACGCGCCGGGACACGCCTACCCGCGCCCGCGTCGCATTTTGTGGTCGCTTCGATAGACTGACCGCGAGCGCTGCCGGTGGGAGAAAAGCCATCCGTTCCGACTGACCCCGAGGACGAGACAGAGTCGCTGCTGCCTGACCTGCCCGCTCCGGACGTGGCTCCGACTTTGCCGCCCGAGGCGGCGAAGGCTCGGGAGAAAGTCGACAGCGATGCGGAAGCGCCGGAGCCGGTTCAGGCAGAGGCGCCACAAGACATAGACACAGACGCACCGGAGCCGGTCGCCGGCGATTCGGACCAGGACGGCGAGGTGGAGGCAGCGGAACCGGTTCGCACAGAAGCTGAAGAGACCGAATCGCCGAGCCCGGCCGAACCGGCGGTTGAAGACGAGCCCGGTGACGAGCCGCGCATGGATCTCGAGGCGGCTGCCGACGCCGAGCAGGTACGGAGCACCGAGGCCGGGGTCGTCGAGCCGGCGGTATCCAAAGCCGAGGGGATCGAAAATGAGCCGGACAGCGACGACGGGCCCAAGCCTGCGCTCCCCATGCAGAAGACGACCCCGACGTGGGCACGGACGGCGCCTGCTTTTGATGAGCAGCCGGAGGACGCCGGGGAGTCGCCCTCAGAGCCTGGCGAGGCTGCAGCGGCAGTGCCGATGGAGAAGGCGACCCCGGAGTGGGCCAAGACGGTGTCTGAGGCAGCGCCGCTCGAGACCGATGGCGACGCCGCCCCGGAGACCGAGCCTGCAACCAGGCCTCCCGTAGCGATGGCCAAGACCGCCCCGGAATGGGCGCAGACGTCACCTCCGGCTGCCGAAGAGGAGCCGCCGGCTGAACCGGAGCCCGCCACGCCGGCCGAACCCGAGCCGGTGACGGCAGCGGAGCCCGAGCCGATCACGGCCGCCGAGCCCGAGCAGGTCACGGCCGCGGAACCCGAGCCGGTCACGGCAGCGGAACCCGAGCCGATCGCGGCAGCGGAACCCGAGCCGATCGCGACAGCGGAACCCGAGCCGATCGCGGTCGCGGAACCCGAGCCGATCACGCCGGCCAAGCCGGCCGAGGCCGCGCCGGGTCGGGAGCAGACCCCGGCGCCCGCGGCGGCGGCGTCCAAACCGGACGACGTCTGGCCGGCCGACCCCCCCACCGAGCGCGCGATGCCGGCCTGGTCCCCGGGTCGAGCCGCTGCAGGAGCGGATGCGGACGTGTGGCCGCCCGAGCCCGCCACTGAGCACGCGATGCCGGTGTGGTCGCCGTCGGACCCGGCCCCTGCCACTTCGGCGACAGGCACTCATTCCTCGGCGGAGGTGCTGCCCGCGGAGCGGCCGATCCCGACGACTCCTCATCCGACCCCGCCGGCGGCGACCGCGCCTCCAACGACCGCGCCTCCAACGACCGTACCTCCAGTCACCGCGCCGCCCGAGCCGGTCAGGTCCGAGTCCGTCGCCGCGGCCACTCCTGCCACGCCCGCTGCGCCGGCCCCTCCGGCTGCGCCAGCCCCCCCGGCTGCGCCCACCCCTCCGTCCGCTCCGGCTCCCTCGGCCCAACCCGCACCGCCTGCCAAGGACGATTCGGTCGATTGGCCGGGCGCTGTGGAGGTGCCCGCCTGGGCCCCGCGGATCGGCGGCGAGTGGATCCCCCCCGCAGAACCGCAGCCGGCGCCGGCCGCGCCCCAACCAGCTCCACAGGCTCCAGCACCATCGCCGGCGCCCGCCACGACCGCGCCTCCCGCCCCGGCGGCGTCTACGCCGCCCATCCCTGCGCCGGCGGCGCCTCCAGCCACCTCCACCCCGATGACGCAGAGGACCGTTGTACCGGGGCAGCAGAGGCCTTCATGGGAGGTAGTTCCGACCAAGCAATTCGACGCGAAGATCTCGAGCACGGAGCCGACCGCAGATGACCGCGCGTATGCGGAGTGGTTCGCGTGGGCGAAGCGTGGGGGCGCCAAGGCGCCCGCTTGCCACGCGGCCGCGCAGGGTGCGTTCAACGCGCTGAAGGCTGGTCACGATGTGGCCACCGCGGTCCGGTGGGCCACGGCGGCAATGGCGAGCCCGCCGGTGGCTGTCACCAACGCACGCCAGACCTACTGCGCCTGGTTCGCGCTGGCACACATCGACATGAGCCTCGACGCCAACCGCGCGCACAGATTTGCGACTGCGGCGGTGCGTGCGCTCGCCGATGGCGCCGACACCAGAGCCGCCCACCTGGCCGGAGCGGCCGCCGCCGGGATCAGGTAGAGCTCCGTCAGCACCCGCGTCGGCGTCATCTCGGACACGCACTGCCCGGAGTTCATGGAACGAATTCCCCAGCGCGCACTCGAGGCGCTGCGGGGTGTCGATCTGATCCTTCACGCGGGGGACGTCAACGGTGAGGAGGCCATCGCCGAGCTGGCTCGCATCGCGCCGGTTGAGGCTGTGCGCGGCGACCATGACCGCTATCTGCCCGGCCTGCCGCTCAGCCGCGAATTGATCGTGGAGGGAAAGCGGATCGTGGTCGTCCACGGCAATCGAAGCCGTTGGCTCGAAGAGCCCCAGACCTTTCTGTGGACGGTGAGCCTGGGCTACTTCCACCCTCACTCGAACCTGCCGTGGGCCCTGCGCCGGCGCTTCGTCAGCGCCGACGCGATCGTCTTCGGCCACACGCACACGCCGCATGTCGGAATGCTGGAAGGAACCCTGTTGTTCAACCCGGGCGGCGTGCATCAGTGGAATCCGACGACTACCTCGCGGCGCCTTCGTCAGCGGCCGGGATGGTTCGAGTGGTGCTGGCTGCAGGTGGCGCGCCACATGCGCCATACCATCTCGCCTTCGGTCGGTATTCTCGAGGTCAGCCCCTCGGCGATCGTGCCCAGCGTGATTTCTCTAGAGTCTGAGCGGTGACCCTTCCGGTGATTCGGCCCGCGACCATGGACGACGCCGCGCTCGCGGCCGACGTCATGACGGAGTCTTATCCGGCGCTGCCCCAGGACCCGGTCATGACCGCTTACTACTGGGCGCATGTACAAGAGGGCCACGAAGTCGCGCGGTTCCTCGGTGACCTGGACGGTCGCTCGGTGGCTTACCTGTCGTGGCTGCACGGGCCTTGGGAGAAGCTGCCCGAAAGACACTGCGACTTGGAGGTCTGGTTGGCGCGCGACCGACTCGATCTCGACCTGATCACAGACCTGTGGACCTGGATCGGGGCGCGAGCAGAGGCTACGGGCGCGCTGATGCTGCTCGCCTGGGTGGCCGAGGATGAGGTCGAGATGCTCGCGGGGCTGGAGCGCCTCGGCTACGAACGCGACCGCTACGAAAAGGTCTGGGAGCTCGACCTCAAGGAGCATGGTCGGCGGCTGCTCGCGGAGGCCGCCGAGACCCGAACGCGACCGGACGCCGAGGGTATCCGATTCAGCACGCTGGCGGAGTGGGACCATCCTGAGAAGCTCCTCCGGCTGCATCAGCTGAACGAGCTGACCAAGCAGGACATCCCGCACACGGTCCCAATCCTTCCTCAGTCTTTCGAAGACTTCGAAAGCCGGGCGCTAGCGCCCGACCGGCCCCACGACCGCTACTGGATCGCGCTGCACGGCGACGCGCCGGTCGCGCTTTCATTCCTTCGCTTTCCACCGGTCCGCGGCAGCGTGTGGACCGGATACACGTGCTGCCACCCGGATTACCGGGGGCGTGGCCTGGCACGCGCTGTCAAGCTCCAGTCCCTGGCCCAGGCGATCGAGCTGGGCGTCCCGTACGTCTGCACGGACAATGACTCCGAGAACGCGCCGATGCTCCACATAAACGAACGGCTCGGCTACCGGCGGCGGCCTGGATTCGTCGCCCTCATGAAGCGGGTAAGTACCTAACCAGATGCCGAAGACCAAGGATTACTACGAGGTGCTGGGCGTGCCGCGAGCGGCGACGCAGAAGGAGATCACGTCTGCCTTCCGCAAGCTGGCGCGAAAGTACCACCCCGACGTGAACGCCGGCGACAAGCAGGCCGAGGTCCGCTTCAAGGAGATCACCCAGGCCCATGACGTGCTCACGGATGCCAAGAAGCGGCGCCTGTACGACGAGTTCGGGGCGGACTGGGCAGCCGCCGAGGCCGCGGGCGTGCAGCCAGGCGGTAACCGAGGTGGTGGATTCCGCACTCAGGCGGGGCCTGAGGCCCAGTACCGCACCGTGACGCCGGAGGAGATGGAGGATCTCTTCGGCGAGCGCGGCGGCTTTGGCGACATCTTCGGATCGATCTTTGGCGGCGGCGGCGTTCGGACCAGAACCGCCTCCCAGCCCGTCGACGTGGAGGCGCCGATAACCGTGAGCCTGGGCGAGGTGTACCGCGGCACGAGCCGCACGGTGGAGCTGCCCGGCGGGCGGCGCGTCGAGGTCAGGGTCCCTGCCGGCGTGAAGGAGGGCACGGTGCTGCGCGTGCCCGGGCTGCGCGCCACGGTCCAGGTCGCGCCGGACGCGCTTTTCACGCGAGACGGCAAGGACCTGAAGGTCACAGTTCCGGTTCCGCTGCACATCGCCCTGCGCGGGGGCGACGTGTCGGCTCCGACCCTGAAAGGTGGCCAGGTGCAGTTCAAGGTTCCGCCCGAGACGCAGAACGGGACCAAGATCCGGCTGCGCGGCCTCGGGCTGCCCGACCCCAAGGGCGGCCCTCCCGGCGACCTGTACGCGGAGGTCAAGGTGCAGCTGCCTGTCCCGATGGACGAGCGCACGCGCAAGTGGGCAGCCGACCAGCCGCTCGACTAACCTCTAGCTCGCCTTGTCGCGACGCCTGCTGCTGGTGCTCGTCTTCGTGTCGGGCATGGCCTCGCTGGGGGTGGAGTTCGGGGCGGCGCGGCTGCTGGCGCCCTACTTCGGGACCAGCCTCTACGTGTGGGGGGTGCTGATCGGGCTGGTCCTGGTCTACCTCTCCGCCGGCTATGTGATCGGGGGCCGGCTCGCCGACCGCTACCCGCAGGCCGAGCTGCTCTACCAGATCACGGCCTGGGCGGGGCTGTGGATCGGGGTCATCCCCCTGCTCAGCTACCCGATCCTGCTCGCCTCGCAGCAGGGCTTCAAGGAGCTGAGC
>DASXTG010000084.1:0-2903 GCA_036505515.1 Candidatus Dormiibacterota bacterium | reverse complement strand
CGACTCGCCGGCCGCCGCCTCGGCCGAGCCGCCGCTGTCCAGCGTGCGCTGGCCGCTCCACGAGATGGCGCGCGAGATGACCCGGCTGCTGCTGCTCGCCATCGACGATCGCTCGCTGCCGCCCCGGGGCGTGCTGCTGGCGACCCACCTGGTCGCGCGCGCCTCCTCCGGCGCCGCCGGCATCTGACCCGGATACAGACGGCCTGCCCTTCGCCCTCGCCGCGGCAGGGTCCGGGTCGTCCATGGGTGCTGTTCAGGAGCTGGTCTGGTGCTGAACCTGCCAATCGTATTGCCCGCCGCGGCCGAGAAATTTGTCGCGGCTGATGTCGATCTGCTGGATCGCCGCGGATACGCCACAGGCCAGGATCGAATCGCTGTAGGTGTAGCTCCCGCGCGTGTTGTCGAAGAACCGGCCCGCCGGGTCGACCATGGCGTAGCTCCCGATCATATCTTCGTTGCGCTCCGCCACCAACGCGATGTTGGATAATTCGACATGCCGATGGCGGGCCACGAACTGGTCGAATTGTTCGGCGTCGATCAAGAGACGGTTCACGGCACCGGAGTTCTGTCCCTCGATGGGTAGGACTTGCATCACCTTCCATCGAAGCGGCTGAAGCAGGAGAATGAATTCGCTCAGATCCGCGTGCCAGTTCGCGCTCGTGACAACGGTATTGATCTTCAATCGGATTCCGTGCCTGCGAATCGCGCGTCCGCGAGCGAGATAGTCCTCGGTCGAGAGGGGATCCCTCGCAGTGATCCTTCCAGTATCACGCAGTGCCTCGGGATCGATGCTGTCGACGCTCAGGGCTATCCAGTCCAGCGCGCCTTCGAGTCGCGCCAGCAGTTCGTCGGTGAGCAGGCTGCCGTTGGTGACGACCGCGGTCGCCATTCCTCGTTGCTTGGCCACTCGCACCAGTTCGGGCAACCATGGGCAGAGAAACGGTTCGCCGCCCGAGAAGGTGATCTTCTTGAAGCCTGCCTCGGCCAGCAGCGCCACTACCGCCGCGGCGTCACCGCGCGCGAGGTGCCCCTCGGGTAGCACCTGTCGCCGCACGTCACGGAACCTGCCGAAGCAGAAGGCGCAGCGCATGTTGCACGGCTGCCATACGTGGAAGTTGACAGCTTCTATCTGCAGCGACATGAACAAGTCGTGCACAGTTAGGAGTCACCTGCGAAAGTAGACAATCGCTCTCCCGCACACTTGGCGAGTTGCCAGCGGGGCAAGATACCACTTACCGATGGCCAACGCCTGCAAGAAGCGCGTGGACTACCGAGTAGCGCCGATCCGGTCAATTAATCGCCGATCGACGCGTTCCTCTCAGAAGATTTACCTGCGCGAGTCTGCTGAGCTTCGCGACTGTTTCTTCGGATTCTGTACTCTTCGACGAGAATTCCCGCGAGGATGGCGGGGCCGACCGCGATCAAGGCGGCAGCCGCCGCTGCGAGCACCCGTCTGAAGCCAGAATCGGACTGCAGGCCCCGGAGCAAGCCCACCTGCGCGGCGAGGAGCAGTGCGACGACAGCGGTGAGCACCGAGAGCCATGCGCTCTGGATCCCCCGCCGAGTCCGCATCAATGGCCGCTCGGTGAGGAGTTGGCCCAGGGCCCTTTGGAGCACTTGGCGCTCGTGCTCCCGATAGCTGATCCGTACCAGCGGCGCAAGGTTGCCGACACTCGCCCGAGCGATCGCCCCCAAGGCGAAGAGGGCATCATGGGCCGCCCAGAGGGCGAAGGTGTCCGGAGCGGTGAGGCCGCAGCGCCAGGCGCCGGTCGTATCTTGCAACCGCAGCAGGCGGAGCGTACCCAGCAGAACGGTGGCGTCGGTCAGGTCGTGTCCGGCCGCTGAGAGGGCGGCTAGCGCCCACGGGGTCGCGAAGTGGCGAAATTCGAGCCGTGATGCCGTCCGGTCATCGACCACGGTGTTGACCGAAACTGAGTCCCAAGGCTCAGCTCGCTCAGGATGGAACGTCGTCCGGAGGTATTCACAACAACCCCGTCGTACCGGCGCTTCGGTTGCCGTCATGCCGCTGGCCAGGAGGGCGAGCACGGCGTGCGCTGTGTAGGCGGGTGACGAGAACCGTGATGCCATGGTCGGGCCCCAGCCCCCATCCCGGCGTTGTGCGGCTCGTAGCCACGTCGCGCCACGTTCAACTGATCCAGACCGGTCACACCGCACGAGCATCTGCACGGCGGCGGCGGTCGCGCTGACCTGCGGCTCACCTTGATCCATCGCGGGCGGCCAGCCGCCGTCGGGATGCTGCGCCCGCTCGAGCCAGGCGAGGCCATCCCGTACGACGGGACTCTCCAGCCTTCGCTCGGCTTCGATCAGGGCATCGCGGCCTCAATCAGGTCAGCGAGCGTCGCCTCGTCAGGGGAGCCGGACCGCAGGTCGAGACTTGGGCACTCGATGCGGGTGTTCTCGGCAAACAGAAGGAATCGGTCTCCACCCTCGCTGGCGACGATGAGCTTGACCACCACCTGCTTGGAATGCAGGGCCATGGATCGGCCCCCTGGATGGCCGCGCCCTGATAGCAGCATGGCAAGCCTGTCCCTTTTGCGGCTTTACACCTTATGGTGCTATTCCGGATGGCCTGGCGAGGGAAAGGAGGGCAGCGGTCGATCGTGGAGAGAGAGATGGATATCTCACTAGCCAAAGCTATCCTAGCAGGTGAAGCGGCGCTGTTGCAGTCCACGCCCGGAACCCGCGAGCCCTGGTGCCAACGGCTTCCGGCGGTTGCTCAGCGCAGGGTTTGCGCATCACCGTGACCCTGGTGGCTAATTCTCCTCGACATGCCGGGCGACATCCGTGATCTTGAACGCTGTGGGCGAGATCATGCGGCCTGCGGCCGCCTTCCCTTCGTCTTCCCCCTCGTCGGGCCGCAGGATGGAGTGTTGTGGTGTCGG
>DASXTG010000083.1:0-4187 GCA_036505515.1 Candidatus Dormiibacterota bacterium | reverse complement strand
GGGACGGGGTTCGCGATGCCCACCGCGCTGGACGCCGCGATCGGCGCCCTGTCCGCCGCGCGAAGTGGCGTCGGGTCCGGGCTCATCCAGGCGGTTCGCCAGGTCGGCGGCGCCATCGGCGTGGCGGTGCTCGGCACCGTGCTGAACTCGTCGTACCGGGGCCGGCTCGACGTGACCGGGCTGCCGGCGCAGGCCGCCGACGCGGTGAGCGAGAGCGTCTCCGCCGGGGTCGCCGTGGCGCATACGCTCGGCTCCATACCACTGCTCGACCTGGTCAGGTCGGCGTTCATCCATGGGATGGACATGATGCTGTGGGTCTGCGGCGGGCTGGCCGCCGTCGGGATCCTGCTGACCCTGGCGTTCCTGCCATCCCGGTCGGAGCCGATTGTGGGTGCCGATGAAGCTCGGGCAGAATCAGAGCCTGAGGTCGTTGCGGGAGGGTGAGATGTCGCAGGTCAGCCTGCGCGAGCGGAAGAAGGCCAGGACCAGGGCGGCGATCCGCGAGCATGCCATGCGGCTCTTCCGGGAGCAGGGCTTCGCGGAGACCACCGTCGACCAGATCGCCGAGGCGGCGGACGTCTCGCCGAGCACCGTCTTCCGCTACTTCCCCAACAAGGAAGCCGTGATCCTCCAGGACGACTACGACCCGCGCATCATCACGGCCTTCCGGGCACAGCCGCCCGAGATCAGCACGATCGCCGCGCTGCGCGCCGCCTTCAAGCAGGTGTTCGCGGAGATGACCGCTGAAGAGGTCGCGCAGGAGCGACAGCGGCACGAGTTGATCCTGGCGGTCCCCGAGCTGCACATCCAGATGATGGACGAGTACACCCGCAACCTGCGGATGATCGCCGACCTGGTGGCCGAGCGGACCGGGCGTCCCCCGGACGATCCGGCCGTGCGCGTCTTCGCGGGAGCGCTGGTGGGCGTGGGCATCGCTGCGATGCTCACCTGGACCGAGGACCCGTCCGCGGACTTCTACTCGGTGATCGACGGCGCCATGGCCCTCCTGGAGGCCGGCCTGCCGCTGTGACCCAAGGTTTGGGCCGGTGCGCCCGGGGGCAATATGGCCCATGCTGGGGGCGGGTAACAGGGTGCCGAGGGCGTCGTGGGCCCGGATACGGCACTCTGCCCGTGGGGTCTCGGACTCGGTGATGGAGTCCGAGACCCCGTTCATTTCCGGGTTCACTTGCGGCGGGCCTCGCGACCGTAACGCTGCCGTCACGGGAATCGGCGACACTGGTCGGCACCTGAGGATCTGCGCAGCTTGGTGACGGGGCGGGGGTGGCGTGCTGGCGCCGAGGACCATGGACCTGGACCCGCATCGTCAGCCGCACGCTGGCCTACAGCGCGCTGACCGTGCTGCTCGGCGGGGGCTACGCCGTCGTGGTCCTCGGCTTCGGCCAGCTCCTCGGCCAGGACTCCAGCCTGGTGGCCGGGGCGACCCTGGCGCTCGCCGCGGTGTTCCAGCCGGCCCGCCGCCGCGTCCAGCAGGTGGTCGACCGTCGCTTCAACCGCCGCCGCTACGACGCGGCCATGACCATCGCCGCCTTCAGCGCCCGCCTGCGCCAGCAGGTCGACCTCCAGGCTCTGACCGCCGAGCTGCTCGCCGTCGTGGACCAGACCATGCAGCCGACCCAGGCGTCGCTGTGGCTGCGCGCCACCCGCCACGACCCCGCCCGCCGCACCGAACCCCACTCGGCCCCCTAACCCGCCGCCTCATCACCCCGCGGCGCTGGGTCGCGGCGTGGCGGTCAGGCCCGGCGCGACCCGCTGTGGCGCCACGTGGCCGCGGGACGGATGCTCGCGTGGGGCTCCGGCCATGGCTCGCGCTCACCCCGACAGCCGCTTCCACAAGCCCTGTGGTCACTGGCGGGGACCAGGAGCGGGTCGCCGGACTCGTCAAGGCGGGTCGTCGCAATAGCGATCAACCACTTGCGGCCGCTCAGCTCGGACGCCCTCATAGACCTTGCGTAGGCGCTCGCTGCGGATGTAGCGGCGCCCTCGCGTTTGTCCCTGCGCGATCAGCAAGCCAGCGTCAACCATCCTGCGGAGATCACGGCCGGCGGTAGCTGGCTCGACGTCAGCATCAGCCTCGTACTTGCTGCGCCGCACACGGAATCCGACAGCGGCGTCGTACAAGGCTGGCACGGTCCGTTCTGGCAAGCCCTCGCGACTGGCGAGCGCCTCGAGTTCCTCCCATAGCCTCCGCGTCTCCTTGACGCGACGCAGCACCGTCTGCGCCTGGATGTAGTGGGCCCGTAGGTTGAAGCTGACCCATGGACTTGCGTCATTCATCGGCTTCCAACTGCCGCCACCGACTTCAGCCAGTACGGCGTAGTACTCCTGGGTGTTGCGCCTGTTCCCGAGGTACTCCTCGATGCTGCTGAACTCGGGCGCAAGAATGCCATAGCGTGCCAGCACAAGTGTCTGTAGCGCGCGGGCCATGCGCCCGTTGCCATCCTTGAACGGGTGAATCATCACGAGGTTCAGGTGAGCCATAGCGGCGCGCACGAACATCGGCTCGTTGTGATCGGCCATGAGCCAGTCGATGAGCTCACCGATCAGGCCCGGCACGAGCTCAGCGTCCGGGCCCTCGTAGACATCTGAATCCGTCTCGTCGTCATGAACGTAGATCGGCCCTGGACGGAAGTGGCCCGGCAGCTTGGTGAGATCATGGCTGAGCATCATGTAGTGCAGGCTGCTCAGCAGCGTGGCGTTGTATTCGAAGTGAGGCGCACTCGAGAGCTGCTGGATGTAGCTCATGGCGTTGCGATAACCGACGATCTCGGCCCAGGTGCTCCTGTCGGCGTCGAGCGGTTCCTCCTCGTCAACGGCTGCGAGCGCATCGTCAAGGGAGACTTCGTAGCCTTCGATAGTGTTAGAGCCGCGGATGGCTCGCGCTTGAAGGTTGCGACGAAGGTTTCCGGTCCAGCGCCTGGGTTGGCGCAGTGCGGACCGCAGACTGCGCCGATAGTTGGCGAGTTCGTGCAGGACGGCCTTGTCGCGGTCGCTCAGAGCTGGGGTCTGAAACAGCATGACACCAGTGTGAAGATGAAGAGATTATCTCGTCAAGTGAAGAGATGATTTGTGAATCTCTTCCACAAGGGCGTCCCAGCTCGCCGCCTCGGCCTCGCGTGCCAGCTCGACCAGCAGCCCCGGGTCGCCGTAGTCGCCGACGTTCGGGATCCCCACCGCGTAGCGCATGCCGGATTCTGGCAGACGCGTGCGACGCCGCCGGACCGCCGGACCGCCGCGCCCACCGCCGCGCCCGCGGCCCCGCGTCCGCCGCGCCCGCTATAACCGCTGGCGGAGGGCTTTGCGGTCCACCTTGCCGACGGGGGTGAGGGGGAGGTCGTCGAGGACGTGGACCTCGCGCGGGTACTTGTAGGCGGACAGGTGGGAGCGCGCGAACTCGACCAGCTCATCGGCGCCGGCGCTCGACCCCGGCCGGAGCGCCACGAACGCGACCACCTCCTCGCCATGGAGCGAGTCCGCCCGGCCGACGACCCCCGCCATCGCAACGGCCGGGTGCGCGACCAGCGTCTCCTCGACGTCCCTGGGGAAGACGTTGAAGCCGCCGCGGATGATCAGGTCCTTCTTGCGGTCGACCACCCACAGGTAGCCGTCCTCGTCGAGATAGCCGATGTCACCCGTGTGCAGCCAGCCGCCGCGCAGCGTGTCCGCGGTCGTCTCCGGCGCGTCCCAGTAGCCGAGCATCACGCCGGGCGCGCGGCAGCAGATCTCGCCGCGCTCGCCGAGCGGGACATCCTGGTCCATCTCGTCGAGGATGCGCACCTCGTAGCCGGGCAGCGGCAGGCCGACAGAGCCGAGCTTGCGCCGTCCGGGCGGGGTGCTCGAGATCACCGCGCCCGACTCGGTGCAGCCGTAGCCCTCGCGGACCTCCAGCCCTGGCGCGCACCGCTCGATCTCGCGCACCGCCTCCAGCGGCAGCGGCGCGAGGACTTGCCGCAGCGCCAGAGGTTCTCGTGCGAGAGCGCTCGCCGAGGCCGACGTGGTCGTCGAGGGCGGCCGCATCCTGGGGGTCCGCAGCGGCCTCGACGGGGACGAGGCGGTCGACGCCAGCGGCTGCGCCGTGCTCCCCGGCATGTTCGACTGCCACGTCCACGTGGTCGTCTCGACCATCGACCTGCTCGTCGACCTGCAACAGCCCTTCAGCTACCAGTTCT
>DASXTG010000082.1:0-14810 GCA_036505515.1 Candidatus Dormiibacterota bacterium | reverse complement strand
AGACCGAACTGGTCTCGATAGAAGCGCAGCGCAGCGTCCATGTCGCGGACCCACAGCACGATCTCCGCCAGCCCGGCGACTCCGCTCACGCGGCCAGCGCCGTCCCGATCGCGGCGAGGTTGATGTCGCGCACGCGAGGGGGCACCGAGCACCCCGGTGCCAGTATCAATCCGCGACCGCCAGTCTCGGCGACCGCCCGCCGCGCCTCCGCCTGGACCTCACGCGGCTCGCCATAGAGAAGGCTCTTGCGCTGGCCGAGGCCTCCCATCACGGCGCGGCCGCTGATCTGGCGGCCCTGGGCCAGGGTCGGCGTCCCGAGGTTGTGCACCGACCAGCTCACCGCCTGAGAAGGAAGGTCGTTGATGAGGTCGAAATGCAGCTTGGAGCCGCACAGGTGGACGACGTTGAACCATGCGTCGTGCGGCAGCTGCTCGAGCACCGCGAGGTCAGACGGCAGCACCAGCTCGCGATAGACGTCTTCCGGCATCGCCTCCCGGCTCGCATAGCCGGAGATGGCGTAGAAGATGCCGCTCGCGCCTGCGCTGATCGACTGGCGGCTGAAATCAACCAGGACGCCGGCGATCTTCTCGAGAGCCGGCCCCAACAGGTGTGGATTCTTGCGCAGCTCGCGAACCACGCGCGATGACGACTTACCGACCAGGTAGCCCGCGACTGTGAGCGGGCTGAACACCGTTTGGATCACCGGCACGTCGAATCCCAGCTTGCGTGCCACGATTCGCAGCGACTCCACCTGATCGTCGAGCGCCTGCCGGTTGACAACCGCAAGCGTGTTCCAGGCATCCAGGTCTGGAACCGCTTCCTTTTCCAGGACAGGTCCCTTGAGCCGGTGCCCGGCAGGCTTGTAAACAGAGCCGAACGCCTCCGCGAAGCAGCTGGCGCGAGGCTGGAACTTCACGAAGTCCCACTCGAACTGGACTGCTCGCTCCACCGTGATCGCTGCCAGGTCGGCAGGCGACCACTCCTCGCGATACGCGTGCCCCCAGGCGCCGAAAGGCGGACGGTCGGCCACACCCAGCGCCAATGCCGCCTCGACCCGCTTCCGGCCGTTCACCTGAGTGGCACGCCCCCGGAATTCCTCGCATCTACGCGGCCTAGGCGTCCGGGCGCCTCTGGCGCTGAAGCCTGCGTCAAGGGGCCCGGCGCTACGTTGTCACGCATCTGGCGATGCGTTCCTAGTTGCGCCACCCTTTCCTTGGCTCCGGCCGCCGATGCCGCGCACCTGCTTCGGACCTCGGAGTCGTACCACTCTGTCGAGTTTAAGCTGGACCTGATGGAGGGCACTGAAGGCATCGAGGCCGCCGCCAAACGACTGCGAGCCGCGGCCGAAGCCAGGCCGATGAAGCTCCCAATCAACCGGCGCGTGGACGAAAGCCACCACGTGGTCACGGCAGACGGACTTTCTGTATGGTTCACGATCCAGGTCTCCCCCCACAGCCGCATCCAGGAAGCCATCTTCGAGCGGACTAACCGCATGCCGACCGACGATGAGTGCCAGGTCTGGCTGCGGTTCCTGATCGCCGGCGCCGAAGCCACGGAAGCGCCCGGCCTCCCGGGAGCGACGACGCGACGCTTCGAAGCGTTCGAGCGCAGCCCTGAGCACGAGGCCCCACTGGCCTGACATGCCACTGACCCCAGGCGTGCTCGAGGAGCTGCGAAGAGCCGTCGGTCGCGACTACGTGATCGCCGGCGCCAACGACCTGCGCATCTTCGAGCGCGACGCGTCGATCGAGGGCGCCGCGCCCGACGCTGTGGTCCTGCCCGCCTCCACCGCCGAGGTCGCCGCCGTGATCAGGGTGGCCTCCAAGCATCGCATCCCCGTCGTGATGCGTGGCGCGGGCACGGGCCTGTCCGGCGGGGCGGTCACGATTCGCGGCGGCATCGCGCTGCAGGTGACCCGCATGCGCAGGATCCTCGAGATCGACCCCGTCTCGCAGACGGCCCTGGTCGAGCCCGGCGTGGTGAACCAGGAGCTGTCGCTTGCCGCCGCCGCTCATCGCCTCTTCTATGCGCCCGACCCCTCGAGCCAGAAGGCCTGCACCATCGGCGGCAACGCCGCGGAGAATTCAGGCGGGCCTCACTGCCTCTACTACGGCGTCACCACCAACCACGTGCTGGGCATGGAGGTCGTCCTTGCCGACGGCGGCGTGCACTGGGTGAGCGGAGACGCGCCCGATCGCATCGGCCTGGACCTCTGTGGGGTGCTGGTCGGATCGGAGGGGACGCTGTGCGCGATCACCAAGATCAAGGTCCGCCTGCTGCGTGAGCCCACGAGCATCGCCACCATGCTGGCTGCGTTTCCGACCATCGAGGCCGCAAGCCAGGCGGTGTCCGCGGTGATCGGACGAGGGATCGTGCCCGCCGCGCTTGAGATGATGGACGACGTCACCGTCGGCGCGGTCGAGGCGCATTACAGCGCGGGCTATCCGACAGACGCCGGCGCCGTGCTGCTCGTCGAGGTCGATGGAATCCCTGAGGGAACCCGCGAGCTGATGGCGGCGATTCGCGGCGTGCTCGCCGAGCATCAGGGCTACGCCATGCGTGAGGCGAAGACCCCCGCGGAGCGCGATCTGCTGTGGGCAGGTCGGAAGGGCGCGATCGGCGCGCTCGGACGTATCAAACCGAACTACTACCTGCACGACGGCGTCGTGCCGCGCACACGGCTGCCGCAGATTCTGTCCGCGGTGGGCGAGATCGGGCAGCACTACAAGCTGCCTGTGGCCAACGTCTTCCACGCGGGAGACGGCAACCTCCACCCCAACATCCTGTTCGACATGCGCGATCGCGAGGTGCTGCACCAGGTGGAGAACGCGGGCGAGGAGATGCTGCGCGCCGTGGTCGAGATGGGTGGCACACTGTCCGGCGAGCACGGGATCGGTCTCGAGAAGAACGCGTACATGCCCTGGATATTCAGTCCCGACGACCTCGACGCCATGCGCCGCGTGAAAGACGCCCTGGACGCAAACGGGATCATGAATCCCGGCAAGGTCTTCCCCGATCCCGAGCGAAGGCAGCCACGCCTCGCCGGCCGCACCGGTCTCGCTTTGGAAGCGAAGTGGTGGTGACCTCCACAGCCGAAAAGCCCGCGACCACCGAAGACTTAGCCGCGCGGCTGCGCGAGGCAGCCGAGGCCGACATGAAGGTCACCCCCGTCGGCGGCGGGCACGCAATGGAGATGGGCGACCCGCCTCCGGAGGACGCGATCGAGCTGCACACGAGTGCGCTCGACCGCGTGCTCGAACACTCGCCCGGCGACATGGTGGTCAGCCTCGAAGCCGGCATCACCCTCGAAGCCCTGCAGTCGGAGCTGGCGCGCTCTGGCCAGTTCCTCCCCCTCGACCCCTTTCACTCACCCGGCCACACCATCGGCGGCCTGCTCGCGACCGGTTGGACCGGACCGCTGCGCCTTCGATTCGGCTCGCCTCGCGACTTCCTCATCGGCATCCGCGTGGCGCTCCCGGACGGACGGCTCGCCAGCGCCGGCGGCCGGGTGGTGAAGAACGTGACCGGCTACGACCTGATGAAGCTGCACCTTGGCGCGCTGGGCACCCTGGGCGTGATCGTCGCCGCCTCATTCAAGGTCTTCCCCAAGCCGATGCATGACGTCACGGTGGAGCTTGGCCACGAATCGATGGAGGAGGCCTGGGTTTCGGTGCAGCGCGCCTTGCTGTCACCGATGTTGCCGGCCGCGCTCGAGCTCTTCTCCGACGGCAGGACGCTCGCGCGATTCATGGGCAGCCCGGATGCGACCCAGCGCATGGTGCGCGAGCTGGGCTGGCGTAAGACGGACCGGTCGACATGGACCAGGCATTCGGCGCGCGCACCGGAGCAGTGGGCTCGAATCGCGGTGCCTCGGCACCAGCTCCGCGCAATGCTGGAACGTTTGCCGGCCGGCGCCGAGTGGTGGGCGTCGCCCGGTACCGGCATCGCACATTGGTCGATCGCAGGTGGAGCTGAGGTTGTGCGAATGATGCGCGCGGCCGCCGAGGCAGCCGGCGGAACGCTTGTGCTCATGGCCGGACCGAAGGACCTGCGACGCGAGGTCGGCGCGTGGGGCACGCCCCCCGCGAGCCTGCACCTGATGCGCCGGCTACGCAATGCGTTCGATCCCGGCCAGGTCATCAACCCGGGGCGGTTCGTGGTGTGACCGAGCCCTTCGCGCGACTCAGCGACGACGACCTGGCCACGTGCGTCCATTGCGGCCTTTGCCTCGATGCCTGCCCTACGTTCCGTCAGACCGGGCTGGAAACAGAGTCTCCCCGGGGCCGGATCTACCTGATGACGCAGTGGAAGCGCGGCGGCCTTCCTTTCACCGAGGAGCAGACGCGCCACATCGATCTCTGCCTCGGCTGCAGGACCTGCGAGGCGGTCTGCCCGTCAGGCGTTCCTTATGGACGCATCATCGAAGCCGGCCGCTCTGAGGTCGAGCGCCTGCGCAGACCAACGCCGAAACGATGGCTCGCGCGCACGGCGCTGCGCGAGCTGGTCGCCAAACCTCGACGCCTGCGCCGTTTCGGCGCATTGACCAGGGCGGCGCAGGCCGCTCATCTCACCTCGGTCGTTCGCTCCGGCCGGCAGCTGCCTCGGCTGCGCGACCCGTTTCGTCCCCCCGCCGGAAACGTGGCACCGGCGATTGGAGAACGACGGCACCGCGTCGCCTTTCTCGTTGGGTGCGTGATGCCGATCCTCTACCCGCAATCGCACGAGGCGGCCGTCAAGCTCCTCCAGCTCGCGGGCTGCGAGGTATGGTTCCCGCGCGGGGATCGCTGCTGCGGTGCGCTTCTCGCCCACAACGGCGACCTCGAAGGCGCCGAAGCTTTGCGCGACGCGAACACCCGCATCTACGCCGACGCTCCATTCGACGCGCTGGTCGTCGACTCTGCGGGATGCGGCGCCCATCTCAAGGATTTCTATCCCGAGCTGAAAGGGCGGGTCAAGGATCTGTCCGAGTGGCTGGCCGAGGTCGGATTGCCCTCACCGCAGCGTGATGTGAAACTGCGCGTGACCTACCAGGACGCGTGCCACCTCGCGCATGCGCAGCGCATTCGCAAGCAGCCGCGCGACCTCATTCGCGCGTTGCCAGGCATCGACTTTGTGGAGATGCGGCATCCGGAGATCTGCTGTGGTGCCGCGGGCCTGTACAGCACGATGGAGCCGGCCATGTCGGCGCGCATCCTGCAAGAGAAGATGGACGACCTCCTGACCACTGAGGCCGATCTCGTCGTCACCGCCAATCCAGGCTGCCAGATGCAGCTCGAGACCGGGCTCAAGGCGAGAGGCTCGACCATGGGTGTCGAGCACGTATCAGAGCTTCTTGTCCGCGCCTTTCTGAATTAGCCCGATCTTTCGGAGCCGCGGCAGGGTCGCGGTCTTGGTGATGTCGACCTCGACACGCGCCACTGCCAGGGTGACGTTGTCGGGCGCGCCGAGCTCCAGGCACCTGTCGATGACGCGTTTTGCGCCTCGGTCGAGGTCGCCGTCTTTGAGCAGCAGCTCGCCCATCTCGTCGACGCTCACCCCGGCGGTGTCGACACCGTCGCTGCAAAGGACGATGGAGTCACCCTCCTGGATCTTCATAGCGTCGGTGAAGGATTGGATCGACTCCCAGACGCCTACCGCGCGCGTCAGGCGATGCTTGAGCGGATGGGTCGCGGCCTCCTCCGGCTTTATGACCCCCAACCGCACCTGCTCCGCCGGCCATGAGTGGTCCTGCGAGATGAGCGTCGCATTGCCGTTCCGAAAGAGATAGGCGGGGCTGTCGCCCACGTTCAGCAGGCCGAGCTGGGTGTCGCGAATCGCCACCACGACGATCGTGCTCCCCATGCCGTTCCATTCCGGGTTGTCGCGCGCTGCCTCGAACACGGCGGTGTTGGCCTGCTTGCACGCGCGTTTCAGCCGATCGACATCGGGTCCCTCATCGCCATCCTCGGCCAGCACGCTCGTGATCGTCTTCACCGCGATCGAGCTGGCCATCTGACCTGCTGCGTGCCCGCCCATGCCGTCGCACACCACCAGCAGCGTGTCGAGCCCGGCCTTGTTCCGCCAGACGACTACGGCGTCCTCGTTCTCCTCGCGCTCTAGGCCGGGATCGGTCGCGAAGGCGACCTTGAGCCGCATGTGGCGAAGTTACGCCCCGAGGACTGAGAAGTGGACCGCGTTCTGGCCGATCGTTATGCGGTCTCCGTGGTTCAGCTCTTTCTCCTGGACCGGCTCGCCGTTGACCATGGTGCCGTTCGTGCTCCCCAGGTCGACGATCCAGAACTGCTCTCCCCTGAGCTCCACTCGCGCGTGGTGCCCGCTGGTCGCCGGGTCGCGAAGGATGAGGTCGTTGTCGGGTGAGCGTCCCAGGCGGAGAGCGCTATCACCAGCGCGGTGCGTGTGGCCGGCATCCGGGCCGGACTCGATGGTCAGCTCGGCCTGAGCAGCGCCGGCATCGGTCGCGGCCCGGAGCGGCCGGGTGGGCCCGCCGAGGACTGGTTCGGCTGGAGTTGGAGGCGATGTAGGCGGAGGTTGCCACGCCGGCATCAGCGTGGTCGGCTCGTGCGCCGCGCCAGGCGGCGCTTGAATGATGGTGGCGGCGATCGAAGGGACCGGCGCTGGGGGAGGTGCCGCCCACGGCGGCTTGACCGGCTCCGCCGGCGGCGGCGGGGGTGGCGGTGGCTGCACGGGCTCGAGCTCGGGCGGTTCGAACAGCGGATAAGGGTCGGCGGCCTCCGGCTCCGGCGGCGGGGGTGGCGCGGGGGGCTCGTAGGGTGGCGGGGGCGGCGGCGCGGGCGCCGCGAAAGGGGGTGGCGCGTACGAGGGAGCCGGGGCGACCGCCGCGGGCGGCGGTGGAGGCGGTGGAGGCGGCGGTGGGGGCGGTGGGCCTGCTGGGGCCGACCATGACGGCGCGGCGGGGGCCGCCGGCTCTTCGCTCTTCAGCGCATCCAAGGCGGGCGCGGCCGGAGCGGCCGACTCGCTCCAAGTTGGAGCGGCAGCAGGCGCCGGCGCGGCGGCAGCAGGTATGTCCCACGCATTGGTGACACTGCCAGTCAGCGGCGCCCCCCACCCGCCGGGGGCAGGTTCCGCCGGGCTGGCGGCCGGTGGCGCCTCCCAGACCGGCGCCGCGGGTGCGGCGGGTGCGGCGGGTGCGGCGGGTGCGGCGGGCGGAGGGGGTGCCGGAGCCGGCACAGTGGCGGGAGGGGGAGCAGCCGCCGGGGGGCCCCAAGACGGGCCCGTCGGAGGCGGCGCGCTGGAAGGCGGCGGCGCGGGAGAGGGCGAACCCCAGGTCGGCGCTGGAGGTACCACCGGCTCCGGCTGGGCGCCGGCGCCCCAGGACGGGGCGGGAGGCGCAGGCGGGGGGACCGGCGCAGGATTCGTGCCCCAGGTCGGCCCTGCGGGTGCTGCAGGCGGGGGAGGCGGGGCGGCGCCCCAGGTCGGCCCAGCAGGGACAGCCGGCGAGGTCGACGGGGCGGGAGCGGGCGCGGCGGGCGCCGACGCGGGTGGACTCCATCCCGGTGATGCGGCCGGCGCGGCCGGCTGATCCCAGCTCGGTGAAAGCGGTGCGACCGCTGTCGGCGCGACGCGCGCGGCCGGCGTCGCCGGCGGAGGTGGCGCCCATGTCGTCACTGCCGCGCCGCCGTCGGCCGGTTGAGGCGTCGGGGTCGAGGGCCGAACCGGTGGTCCGGCCTGCCTTCGCTTGATATGACGGCGGCGCGCCCTCAAGAACATGACGCCGGCGACGAGCGCAGCCACCGCCAACACGAGATTGGCGTATACGGTGGTATCCGAATCCATCCGGTCGAGGGCCTCCCTTTCCGCGTCTATATATCTATTACGAAACTACGCGAAAGCGCGCACGCGCGCCAGCGCAGAGTATGCCATCCGTACTCGCCGCCAGGCCAGTTCTAAACCGTTCCCCCGATGATCACGCGCCCCGAGGCGACTCCGGGAACGGTCAGATCGGCATCGAGCAAATGGCGTCCGGTCCCCAGCGGCGTCCCGGTGACGACGTGGATTCTCAACCGGCGGCCGACGGGCATGTCGAGGCGCCGAGGAAACGGCGCCCAACCGGCATTCGTCTCGACTTGAACGTCATGGCGGCCCAGCGGTACACCATCGAGGCGCAATCCCGTGAGCGTCGAGACCACGGCCGGCCTCGTGCGATTCTCCAGCACGAAGCTCAGCCCATCCTTCTCCGAGCGCAGGCTCGCGAGGTCGGCCAGGCCTTCTGCCAGATAGCGAGGGAGCTCGGGGCGCGGACGCGCCTGGGGCAAGGACGATGTCACCGTGAGAAGCAGATCGGCTCGGTCGACCACACGCCCCGAGACGGTGAGTGACGCCTCGAGCTGGTAGTCGCCTTCTACCTCGAGCGGCAGGCTGATGCTGGTCGCGCTCACGGCGGGCTCGAACGCGGTCGGGATTTCCAGGTCAGCCGACCCTGTGTACGACTTCCGCTGCACCACGTCCCGCAGGCCGGCAACCCCACGCCGGCCGATCCTGCGGATGCGGTTGAGTGACCAGCGCACCACGCCCTGTCCCGACAGCTCAGGGTCGTCATTGACCACGACGAAGCGGGCGCTGAACGGCACTCGGGGCTGCTGCAGGATCCCGAATGGGCGGTCCGCTTCGAACGCAAGCGGTTCGATGATCACGCGCGTCGGTTTGAACGCTTCGGTCAGCGCCGCCAGCGCTGGCCGGGGACGGCATGCGGCGTCGAGCAATCCAAAACCGATGCCTGGAAACGGATCCACCAGGTGGTACACGAAGGCGCCCCAGCAGGACTCGAACTTTCGAGTGCGGAAATGCTCAGCCGCCAGACGCACCACGCCGGCCTGGTAGCGCTGGGAGGATTCGATGTACGCCTCGAAGCTCGTGAAGGCCGACGGCAGACCGACGCCGCGCTCCGCCCAGTTGACAGGTTGAAACCCCGCGTGCCGCCAGGTCGGGTCATCGTCGGGAACAGGCCAGCGTTCGCCGATGCTCTCCCACACAGGGGAGTCCGCCGGCGGCAGCGCCTGCGCTCCGAACGCCGACACCATCACCGATTCCGCCTCGGAGAAATCCCGCCACGACCTCGACGCCCATCCAAGCAAGAGCAGCTGGTCGACCTCGCCCGATGCGGCGAGCGCGGGACGGGTGGGGTCGGCGGTCTCGAACGCCGCGCGAAGGTCCTGGTCGATCGAGTGGTTCTGGCGCACCGCATGCACATCGCCGAGGTCCGAGTTGGATGGCAGCCAGGGCGGATCGTCGTGCGCGATCCAGGCCGCAACCGACGGATGATTGCGAAGCAGCTCAACGATCTCGGTCTGCTGCTCGCGAGCAGCCACCTCAAAGAATCGCGCGTCGTCCGGGCGTGCGTGGTACGCGTACGCGCCGAGCAGCGGCATTTCCTGGAGCACGAGCAGGCCGGCCTCGTCGGCGAGGTGATAGAAGTCGCTTGGCAGCACATTGGCGACGATGCGCAGCGCGTCGAGGTTTGCGTCACGCGCGACGCGAATGTCGTTTTGCCATCGTTCAGGGGTCAGCTCGTCCATGCGGTATGACGGGGCATAACACGCCCCGCGCAAAAAGATTGGGCGGCCGTTGACGGTCATGTTCCACCGGCGCGGGCCGATGTCCCACTTCAAATCCCTGAACGCGAATCTGTCTTCGACGCGAGTCGACTCCGAGCCGCCCGCTGTCGCAGCAGACATCTCGGCGCGGTACATGGGCTGGTCGCCGAATCGCCACGGCTCCCATCGCCTCGCGCGCGGTAGGGCCAGGCGCATGGTCACCGTGTCCTCAGCGCCGCCCGCCAGGTGCACCTCGCGCTGCAGGCGCAATGGCGCATTCGACGCAAGCAGACCAGGAGACGAGACGGTGAGCTCGACATCGCCGTCCATCTGGCGGCCGTCGAGGTTGCGCAGGCGCGCCTCGACCTCCAGCCGCCCGTCTCCCGCCTCGAGGTGCGGATTCAGCCGCATCCAGTCGATGGCGATCGGACCCACGTATTCGAGCTGAACAGGACGCCACAAGCCAACGGGCACCTCCCATCGAAACGGGTCCGGCAGGCTTCCGTACGCCGAGGCGGGATAGGGCTTCAGCTCCCCGTCGTTGAAGTGGCCGAGGATGTGTCGCTTCTTGTCCGGCTGCCTCTCGACGGGTGATTCGCAGCAGATGATCAGGAGGTTCTCCGGCTTCAGGTATGGGGTGAGGTCGAATCCGAAGGGCGCGAAGTATCCGTAGTGGGAGCCGAGCAGCTTGCCGTTGAGCCAGGCATGCGTGGCCAGGAACGCGCCCCCGATGCGCAGCACGACGCGACCCGCATGGTCCGGCCGCTGAAACTCGGTGCGGTACCAGATCGCCTGGCTGCCCTCACGTGCAGCAAGCTGACGTGGAACCTCGATCGGCTTCCAGCCCATGCCGCGGCCAACCGTGAGCCGCTCGGCCTCTCCTTCGCCAAGGGACATCCACACCGCCTCCCAGCCGCTGAGCTCGCGAACCGCTCCTGACCGCTGCGACAGCGGCAGGAACAGGCTGTCACTCAAACGTCCCTCCCCTTTGCAAGGGGGACGCCAGGAGGGGGATGTGAGCTGTTGGCGTGACGGACAAACGCGCCGTCGGCGGTGGCGCACAGCAGCACAGGTCTTTCCATCGCGTCGACGAGCTGCTTCTCGCGGCCTTTCTCGACGAGCGCGATGATGCTGCCGCCGAAGCCGGCGCCCATGATGCGCGCGCCGAGACAGCCATCTACCGCCCATGCTTTCTCGACCAGCGCATCGATGAGAGGAGTCGACACCTCGAAGTCGTCGCGCAGACTCTGGTGAGACTCTTTGAGCAGCGTGCCCAGGCGTTCGAAGCGGCGTTCTTCGAGCGCTTCGACAAAAGCGTGCACGCGCGCGATCTCTGAATCGACGTGGCGACGGCGCTTCGGGTCGCCCCTCTCCGCCTCCCGCCGCCTCTCGTTGTACGGCGTGTCCGCAAGCGAGCGATGCTCGCCGGAATCGATGACCGCGATCACAAGATCGTCTGGGAAGGGGACAGCGCGATACTCGAGCGTCGCGCAGTCGAGGAGGAGGGCGTGGCCACGACGGCCAAGCGCGGAGGCGAACTGGTCCATGACCCCGACCTGCACGCCGGTTGCCAGCTGCTCGGCGCGCTGGCAGGCGAGCGCCGCCTGGACCCCGTCCATCCGCGGCTTGAGCCCCACGGCCACGGCGACCAGGAGTGCCGCTGACGAGCTGATGCCCGACCCCGGCGGCACGTCAGACTCAACGTGCACCGCCTGCGGTGCCGCGCCAAGCCGCTCGCCGATGGCGCGCACGTACTCAAGCCCGCCCTTGACGCTGCTCTCCACGGACCACTCGCCGGCCGGCGTCCCGATCACCTGCGTGTGGCGATCGACCGCCGCCGGGAGCACCACGCCTCCGAGATAGTCGACATGCTCGCCGATGAGGTTGACCCGGCCTGGGGCGCGGCCGCGCCAGCGCCTCAGGCGCACCGGGCGGGATCGCCTAGAGTCCACGCAGCTCCGCGGCCTTGTCCTCGGCGCGCGCGTCGACGATGAAGGCCCCGGCGCCAAGCTCAGACCCCGCGAGGAACTTGAGCTTGTCGCGTGTCCGGTTCGGCGGATAGAACTCGACATGAAAGTGATGGTGGTCGGCGGCACGACCTGGCGGCGCCTGGTGCATCGCCATCACGTAAGGCAGCGGCTTCTCAAACAGGCGGTCGTACTTCTGGAGCACGCCTTTGAGGATTCGCGCGAAGGATCCGTCGTCGTCCTCATCGAGGTCGGCGAGCGCGCTGCGATGACGGACCGGCGCGATATGAACCTCGTACGGCCAGCGCGCGAAAGCGGGTACGAACGCGATCCACCGCTCATCGCGGAGGACGGTGCGCTCGCTTCGCAACTCTTCTTCGATGACGTCGCAGTAGAGGCATCGTCCCGTCTTCTTCATGTGCAGTGCCTCGGCGCGCAGCTCACGCTGCAGGACAGGCGGCACGAATGGAAACGCGTAGATCTGGCCGTGAGGATGGGAGAGCGTCACGCCGATCTCTTCGCCGCGGTTCTCGAAGATGTACACGTAGCGCACGTTGGGCAGGCGTCGCAGGTCGTGGGTGCGATCGCGCCACACCTCGATGAGGTCCCGGATGTGCTCCTCGGTCTGTGCGCCGAGCGACGAGTCGTGCTCGGGCGTGTAGCACACGACCTCGCAGCGTCCCTGCTCGCCGGTGAACGATGGAAACCGGTTCTCGAAGACGGCGATGTAGTAGTCGGGCTCAGGGATCTCGGTCTCGAGGTGGCCCGGCCGGGTCGGGCAGAGGGGGCAGTGGTCCGCAGGCGGGTGGTAGGTGCGGTCCTGTCGCCAGGGAGCAACCGTCACCCACTCCTCGAGCAGCGGATGCCAGCGAAGCTCGCTCACGGGTGCTCGTAGTAGATGAGATACCGTCCATCGGCCTTCTCAGTCCGTCGTTTCTTCAAACGTGCGGAGAAAGGTGACCTGATCACCCTCCCCTGGCCTCCCCGCTGCGCGGGGAGGTCCGGCCGCGCCCGGGGGGCGCCGCCGGGGTGGGGGCGTGCTGAGGCCGCAGACACCAAACTGCTCTTCTTACTCAAGAGCCCGCCTCACCGCGTCCGCCGCCGTACCCACCGACTCCAGCCCCTTCACCGACCAGCTATCGAGCGCGACCACCGGCCTTCCCAGCCGGCGTGCGACCGCGATCTCGCTCAACGTCCCCCACCCCTCACCTATGGCGATGACGCTCTCGGCCGCGGTGACGATCAGGACGTTGCGCGCCTGGCCCATCCCGGTCGGAAGCGAGATGGTGAGGTGGGGATCGGCGTGGCGACGATCGGTGTCGGGCAGGATCCCGACAACCATGCCGCCGGCTTGCGACGCGCCCTCGCTGGCCGCGCCGGACACTCCGCCCAATCCACCATTGATGACGATCGCTCCCGCTTCGGCGAGCAGCCTGCCTACCTCGCGAGCGGAGTCGAGCTGCGCGGCCGTCGCCTCCGAGGCGCCACACACGGCGATATATTTGCGGGGCATCGACAGGGAAGTTTATTCGGTAGACTTCGTTGCGAAGTTCAACGCCCGTGGGGCAAAGGAGGTGAGGCGGAAGCTTGGATAGACCGAATCGTGGTGCCAGCCGCCTCGTTTGCCAGCCGGGAGCTCGGGAGGAATCAAGCCTCTAGGGCTTCCTTTCCGAACCCGACTCCTGGAGTCGGAGGCGGAAGCACTGCGAACGTCGACAACTAGGGCCGGGTCCTCCCGGCCCTAGTCTTTTGCTGATGAGCAAGGATTTTTCCGAGCGGCTGAACGAGATGCCCGAGGGATGGCTGCAGGCGATGGGCGTGACTATCACGCTCGCAACGCCGGAAGAAGTGCGAGCTGAGCTGACCGTGGGACCTGAGCACCTGCAGGGCTACGGCATCGTGCACGGAGGCGTTCACAGCGGGCTCATCGAGTCGCTGGCGTCCATCGGTGCCGCCCTGTTCGCGCTGCCTCGCGGCCAATCGGTGGTCGGGCTCGAGAACACGACGAGCTTCCTCCGCGCCGTGCGCGCGGGCGCCAAGCTTCGCGCGATCTCGACACCGGTGACGCGCGGCCGCCGCACCCAGGTGTGGGAAGCGCGCGTCCTCGACGACGAAGACCGGCTGGTTGCCACCGGTCGAGTGCGCCTGCTCTGCCTCGAGGCCGACCAGCAGCTCGCGGGCGAGCAGGTGCGGGGACCTCTTCACCGCCAGTAGGTCCGTAGTCAGGTGCAATGTGGAGCCTTAGGCCGGATTCATTCCGGCCGTCCCCCCTGCGTGCAGATTCCAAGCGCTGCCCAGCGTGGCCGAGGAGAGGTGGGGGTTCCGCGGGGGAGGACATCTGTCCTCACCCGCGCCTCGGTCAGCGCTTGGTGGCGAAGCTGAAGATGATCTCGTCGATGAGGCGTTCCACCGGCGCCAGGTCGTCGGTGAAGACCTGGCTGTGATAGCTCGAAAGGCGCAGGTTGCCCGCGTCGAGGGCGCTCGCGGCCACATCCTTTGCCAGTGGTTCGCTCATCAGCTGCAGGTTGTGCTCGACGTCATCGAGCCCGATTGGTTGCGTTGAGCCGTACACGAGCGTGTTGGTGAAATCCGGCGAGTCGACGAGGAACACGCTCGGGTAAACAGCCGCCATCGTGCTCGCGATGGCATCCACCAGCCTGTAATCCGTCGACGTGCGGCCGGCGTTGACGACAGCGACACCTTGCGGCTTCAGGTGCGCGCGCATCTCGCTGAAGAACTCTTTGGTGGTCAGGTGGAACGGGATGTATGGCTGCCGGTACGCGTCGACCATGATCACGTCGTAGCTGTAGGCCTGTGTCGCCAGCCAGTAGCGCGCGTCGGCGACCACCGCATGAACGCTTGGTTCCAGGTGGAAATATCGGTGCGCCACGTCGAGTATGTCGGGGTCGATCTCCACGCCAGTGATCTGGATGCGGTCTCCGAACGTGGCCGCGTACTGGGTGGCCACAGTCCCGCCCGCAAGGCCGAGGATCGCGACGTCGGTGGGCCGAGGTTCGGATTGCTGTGCCGGCCGGAAGGCGCTTGCGATCACGAAGTAGTCCCACGGTCCACCGGTCAGAAGGCTCTGTGAGTCATAGATGGAATGCACCGCTCGTCCCTCGTTGAGGATGAGCTCGGTGCGGTGGCCCTGCTGGACGACCTGGATGTAGTTGTAGGCCGACTCACGCTCGTAGACCAGCGTCCCCACCTGCGGCGGCTTGATCCCGGAGGGGAGCAGGATCCAGGCCAGCAGCACCGCCACCGCGAACGCCGCGTACCAGCGCCGCCGCGG
>DASXTG010000081.1:0-4383 GCA_036505515.1 Candidatus Dormiibacterota bacterium | reverse complement strand
CGAGCGCCACGCACACCCGTGGCTCGAGTCGCGCGCGATGCCGACGCAGCAGCGCGATCGTGGCGTCGTTAGAGGCGATGAGCACTCGCGCGCCGGTCCGCTCCAGCCAATGCTCGAGGATGCCTTGGTAGGCGTCCGTCCCTTCGGTGGCCGGAAACACGAACGCTCGCTGACACCAGCGCGATGCAAACGCGGGTGCGTGATCGTGCGTTTCCGCCGCGGCGACGCTGAGCCCGCGCCGGCCGAGAGACCGCACGGTCACGAGCGACTGCCGCAGCGCCGCGTCGAGCACCAGGGCGTCGCATCGCATGATGGCGGCGCTGCCGCGCAAAGACTGCGCCGGAATCGGCGACTCCGCCGCCGCTGCGCTCCACTCTCGAGTCATATGCCGGTCAATCGCTATGAACCACGTGCCAAAGCTCGAATTCGGCCACGTAGAACAGCCGCAGCGCGGTCTCGGGCTCGACAGGATGACCATTGTGCAAGACGCTCAACATCTCCTGCACGTTGTAAATCCCCCGTTCCCGGGCCGCCCGACTGCCCAGAACGTCACGCAATGGTTCGGCGAGAACGCTGGTTAACCAAACGTGCAGAGACGTGGGAAAGCCCATCTTCTCGGCTCGGTCCCGCACCGAGTCCGGTATACGACCGCGCAAGCTCCTGCGGAGGAGGGCCTTGTTCCAGACGCCTTCGATCTTGCGATCCACGCCCGCCCGGAACGCGAGGGAGACCAGGCGGTAGTCCATGAAGGGCAACCGGGCTTCCACACCGTGGGCCATCGAGTTGCGATCTTCCAGCCGCAGATAGTGTGGTAAGGGCGTCCGTTCGACGGAGCGTCTCAGTACGGCGTCCAGTTGAGGCTCCTCGTAGCCAGGGTCGCTCGCGTCGAGACGATCGATCAGAGACGGTGTGAACCAGCGCCGCTCCTTGGCCCGCCGCCAACGTCGCCGGCGCGCCACGCTGCGGTACGGCCTGAGCCGCCGCAGCTGATGGTGGAACAGGCGCGCCAGCTCGTACAGGAACAGTTGCCCCGCATTGGTGCGGTGCTCGGCGGCGTAGGCACGCATCTCGTGCCACGCCCTGGCGACTCGGGCGCTGCGGAGCAGCGTGTACCAGTGGTCCTGGAAATAGCTCGAGTACCCCGCGAAGACTTCATCCGACCCTTGGCCGTTGAGCACGACCTTGACGCCATTACTCGCGGCCAGCTTCATCAAGTGGAACCCGGCAATCGGCGCCCCCGATACGATCGGCTCGTCCTGGAACCGCAAGACCTCTGCCAGGCTCTCCCACATCGCCTGTGGGGTCAGCGAGATCCGTTTCAGTAGCGCACCGGTCTGCGACAGCGTGTCGGCGATGAATGGGCGCTCGTCGAACGCGGCGTCGTGATAGCAAAAGGCCAGGAGCGGAGGGGACGCCTGTCCTCCGGTACGAGCGCCGCGGTTTCGAGCCATGGCGCAAATGATTGCCGTCGAGTCGAGCCCGCCGGACAAACAGACGCCCACCGGCACGTCGCTCCTCAGACGGAGTCGGACGGCGCCCTCGAGCAGCTCCGCGACCGCTGTCTCGGCATCGGGCAGCGGCTCCGGCTCGATGTCGGGGAGAGACCAGTACGTCCACTGCCGCCATGTGCCATCGAGCCGGATCTCGAACGCGCATCCCGGCGGGACCTGCTCAATCCCGGCGTAGAAGGTTGCCGGGGTCTCATCCAGCTTGCCGTGGAGCAGGAAGTCGGCGGCGACCTGCCAGTTGGTTTCTCGCACGTAGAAGCCCGACGCCAGTATGGCCTTGACCTCTGACGCAAGCAGCCAGCATTCCTTGCCCCGGTGCACGAAGAGGGGCTTCACGCCGAAGCGGTCCCGCGCTCCGAACAGCACACCGCGGCGCCGATCGTGGATCACGAAGGCCCACATGCCGTTGAGCCTGTCCAGGCACGCCGGGCCCCACTGCCGATAAGCCGCGAGCAGGACTTCGGTGTCGCTGGTGGAGCGGAAGCAGTGGCCCGCCGCCCGCAGCTCCTCCCGCAACTCGATGTAGTTGTAGATCTCGCCGTTGAAGACGATGACGAGTTGGCCATCCTCCGAGCACATCGGCTGATGACCGGTGGGGCTCAGGTCCAGGATGGCCAGCCTGCGAAACCCGAACCCCACTTGGTGATCGAGGTACAGGCCCGAGTCGTCGGGGCCGCGGTGAGCGATGCTGTCAGCCATCCGCTTCAGGACGCCCGCGTCCGCCTGCCGACCGCCGAGACCGACCATAACAGCTAGACCGCACATTTCTCGAGAACCTTTCCGACAGGTCGTTCAGTCTGCGGGCCGCCGTACGCGGCGGGGCCTAACCGTGCAAGCCCGGTGCCGCCTGACAGCGGTGCGACGTGCACGAAGCGTGCAGCCGAGCCAGCCCGCCCTGTCGCGCGGTCGCAACACACGTGGACTCGCGGGTTCGCCTGCACCTGCTGCCGAGAGGGAGACCTGTGCCGGCTCGGGCTGGTCTCGCTCTTGCTTGCGGTGGTAGGCTGTGCGTGACGTAGCGGGCTTTTTCGAATCGACGCAGTCCGGGACACCTGTCGAGGCTCGGGCCCTCGATCACTCCCTCGTGCGCGGTGTCGCCTGGACGGCGGCGGCCAAGTGGGCCAGCCAGGCGCTCGCCTGGGTATCCTGGCTGATCGTCGCCCGTTTGCTCACCCCTGAGGACTACGGCCTCGTGGGCATGGCCGCGATCTACCTCGGGCTGGTCACGCTCCTCTCCGAGTTTGGCCTCGGCACCGCGGTGCTGGCTGTCCGCGAGCTCAGCGGCGCGCAGATCGGGCAGCTCAACGGGCTGGCGGTGCTCTTGGGGCTGGCCGGCTTGCTCGCGTCCTGCGCCGTGGCGATTCCGTTGGGGCGTTTCTTCCACGCTCCCCAATTGCCGCTCGTCGTTGTGGCCATGAGCACGACCTTCGTCATCACTTCGTTCAAGACCGTTCCGCTCGCGCTGCTGCAGCGCGACCTGCGCTTCAAGGCGCTCGCGTTCATCGACCTGGGCCAGGCCCTGGTGTTGGCGATCAGCATGGTGGGCTTTGCCGTCGCCGGGTTTCGGTACTGGACCCTCGTGTGCGGCGGAGTCCTGAGCGCGCTGATTTCGACAGGCGCGATCCTCAGGCTGCGGCACGCGCCGTTCGGGTGGCCGCAGCCGAAGTCCCTGAAGCATGCTATGACGCTGAGCTCAGACGTCGTCATCTCCCGCCTTGGCTGGTACGTCTCTGCGAACACGGACTTCCTCGTCGCCGGGCGGATCCTGGGGAAGGCGGCCCTCGGCTTCTACAACGTCGCCTGGACCCTGGCGAGCGTCCCGGTCGACAAGGTCGCGGCGCTGGTCGGGCAGGTGACGCCGGCCTTCTTCTCCGCGGTGCAGACGGATCATCCAGCCATGCGGCGGTACGTCCTCAGGATCACGGAGGGGATGGCACTGATAACCTTTCCCGTCAGCCTCGGACTCGCGCTGGTGGCTCGGGATTTCGTACTGGTGGTCCTTGGCTCCAAATGGGAGGGGACGATCGCCCCGCTGCGGCTCCTCGCCGCTTACGCGGCGCTTCGCTCCATCACGCCCCTCTTGCCGCAGGCGCTGCAAATCATCCGGGATTCGCGGTTCGAGATGTGGCGAATGGTAGCCGCTGCCGTCGTCATGCCGACGAGCTTCTACTTCGCCGCACAGCGATGGGGGACGGTCGGCCTGGCAATGGCATGGATGCTGGCCGATCCCCTCCTCGCCTTTGTGTTGTACCGGCGCGTGTTCCGCAAGATCGGGCTGTCTCCCAGGGCATACCTCGCGGCGCTGTGGCCCGCTCTGAGCGGCACGGCTTTGATGGCAGGGGCGGTGCTCGCCGTCGGAGTACTCCGCGGCAACGAGTGGACTCCCGCCCTGCGGTTGGCTGCCCAAATCGGCGTAGGCGTGATCACCTATGGGCTCGCCTGTGTGGTCCTGCACCGGGAGCGGTTCGCGGCATTTTACGACGTCGTCGTGGCTGCGCGTCGGGGATCCGGAGAGGGTCTGTGAGCGCCCCCCGCCTGCTGCTGATCACGTACAGCTTCCCGCCTGATGGTCGCGTGGGCGGCCTTCGCTGGGGGGGCATCACGAAGTACTTGGCCCGGTTGGGCTGGAAGGTCTCCGTCATCACTGCGGCCCTTCCCGACGCGAACGACGCCGCAGGAAACCCGCAAATAGAGTTCTGTCCGCGCTTCCGGACGCTCATCGACGGCTGCCGGGTGCTCTCTCGACTGAACAAGCGATTGCGCGGGTCGCATCCCGATGCGGCACCGCGTGCGGCGCGGGTGTCGGGACCTGCGGGTCTGTTGCACCTCCTGCGGCGAGAGGTCGCGGCGTTGTTGACCTTCCCGGACGAGAGTC
>DASXTG010000080.1:0-2127 GCA_036505515.1 Candidatus Dormiibacterota bacterium | reverse complement strand
CGTCCGCATCCCTGCGTAGGCGGCGAACCACACCCGCCAACAAGAGTCCTGAGCCGACCAGCGTGACCACGAAGGCGCCCGACGCGAGAGCGCGGATCCAACTCCAGCCCTCGGGTGTAGAACCGGAGCTCGCCACGATGGCTGTGCCGATGAGCAATCCCACGAGAAGGATGGCCGCCGTTCCGTGACCAGAGGGCGCGGCAGCCGCCAGCGGCTCCGGTGTCGGGTGAGGTGTGGCCACGGTCAGCTCGCCGCCGACCAAGCGCTGGGCGACCTCCTGAAGGGCTGGTGCCTGGCTGGCAAGGTCGAGCAGCATTCCCTCTACGCCACGATCGCCGAGCTGCACGACACTCTCGGCGGAAAACCTTTCCCGGAGCAGGCGCTCGGCGATCTCGTACCCGCGAGTGAGCATTCCTCCGCCAGGCTCCAGCGTGGTCGCGATCACTTCGGCCTGCATCATCGCCTTGACAGCGAGGGTGAACGCGGGGTCGAGGCGCAACCCGTTGTCTCGCAACACATCGAAGCCGACGTTCATGGCGTCCCCGACAGGCGCCCTGGAGTCGGGATCGAGGAAGCGGCCAACGCGACGTGCGAAGTCGCGGCGATACGCGGTCTCGTCGACCGCGCGGAATGGTGTGCTAAGGCCGCGCATCACCTGCGCCATCGCGGCCGCGTCCTGTTGGCGGACGACGATCATGAGCTTGATGAGGGTGAAGCGCTCCTGCAGGGTCAGCTGTCCGCACATGCCGAGGTCGATCATGCACAGGTTGGATGAGTTGAGGTCGACGAGGACATTGCCCGGATGCGGATCGCCGTGGAAGAAGCCGTCGACGAGAAGCTGCTTGACGGCCGCCTCCATAAAGCGCTCCGACAGCATGTCGAGATCGAGCCCCGCGCGGCGTATCCGCTCGATATCGGTAATCTTCACCCCGTTGACGAATTCCATGGTCAGGACCCGAGCAGAGGACAGCTCGGGGTGGATTCTCGGGACGCTGACGCCGACCACGTCGCGCATCGTGCCTGCCAGTCGCCGGGCGTTGTAGGCCTCTCCGTAGTAGTCCAGCTCGGCGATAACGTTGTTGCCGAACTCGTTGACGACGCTGGCTAACCCGACCTCGCGGGCCCAGTCCGCCTGCCGTTCAAGGAAACGGGCCAGATTGCGCAGTATGCCCAGATCAGCGCGGACTTGCCGGGCCGCACCTGGCCTCCGAACCTTGACCACGACTTCCTCACCACCGACGCGGGCGCGGTGCACCTGGCCGAGCGATGCGGCAGCGAGCGGCATTTCGTCGAACCGCTCGAACAACTCTTCAGGTGGGGCCCCGAGATCCGCAGTGACGATGCGGCGCACGTCGTCGTAGGGGAACGTCGCCACCTCCTGCTGGAGCCTTGCCAACTCGCGCTCCCAGTCCTCCGGCAGCACCTGCGACTGGCTGGACACCAGCTGGCCGACCTTGACATAGGTGGGACCGAGCTCCTGCAACAGCAGCCGCGCACGGGTGGCGGTGCTCAGGGCAACCGGCGCCTGATTCACGTCGTGCAGCCAGAACTGCAGCCGCCGACGGGCACCAGCCATCGGCCCGTGGTCGGCGGCTGTATCCAGGACGTAGCGCGAGACGATGTTGTACACCTGCGCGAGCCGGACGCTCTCCTGCGCGGTGGCGCCCGGACCTGCGGCCATCAGCGAGCCCTTGTCAGCGTCGACTCGCCGCTCGGCTCGATGATCGGCCGACCAATGCCGACGACGGTCTCAAGCAGCGGCACCACCAGTCCGATGACGAACCCGCCGGCGAGCAGGCTGAAGCCGTTCTCAATATCCAAGGGGCTGACCAGCAGTTCGAGCAGCCAGAGGGTTGCGGTGTTGATAGCGAGGAGCACCAGCCCCCAGGAGAGGAACAGATAGCGGATGGTAAGGATCTGAAGGACCGGTTTGACGACGCCATTGAGTACGCCGAAAACAGCTCCCAACACGAGCGCCCACACCCAGAACCTGCCGTCTATCGAGATGCCGGGCACGACCACGACGGTCACGACAACGGCGGCGACGCTCACGACCAGCCGGGCGAGAAGGAGCTTCCACCGCAGCTCGGAGCGCAGTCGCGTAGGAAGCCGTGCAGCAGTACGGCC
>DASXTG010000079.1:0-3201 GCA_036505515.1 Candidatus Dormiibacterota bacterium | reverse complement strand
ACGTCGGCGCGCCCCTGCGCGCCTACCCGGTGTGCGCGTTCACCAGGGCCAGCGGCATCACCAGTCTCGAGCAGTGGATGGCCGCCAAGACGCCGCCGAAGCTGGGTGGTGTGTCCGCAGGCTCGAGTAGCCCCGACCATGCCATCAAGGTCTTGAAGCAAGCCCTCGGCGTCCCCGCTCAGCTCGTCTCCGGCTACAAGGGCACCGCCGAGATCCGGCTGGCCGCCGAGAGCGGAGAGCTCGCGGGCAGCTGCTGGCCGTGGACGAGCATCCGGGCGACCTGGCGCAAGGCACTCGAGGCGGGCGAGGTGACCATCGTCCTGCAGGCCGCGCCCACCCCGCATCCCGAGCTCGCACAGGTCCCTCTCGCCATCAACCTGGCCAGGACGGACGAGGCGCGCAAGATGATCCAGGTGGCGATCCATGACGCCAGCGTGGCCTTCTACCTCTGGGCGTTGCCGCCCGGGACTCCCAGGGATCGGGTGCAGACACTCCGCAAGGCGCTCCTGGACACGTTCAAGGATCCGGCTTTCCTGGCCGAGGCCGAGAAGGCGAAGCTCGACATCGACCCCGTGACCGGGCCAGAGATCGAGAAGGTCCTGGCCAATCTCTTCACTCTCGAGCCGGCGCTGGTGGCCAGGCTCAAGGAGCTGCTGGTCCAGTAATCAGCCTGTCATGGCGATGGTCTCGATCTCCACCAGGAAGTCGGGATGGGCCAGTCGCCGCACCTCCACCGTCGTACTCGTGGGCATGGCGGGCGCGAAGTACTCCATGCGCACATCCACGTGGCGCAGGTACTCCTCGATGTCGGTCACGTACGTATTGGTCTTCACGATGTCGCCGAGGCTCGCGCCGGCGGCGGCCAGCGCCGCCTTGATGTTCTCGCCCACCTGCCGGATCTGCGCGCGCATGTCGCCCTTGCCCACCACGTTGCCGGCGCTGTCGCGCGCGAGCTGACCGGACACGAAGATGAGCCGGCCGCCCTCGACCGTCACCACGTGAGAGTAGAGCGTGTGGCCGCCGCGGCTCGGCGCGGCCAGGGCCTCCGGCTGGATGTTCTTTCGCGTGATCGCCATCGCGGTCTCCTTTCTCGCTCGGCGCGGCGCGCGTATCATACCGCCCTCCTTGTGAGGCGCGGTCGGACGGTGTACGTTCGCATCCATGTCGACCGAAGCCGAGCTACGCCGCCTGCTCGCCGCGAGCTGTCGCATCCTGTTCCGGCTGGGGCTGGTCGACTACATGGGCCACCCGAGCGTGCGCATTCCGGGGACCGATCGCGTTCTCATCAAGCCGCGGCATTCGCTCCGGATCCGGTCGCAAGACGCGCTCACGCCGGAGGACATGGTGGTCATCGATCTCGCCGGCAAGCCGATCGAGGGCCGGGACCCGCCGCCGAGCGAGCGCTTCATCCATACCTGCATCTATCGCGCGCGGCCTGACGTGCAGGCCGTGGTGCACACGCATCAGCCCATGGCCACCGTGATGGGCATCGGGGGCGCGCCGATCCATCCCGTCCTGCACGTCCAGTCGCACCTCGTGGAGCGGCCGGTGCCCGTCTGGCCGTGCGCGAAGCTGGTGACGGACGACGCGCTCGGCGATCAGCTCGCCAAGGCGCTCGGTGATCACGCCGTGGTGCATCTGCAAGGGCACGGCATCACCAGCGTGGCCGCCACCGTGCAGGAGGCGACGCTGCACACCATCCATCTGGAGCAGCTCGCCGAGGCCAACTGGAAAGTGCTGGCCATGGGCCGGCAGCCGCGCATCATTCCACCCGAGGAGATCCAGCAGCGCGCCGCCAGCGGCGTGGGCTGGGAAGTCCGCTGGGCGTACTACGCCGAGCACGCCGGAGTCGAGCATGTCTAGACTGCGTCTTACCCTGGCCTGCGGCGACTACGACCTCACGCGACCCCTCCGGGAGGAGACAGTCGAGGCCGAATCGATCGAGCTCACCGTGGTCAACCTCTCCTCGCCCGAGCGACACTGGCGCATGATGCGTCACCTCGAGTTCGACGTGTGCGAGCTCTCGATGGCCAGCTACGTGCTGGCCCGCGACCGGGGGGTGGCGCGCTACACCGCCATCCCGGCCTTCCCCCACCGCCGGATGCGCCACTCCTTCTTCCTGGTCAACGCCGATTCGGGCGTGAAGCGCCCCAAGGACCTCGAGAGCCAGAAGGTCGGGCTGCGCACCCTCCAGAACACCGCCAGTGTCTGGATGCGCGGGATCCTCCAGGACGAGTACGGCGTGGACCTCCGCTCGATCACCTGGGTGACGCAGGACGACGAGGACATTGCCTTCACACCGCCGGCGTGGATGAAGCTCGAACGGGCGCCCGCGGGCGAAACCTTGGACGCCATGCTGCGCACGGGCAAGCTGGCCTGCGCGATGTATCCGGACCTCCTGCCCTCCTTCGTCGACGGCACTGCGTCGAACATCCGCCGTCTCTTCGCGAATGCCAAGGGCGAGGAGATGGCCTACTACAAGAAGACCGGGTTCTTCCCTATCATGCACACCGTGGTGATCCGCGACGAGGTGCTCGAGAAGAACCCGTGGGTCGCCAAGAGCCTGTTCAAGGCGTTCGACGACGCCAAGCGCGCGATGAATCACTCCATGCGCAATCCGCGTACAGTCTCGCTGGTCTGGATGCAGGACCTCCTCGAGGAGCAGCGCGCGCTCATGGGGCCGGATCCCTGGATCTACGGCATCGAACCCAACCGCAAGACGCTCGACGCCTTCCACCGCTACGGCCAGCTCTGCGGGCTGGTGACGCGGTCGCTGGCGTCCGTCGACGAGTGGTTCTATCCGAGCACCCTGGACACCACGCCAGCCTATCTCCACTAAAGTCATCGCCGGCGGCCTTCTAGGTCTTGGAGCAGTCCTCCGCCGATTGAACTGACGTCTCAGCGGCCGGCGGCTTCGATCCTGCTGCCGCCTCGCATCAGCGAAGCCGCCAGGGCCACCGCCATGAGCCCGAGGCAGACGACGTAGGTGGCACTCATGGCTGCAACGAAGGGAACGGGCGCATCCGCGCTCGGCGTCGCCTGCGCCAGCCCGGAGTAGTGGCGGAACATCACCGTCAGCAGTGCGCCGCCGATCGAGATCCCGGTCAGCGAGCCGACCCCGAACACCATCTGCACGAGGCCGGTGGCGAAACCTCGGTACTCCCGCGGCACCGAGGCAATGATGGCCGTCTGGTTGGGAGT
>DASXTG010000078.1:0-11362 GCA_036505515.1 Candidatus Dormiibacterota bacterium | reverse complement strand
GGGATGGTGCAGCCGTTGGGTTTCGCGACGACTGGCATGTTTCTGGCGGATGGTCTGGCCAGGTTTGGGATCCAGGCCGATTTCATCCAGGTCTCGCCTTACAAGTCGGCCGGAGACATGCTCACCAAGTCGAAGATGTCAGCCGAGCTGCGCGAGCAGCTCACATGGCTTCTCGAGTCGCACCACAAGGAGCTCGCGCGCGCGATCGGCGAGAGCCGCAGCCTCGACGAGAAAGCAGCGCACGAGATTGTGGACGGCTCCCCTTTCATGGACACCGCCGCCGCGGAGCGGCGTGTCGTCGACGGGCTCGTCTCGGAAGAGCAGCTGCCCGATCACCTGGGCGGAATCCGCAGCCAGGCCAGGGTTGGGACCTGGGAACAGATGCAGCGCAAGCTGCGGCAGCCGCGACCAACCCTTGGGCGTCGGCGGTACGTCGCCATCCTCCGAATTGACGGGACCATCGTCGACGGGCGCTCGGAGCGGCTGCCGTTCCGGCCACCGGTCGAGGTGCCGCTGTTCGGCGACGACCGCGCCGGCGACCTCACCGTGGTCCAGACGGCGCGCCAGGTGGCGGGTGACAAGCGAGCCGCGGCGGTGGTGCTGTACGTGAACTCGCGAGGCGGCTCTTCGACGGCTTCAGAGGCGATGCGCCTTGCGCTGGAAGAGATCGCCGCGCGCAAGCCGCTGGTGGTGGCGATGGGGCCGATCGCCGGCTCGGGCGGCTACTGGGTGGCGACCCCCGGACGCTGGATCGTGGCGCGGCCGGGGACGCTGACCGGGTCGATTGGGGTGATCACGGGCAAGCTCGTGACCGCCGGGCTGTTTTCGAAGCTCCATTTCAATCGCGAGACGATCGCTTTCGGGAAGCACGTCACGCTCGGCGCGGACGAGAAGCCCTACACCAAAGAGGAGCGGCAGATCGTCCAGCACGAGGTGGAGTGGGTTTACGAGCGCTTCCTGGAAATCGTGGGGAAGTCGCGGCGGATGCCGCGCGACGAGCTGCATCCGATCGCGGCCGGGCGGGTGTGGACCGGCCGCCAGGCATTGGAGCGGAGGCTGGTCGATGAGCTGGGTGGACTGGAGGCGGCGGTGACCAAGGCGCGCAGCCTGGCCGGCTTGAGCGATCGCGCGCCGGCCCGAGAGGTTCGCCCGGCGCGCAAGCAGATCGCGCCGCGAGCCCTCCCGAATCCCGCGGGATACGTCGGATACATCGTGGAAGGGATGAGCTTGCTCTCGCGGGCGCCGGCGCTTGCTGTCATGGACTTCCTGGCGGAGGACGGTGGGTGAGCCGGCCGGGCGGAGTTCGCCCCCTCACCGACGAGTCCTACTGGGACGCCCACTGGCAAGGGCTTCGCCTTCCGATTGCGGTCGACGAGACTCGGGCGAGGCCCTATCAAAGAGCGATCCTGCGCGTGTTCACCAAGTTCGTTACTCCCGATCCTGGTGGGCGAGCGCTCGAGATTGGTGGCGCTCCCGGGGGCTATCTGGCGTATGTCGCCCGCACGTTCGGCCTTGAAGCGCATGCGATCGACAGCTCGCCTGTCGGCTGTCGACAGCTGGAGGAGAACTTTCGCCTCCTCCAGATCCCTATTCACGTCTACTGTCGTGACGCTTTGAGCGGTGATCTGTCCGACCTGCCGCGATTCGACCTCGTCTATTCTCTGGGGCTCATCGAACATTTCAGCGATCCCGTCCCGATGATCCGCAAGCATGTCGAGCTCGCAAAGCCCGGCGCCTTGGTCGTGATCGGCCTGCCCAACTTCCTCGGTATCAGCGCACCGATCATGAGGCTCACCAGACCCGAGGTGTTCAGCGCGCACAACCTGCGCACCATGGATTTGAGGACGTGGGATGCGTTCCAACAGGAAATGGGTCTGGAGGTCGTCTTTCGCGGCTACGTCGGTGGTTGGGAGCCTCGGATCTACGCCAGCAGGCGGAAGGGCGTGCCGAGCTTGATGATCAACGCTCCAATTTGGGCGGCGGCCAAGGTCATGGATGCTCTCAGTCCCGCGCGTGCTCGGAATGCCCGAGCCTGGAGCGGCTACGCGATGGGGGTTTACCGAACACCCGGCGCCTGATGATCAGCGGCGGGCGGCGGTGAGACCTTCCGTAATAATTCGGCAGGTCGCCCTGTGGTGCTGCGCTAGGGACAGGTCCGGCACGGTGCGAGAGGCAGCAGCCTAACCGCGATGTGGACTCCGACGTTGCCGGCGGCGCCACTGCCTTGACGGTACCCGCCGAACATCACACCCGCGCCGCTCGGTGGCCGGTCGCCACGAGCGCCATCGCCGAATGAGACGTAGCCAACGGCGCTGACCGAGATGACGTAGCCGCCCGGCTGCAGGCCTTTGAAGAGCACGTGACCGCCGCCGTTCGCAACTCCTTCGTAGAGCTTGCCAGTGATGATCGGATGGTTGATGTCGCCTCCCACGAAGCTGACGAGCACATCTGCGCCCGCCACCGGGACATCGGTCGTTGCGTCGGTCACGCGCACGAACAGCGCCGGCAGCTCGGCAACCGCGACATCCGAGCGCGCAGCCGCCGGCGTCGCGGATCCAAGCCAGCACACAAGCACCAAACCGAGGGCGCTGAGCAGCCTTGCGACGCTGGCATCGACTCCAGGCAGAGCCATGTCAGGAGTCTAGGGCTGGGAAGCGGGCCGGATGGCGTTCTCGCATCAGCTCGTAGGCCGCCGCGATGACGCTGTCCCGGTTCGGCTTCGTGAAGTAGTCGCCGTCGGGCCCGTATGCCGGGCGATTCGGGGAGGCGGCCAGGGTGCGCGGAGCCGCGTCGAGGTGCCACCACCCGTCCTGGCCTTCGAGCACCTGCTGCATCATCAGCGCCGACGCGCCGCCGGGCATGTCCTCGTCGAGGAAGACGACGGCGTGCGTCTTTTGCAGCGATCGAACGATCGTCTTGTCGACGTCGAACGGCTGCAGCGTTTGCACGTCGATGACCTCGCACGAGACGCCGAGCTCCTCCAGCGCTAGTGCCGCGTCCAGCGCGATCGCGCAGCACGCGCCATAGGTCACGATCGTCACGTCCGAGCCCCACCGCAGCACTTCGGGCACGCCGAGAGGCACCGTGAACAGGCCGATGTTGTCGGGCACGCGCTCCTTGAGCCGGTAGCCGTTGAGCACCTCGATCACGAGGCCCGGGTTGTCGCCCCGGAACAGTGTGTTGTAGAAGCCGGCCGCCTGCGTCATGTTCCTGGGGACCGCCACGTACACGCCTTGCAGCGCGTTGAGCACCACGGCCATGGGCGAGCCAGAGTGCCAGATGCCGACCAGCCGGTGGCCTTTGGTGCGCACGACCACCGGCGCTTTCTGGCCTCCGACGGTCCGCCAGTGCAGGCAGGCAAGATCGTCGGCCGCCGTCTGCAGCGCATAAAAGAAGTAGTCGAGATACTGGATGTCGCAGATCGGTCGCAGCCCCCGCATTGAGGCGCCGATCGCCTGGCCGAGGATGGTCGCCTCGCGGATCCCTGTGTCGGTAAGTCTCAAGTCGCCGTACTTCGCCTGGAGGCCCTCAAACACGAGGTTCACGTCACCGAGCCTGCCGACGTCTTCGCCGATGACGAAAATCCGCGGGTCGCGCGCGAAGTTGGCGTCGAAGTTGCGCAGCAGCACCTGGCGACCGTCCACCGTCGGCGATTGGTTGGTGTAGACCGCAGGCACCACTGGAACATGAAGCGGCGATTCCTTCGAGCGGCTGTACGCGTGCGAGTTGTAGCGCTCGCTGTTCTCGCGCTGATATTCCTCGACGAACTTCATCAGCTCCGAGCGGGCCGGGGAGTCTGAACCGCGCAAGCTCCTCAGCGCGATCGCGGCGCTCGACATGATCGCCGATCGTGTGACCTTGGAAGCCTCCGTCAGGTTCTCTCGAACCTCTGACACCTTCGGCGAATCGATGCGCCCGAGGATGGCAACCAGCCGGTCTCGCTCCTCGCGGATCGGTTCCTGGAAGGCCTCCCACGCAAGATCGCGCGCGGCCTCCACCCCTTCCTTGTCGGCGGTCTCCCAGCCCTCGAGCTGCGACTCACCGGCGATCCCGGATTCGATGATCCAGTCGCGCATGCGCTTGATGCAGTCGAACTCGACCTCGAAGCGCAGGCGCTCTTTTGACTTGTAGCGCTCGTGGCTGCCGCTCGTTGAGTGGCCCTGTGGCTGCGTGAGCTCCCGAATGTGGAAGATCGCCGGCTTGTGCTCGCTGCGCACACGCTCGATCCCTGTCATGTAGGCCTCGACCAGCGCCGGGTAGTCCCAGCCGGGGAGCACATAGATGTCGATTCCCGGGCGGTCGTCCGGGGTGAATCCGCGGAGCACGTCCGAGATCGAAGCCTTGGTCGTTTCAATCGTGATCGGGACTGAGATGCCGTATCCGTCATCCCAGACCGAGAGCGCCATCGGCACCTGGAGCACCCCAGCGGCATTAACTGTCTCCCAGAAATGGCCCTCACTCGTCGCCGCGTCGCCGATGGTCCCAAATGCGACCTCGTTGCCGTTGACCGAGAACCCGTCCTGAGCCTTCTTCAGCTGCGGGTTGTTTCGAAAGAGCTTTGAGGCATATGCAAGCCCAAGCAGCCGAGGCATCCAGCCGGCGATGTTGGAAACGTCGGCGCTCGAGTTGGGAGTGTCCACCGAGCGGGTGAACTCGCCTGCCTCGTTCAAGAATCGCGTGGCGAAATGGTTTCCCATCTGGCGTCCGCCCGAGGCAGGGTCGGCGTCCAGGCTGGCGACGCCGTACAGCTGGGCGAAGAACTCGCGCATGTTGGACATCCCGGTCGCCCACATGAACGTCTGGTCTCGGTAGTAGCCCGCACGCCAATCGCCCGGGCGAAATGCCTTCGCCATCGCGATCTGGGGAATCTCTTTGCCGTCACCGAAGATCCCGAAGGTGGCGTTCCCGCGCAGCACCTCCGCACGCCCGATGATGCTGGCGCGCCGGCTGCTGTAGGCCAGTCGGTAGTCGGCGATGACGGTCTCGGCGTTGAGCGCGAGTTTGGAGCTGCGCAGGGATTTGGCCATCGGTCTACTAACCACAGTAATGCTAAGTTGCGAGGCCCCACCTGGCCGCGCTCGCATCGCGAGCGGGGCCTTCCTCCCCGCATGGCGGGGAGGGTTTCCACCCCGCGGAGCGAGCCGACCTCCCCGCATGGCGGGGAGGTGAAGGCTAGGCGGAGCTTGCGCGCTCCACGACGATGCTGCCGATCAAAAGCGCCCAGGCGATTGCCTCAGGGCTTCTATCCCTGAGCAGACCGGGCCGGCTTGCCGACAGCGCCTTCTTCATGTGCGTATATGCCCGCTGGAGGTCGCCCCTCGTCTCCAGGACCTCCGCGTACATCCCGTGGCACTGCAGCAGGCGCTCTGTCATCCCCGCCTTGGCGAGCCCGCGAATCGCGAGCTCGAACTCGCGATCGACCCTCTTCTCGTCGCCCTCTTTCTCAGCGACCCGGCCGAGCCACATGTGGGCTTCGCTGACGCTCCCGACGTCGCCCACCTGCTCCGCCAGGTGCAGGGCCTGCTCGGCAAACTCGCCCGCGGCCGCCGCGTTGCCTTCCTGGATGCTCAGCTCGCTCAGGCTGAGCAGGACGTGAGCGCGCCCCGTTTCGTGGTTGGGCTGCTCGCTGAGCTCGAGCGAGCGGTCCAGATGCTTGCGCGCCTCACCTCGATCGCCCTTCGCCATCAGGATCAGGCCGAGCTCATTCTCAGCACGGGCGAGACCGACTCGGTCTTTCAGCACCTCCAGCAGCGTGACCGACCTGAGCGCATATCTCGAAGCGGCTTCGACCTGACCTTTGAGGCGGTACGCAAGGCTGATCTCGTTGTACAGCCCGGCCAAACGGCGCAGATCGGACAGCGAATTCGAGATCTCGATCGCATGCTCATAGGATTTGATCGCGCCTTCCCAGTCTCGGCTGCTGACCTGAATGGCGGCTGCGATCGCCAGCAGTCGCGCTTCGGTGGTCAGCGGAACCGGATCGAGGCCCCTGCACAGCACGAGGGCTCGTTCCGCCAGCGCTGGAGCTTGCGGGCTCTGCGCCTGCTGTGCGAGCTCGGCCTCGGATCCCAGGCATTCGGCCACCATCAGGATGTCGCCTACCGACTCGAAGTGAGCGTGCGCCTGGCGCAGCAGCTCAGCCGCCTGCTCGGTGTTGCCGAGACGGAGATACGCCTGCGCGAGGTGGTAACGGATGGGTCCCAGCCGGTGAGCGGACGATCCCAGGCTCTGAAGCTTCTTGGCCAGCTCGACGGCCTCTGGATACCGCCCCTCCGCGAGCATCGCCTCGAGCTCGACGATGCCGTCCTGCGCTTCGTCGCTCGCGTGCCCGGGGTCGGCGAGGAAGAACTCCACCGGCTTGCCCGTCCGCCGAGCGATGTGCTCGAGGGTGGGCAGGGATGGCCGGGTCCGGCCGGTTTCGATCAGGAAGATCGCGGGGGCGGTCACGTGACCCTTCCCCACCTGCGCCAGGCTAAGCCCAGCCTCCTGGCGGGCCTGCTTGACTGCTCCAACCCTGAGGTTGACCCCCGGGAGGCGGCGGCGTTCTGACCGCGGGGGCACGCTCACTTCCGCTACCGCACCCCGGCGGCGGCTGCCGCCGGTTTCCGTCACGCCTGAGAGCTTAGTCGAAACTACGTGCTGGTTTGGCGCGCTCAGCCAAAGATCAGGTGCTGCAGCGCGTCGGCCACTCGGTTTTCGTCATCGGCCGGATGGCCGTGGCCCACGGCCCCCGGCGTTGATGGTCCGCGGGGCTCCCGCTGGGCGTCGGACAGGCCCACCACAGCAGGCGTCATGAGCTCGTAGTTGAGGTGTGGTTTCAGCCCGGTGTCATGGTGGATGCCAGGTCCGTGCATCAGGGCATTGGCGCCCACGATGGCCTTGTTCGGATGCACCGGGGTCCCGGTCAGCTCAGCCACCAGTCGGGAGGTGCGCGTGATCTGGGTCGTGTCGACCCCACATGTGAAGCCGAGCTGGGCCTGGCGGGCGCGAAGCACCATCACGACCTGCTCCAGGGACGTGTTCCCGGCACGCGGGCCGATACCGTTCACAGTGCATTCGATCCGCCTTGCGCCCGCCGCCAGCGCGGCCAGGGTGTTTGCGGTGGCCAGCCCCAGGTCGTTGTGACAGTGCACGGAGACGAGGACGTCAGCGGCTCCTCGGGATTCCGAGATCACACGCCGGACGAGCTCACCGAACTCCGACGGCAGGCAGTAACCCATTGTGTCCGGGATGTTGATGACGTTCGCGCCGGCCGCGATCATCGTCTCGACCGTCTGCACCAGGTAGTCAGGATCGGCTCGGCCGGCATCCTCGGGCGAGTACTGGACCCTGTCGCAGAGCGAGCGCGCGTAGGCGACCATCTCCGCCCCGCGCTCGAGCACCTGCTCGCGCGTCATGCCGAGCTTGTGCTCGATGTGGATGTCGGATACCGACAGCACGATGTGGATCTGGGGTGTCTCGGCGTCCTTGATCGCCGCCCAGACGACGTCGACGTCTTCGCGCATCGCCCTCGCCAGTGCGGTGACGGTCACGCCACGGACTTCACGCGCGACTCGGCGGCAGGCTTCGAAGTCGCCTGGCGAGGCGACCGGGAACCCGGCTTCGATTACGTCCACGCCCAGACGCTCCAGCTGGCGCGCGATCCTGAGCCTGGAGTTGGCGTCGAGATGGAAGCCGGGCGAGTGCTCGCCGTCGCGCAGCGTGGTGTCGAAAACGAATACCCGGTCTCTCTGCGGTTCCTCTCTCATTTGCCTCTCCACTACTACTGAAAACAAGAAACCCCCGCCCTTGGGGCGGGGGCTGCGATCTCAACTCTTTGGGTCTAGCTCGCGAGCGCCCCCGCCCTGCCAAGGGCAATCAGGCCAAGGGGGCCAATGAGGAGGGCTGCGCGGGCTGGGCTGACCATCGGGAAGGTGATCTTAGTCCACCTTCGCCGGCTCGATTTGTCATTCAGGGACAAAAGCAGCACCTCCACCTTGCGCGGCCGGCACGGACGGGCTGGTTCTGTGGCCGGTAGAGTTGGCCTCCCCGATGCCCCAAACCATGGCCCGGAAGTTGTGGGACGCGCATGTGGTGAGCTCGGCGCCCGGTGAGCCTGACCTCTTGTACGTCGACCTCCACCTCGTCCACGAGGTGACCTCTCCACAGGCTTTCGAGGGCCTGCGCCTGGCCGGCCGCCGCGTGCGACGGCCCGACCTGACCGTGGCGACCATGGACCACAACGTTCCGACCAGGGGCGGCGTCCGCGCGGCGGACGAGCTGTCGAAGAAGCAGATGGAGGTGCTGGCAGAGAACTGCCGCCGCGAGGGGATCCCGCTCCACCAGATCGGCAGCCGGCGCCAGGGGATCGTGCACGTCATCGGTCCAGAGCTGGGCCTGACCCAGCCCGGGATGCTGATCGTCTGCGGTGATTCGCACACCTCGACCCATGGCGCTTTCGGCGCCCTTGCGTTCGGCATCGGGACTTCGGAGGTCGAGCTCGTGCTCGCCACGCAATGCCTGCCCCAGTCGCGCGGTCACGACCTCGCGGTCACCGTCGAGGGCGATCTGCCGCTTGGCGTCACGGCCAAGGACGTCGTCCTCGGGCTGATCGGGCGCACCGGGATCTCGGCTGGACAGGGTCACCTGGTCGAGTACCGCGGCTCCACTGTGCAGGGCCTGAGCATGGAAGGGCGGATGACGATCTGCAACATGAGCATCGAATGGGGCGCCAAGGCGGGCATGATCGCGCCCGACGACACGACGTTTGAGTACCTGGAGCGGCGCCCATACGCCCCTCGAGGCGCGGACTGGGAGTCAGCTCTGGAAGGCTGGCGGTCGCTGGCGTCGGATGGGGAAGCGGCATTCGACCGTGAGATCCATGTAGACGCGACGCAGCTGGAGCCGCACGTGACGTGGGGCACGAACCCGGGCCAGGTGGCGCCGGTGACAGGACGGGTGCCGGCGCCGAGATCGGAAACGGATGCTCGGGCGCTGCGCTACATGGACCTTCGTCCTGGGACCGCGCTGGCGGACATCGCGATCGACCGCGTCTTCATAGGTTCCTGCACGAACGCGCGCATCGAGGACTTGCGCGCCGCGGCGCGCGTCATCGCCGGCAAGCGCGTGCATCCAAAGGTGCGGGCGCTGGTCGTTCCGGGATCGACCTCGGTCAAGCGCGCCGCCGAAGACGAGGGTCTCGATCTGGTCTTCAAGGCGGCAGGGTTTGAGTGGCGCAACGCCGGCTGCTCGATGTGCCTGGGCATGAACCCCGACATCCTTGCGCCGGGCGAGCGCTGCGCGTCGACCAGCAACAGAAACTTCGAGGGCCGCCAGGGGGCAGGCGGCCGGACCCACCTGATGAGCCCGCCGATGGCCGCCGCGGCCGCCGTCACCGGCCACCTCGTCGACGTCCGCGAGCTGTTGTAGTGGAACCGGTTTCGCGCGTTACAGGCAGGATGGCCCCGCTCGACCGGGCCGACGTCGACACCGACCAGATCATCCCCAAGCAGTTCCTGAAGCGGATCGAGCGCACGGGGTACGGGCCATTTCTCTTTTATGCCTGGCGGCAGGACGGCGATTTTGTGCTCGACCGACCCGAGCACCAGGGGGCCTCGATCCTGATCACGGGCGCGAACTTCGGCTGCGGCTCGTCGCGCGAGCATGCCCCATGGGCGATCCGGGATGCCGGCTATCGAGCGATCGTCGCCCCGAGCTTCGCTGACATCTTCCGGGCCAACTGTTACAAGACCGGGCTGCTGGCGGTCTCCCTTTCGGACGGCCAGGTGCGACACCTGATCGACCTGGCGTCAGAGGCGCCGGAGGCGGAGGTCACCGTCGACCTCGAGGCGCAGCAGGTGCGCGGGGAAGGTTTTGCGTACAGGTTCGAGATCGATCAGTTCGCGCGCGAATGCCTGCTTGGCGGTCTCGACGAGATCGCCCTGGTCGAACGCCACGAAGCTGACATCGCCGCCTACGAGTCGCGGCGTGCGAGCTGGATGCCCGCGGTCAAATAGCCATGTCCTAAGGGTGCGCACCCCTCCTGGCCGTGCTCGCTACGCGAGCAGAGCCGTCCTCCCCGCACGGCGGGGAGGGTGCAGGTCAGGGCTTGAGAATCGCTCCCTCTGAGGCCGAGCCCACAAGCAGCGCGTAGCGCGCGAGCACGCCAGTGCGGTAGTGCGGCTCGGGCGGGGACCAGCCGCTGAGCCTGGCGGCAACGTCCACCCCCTCGACGGCAAGCGTCCGGCTCTCGACGTCGATGTTGATGATGTCCCCGTCCTTCAGGGCCGCGAGCGGCCCGCCCACCGCCGCCTCGGGGGCCACGTGGCCGACCATCAGGCCTCGGGTCGCGCCTGAAAAGCGGCCGTCGGTGACCATCGCAACCGACTCGCCGAGGCCCTCGCCAACGATGGCGGCTGTGACGAGCAGCATCTCGCGCATACCGGGGCCGCCACGAGGGCCCTCGTAGCGGATCACCACGGTGTCGCCTGGTTTGATCCTGCCCGCGCTGACCGCCGCGAACGCATCCTCCTCACGGTTGAAGACCCGTGCCGGTCCGTGATGCGAGGTCGGCGTGTGCGCCGTGACCTTGACCACCGAGCCCTCGGGCGCCAGCGAGCCCGACAGGATCACCAGTCCGCCCTCGTGACGCAGCGGCCGCGCCAGAGGCATGACGACTTCCTGGCCTGGCGTCTCCTTGACGCCTTCGCATTCCTCGCCGAGCGAGCGTCCCGTCACAGTCAATGCATCGCCGTCCACAAAACCGCCGTCGATCAGCCTCTGGGTGAGCACCGCGATCCCACCCGCGCGGTGCAGCTCGACGGCCGCGAAGCGCCCGCCCGGCTTCAGGTCGCACAGGAGAGGCGTGCGACGGCTGATGCGGTCGATGTCATCGATGGCCAGCTCCACTCCCACCGTGCGAGCAAGGGCGAGCAGATGGAGAACCGCATTGGTCGAACCGCCGCTGGCGGCGACTGCTGCGATCGCGTTGTCGAATGCTCGCCGCGTGAGGATGCGCGACGGCCGCAGGTCCTGATCGAGGACCGTGAGCGCAAGCTGCCCCATCGCGTGCGCCGCGGGATGCTTGGCGGGGTCCATCTGCGGAATGGAGTTGAAACCTACAGGCGACAGGCCGATGACCTCCATCAGCATCGACATGGTGTTGGCCGTGTACTGGCCGCCGCACGCGCCGGCGCCGGGACATGCAACCGCTTCCAGCTCCGCCAGGTCCGCATCACTCATCTTGCCCGCGGCGACGGCGCCGATGGCTTCGTACACCTCACCGACCGCGACGTCGACACCCCGGAATCGGCCGGGCATGATCGAGCCGCCGTAGAGGACCATCCCCGGGCGGTCCAACCGCGCCAGGGCGATAGCCGAGGCG
>DASXTG010000077.1:0-13483 GCA_036505515.1 Candidatus Dormiibacterota bacterium | reverse complement strand
TTCAATTCGGTACTGGTTACCATTAGTGGCTCCACCGGCCGGGCCACTGCGATCCAGCGAATCGACCGAGAACATATCTGAAGGGGTTCCAGCAATGACAGGGGAGGGGCGCGCTCCAGTGGAGGTGCTGAAGGTGTCAGCGACCTCCAAGCCGGTTGCGGTCGCAGGGGCGATAGCCGGGGTGATCCGAAGCAAAGGACGGGTCGAGGTGCAGGCAATCGGCGCAGGCGCGATCAACCAGGCCGTCAAGGCGATCGCCATCTCGCGTGGATACGTGGCGCCGGGCGGGCTGGACCTGGTCTGCATCCCAGCCTTCATCGACATCTCCATCGACGGCGAGGAGCGCACAGGAATTCGACTTCTGGTGGAGAGCCGCTGAGTCCGAAGGCGCGGTCGTTCCACATCTGGACCATCGGCTGCCAGATGAACGCGGCGGACTCGGAGAGCCTGGCGCGAAGGCTGCTTGCCGCCGGCTACCACGAGGACTCGCTCGACAGGGCCGACGTGGCCGTGCTCAACACGTGCGTCGTCCGGCAGGCGTCAGAGGAACGCGTGTACTCAAAGCTCCACGAGCTGAGGGCCTGGAAGACACCCGGGCGCACGATCGCGGTCACCGGGTGCATCGTGGCCAAAGAGGGCGACAACCTCCGCCGCCGGTTCCCACACCTGGACGCCGTCGTCCCCATCGGCGATTACGAGCGATTCCTGGGCGAGCTCGAGAGCCTGTACGACTATTCCGAAGGCGAGGCGCTGCCCGCTGCCGGCCGCACGGGCGTCAGCCAGTACGTCCGCATCATCCAGGGCTGCGATCACAACTGCACCTTCTGCATCGTGCCCAGGGTGCGTGGACGCGAACGCCACGTTCCGCTGCCAACGGTGCTCGAAGAGTGCCGCCAGGCGGTTCGTGAAGGGGCGCGGGAGGTCGTGCTGCTGGGCCAGAACGTGGATGACTACCACGACCCCGACGGTGCCGGCGGCCTGGCCGCCCTGGTCCGCGAGGTGGAGCGGATCCCAGGGCTCAAGCGGCTTCGATTCATGACCTCGCATCCCCAGGATCTCGAGCCCGAGCTCCTCGATGTGATGGCCGGCAGCGGCGTCGTGTGTCGAGAGCTGCAGCTGCCGGTGCAGTCGGGCGACGACGGGGTCCTCAAACGGATGGCGCGCGGTTACCAGACGCGCCACTACCGCGCAATCGTCCACCGCGCGCGCACTCTCATGCCCGATCTCGGCCTCGTCACTGACGTCATCGTCGGCTTCCCGGGCGAGACCGAGGAGGCTTTCCTCAACACACGGGCGTTGATGGAGGAGATCGAGTTCGACGTCGTCCATCTCGCCATGTACTCCCCGCGGCCGGGCACGTACGCGGCAACCAAGATGGCAGATGACGTGGCCGGCGAGGAAAAGCTGCGGCGGCTCAACGACCTGCTCGCGCTGCAGCGCGAGATCGCGACCCGCAAGACCGCGAAGTGGGTGGGCCGAGACGTCGAGGTGCTGATCGAGGGCAAGGATGAGCTTGGCCGGCCTTACGGACGGATCCGGCAGGGCAAGCGCGCAGTCGTGCTGCGTGGCGCGGGTGTAGAACCCGGCGGGCTCCTGAACATCCGCGTCGTGCAGGCAACGGCCGGCCAGCTCGCAGGATTGCCGGCCGCGTGACCGATCCTTCCCTGACCCCGGTCATGCGCCAGTACCGGGAGGCGAAGGAGCAGCACCCCGAGGGCATCCTCCTCTTCCGGCTCGGCGACTTCTACGAGATCTTCTTCGACGACGCGGTGGTCGCCGCGCCGGTCATGGGCGTGACCCTCACCTCGCGTCCCCTCGGCAAGGCCGGACGCGCACCGATGTGCGGGGTACCTCACCACGCGTGGCAGGCTTACGTCGGCAAGCTCCTGCGCGCGGGACACAAGGTCGTCATCTGCGACCAGGTTGAGGCGAAGAGCACCAAGAGCGTGGTGCGGCGGGACGTCACGCGGGTGCTAACGCCGGGGACGGTCGTGGAAGAGGCCTACCTCGACCCGGCACGGTCCAACTACCTGGTCGCGGCGTGGACTCGCGGCGCAAGCTCCGGCCTCGCCGCGTGTGACGTCTCGACCGGCGAGCTGCTGCTGTGCGAGCTCGCGGCCGAGCGGCTGCCGGCAGAGCTCGCGCGGCTCTCACCAACCGAGCTTCTGACGCCGCCGCAGATCGAGGAGTATCGCTTCGACCCGATTCGCGGACAGCAGCGGCTGCGTGACCTGCTCGGGATCGCATATCCGGCCTCAATCGGAGCCGGTGAAGCTCCGATGGCGATCGGCGCGGCCGGCGTCGTCCTCGACTACCTCAAGCAGAACCAGACTCGTCTCGGACCGGGAATGCTGAACGTCCGCACCTACTCGCCGGACGCCACCATGCCGCTCGACGCCGCGACTGCTCGCAACCTGGAGCTCGATGCGATCACGAAGCTCATCGACCACACGCGGACGCCGATTGGTGCGCGCCGGCTGCGAGCATGGCTGGGCGCCCCCTTGCGGGATGCCGAGTCGATCGAGCTGCGGCTTGGAGCGGTCGATGAGCTGGCGGCCGCGCCCGAGCTTCAGGACAGGCTGGCAGCTGCGCTGCGGGAGGTGGGTGACCTGGAGCGGCTCGTATCACGCGCTGCCCAGGGGCAAGCCGGAGCGCGAGACCTGGTGGTGCTGCGTCGATCGCTGGAGGCAATTCCGGCGATCCAGGAGGCGGCCGGCGCGTGCGCCGCGCTCGCGCTGCGAGAGCTCACCGCTGACATCGGCGCGGCGCCGGAGCTGGCTTCGGAGCTCGCACGCGCGCTGGCCGACGACCCACCGGTTCAAGTCCGCGACGGCGGTGCGGTCCGGCCCGGATATGACCAGGAGCTCGATGGCATCGTCGAGGCGTCACGGAGCGCGCGAGATTGGATCGCAGGCCTCGAGGCTTCTGAGCGACAGCGCTCCGGGATCCGCTCGCTGAGGGTCGGATTCAACAAGGTGTTCGGCTACTACATCGAGATCAGCCACGCCAATGCTGGAGCTGTCCCAGCGGACTACGTTCGCAAGCAGACCCTGACGGGCGCCGAACGCTACCTGACCCCCGAGCTGAAGGAGAAGGAAGCAATTGTGCTCACGGCCCAGGAGCGCATCGCCGCGCGCGAGGCCGAGATCGTCCGCGAGCTGGGCGCGAAGGTGGGGGAGTTTGCGCCTCCCCTGCGGGCCACCGCGCAGGCGATCGGTGGCATCGACGCGCTGCGCAGCCTTGCCATCGCTGCCGCTCGCGAGCGCTGGCGGCGCCCGGAGGTCAACGCCGGCCTGGGGCTGAGCATCAAGGGCGGCCGCCATCCACTCGTCGAGCACCATCTCCCTGACGGTGGGTTCGTCGCCAACGACCTCGACCTGGACCCAGACTCCGAGCAGATCGCGATCATCACCGGCCCCAACATGGCCGGCAAGTCGACGTATCTGAGGCAGGCCGCGATCATCGTGCTCCTTGCCCAGTGCGGCAGCTTCGTTCCGGCCGAGCGGGCGGTCGTGGGTCTGGTCGATCGGATCTTCACGCGGGTCGGCGCGCATGACGACATCGGTGGCGGCATGTCCACATTCATGGTCGAGATGACCGAAACCGCCAACATCCTCAACCACGCCACACGGGCGTCGTTGGTGATCCTGGACGAGGTGGGGAGGGGCACTTCGACCTACGACGGGGTGTCGATCGCGCAAGCCGTGGTCGAATATCTGCACGATTCCCCGCGCCTGGGCTGCCGCACGCTGTTCGCCACCCACTATCACGAGCTCACCGCGCTTGCGGAGCGGTTGCCACGGGTTCGCAATCAGCGTGTGGAGGTGCTCGAAGAGGGCGAGACAGTGCGCTTCCTGCACCGAGTGGTGCCCGGCGGCGCGGATCGCTCGTATGGGATCCACGTCGCCGCACTCGCCGGTCTCCCGTCGGGCGTGATCGCGCGGGCGCGCCAGGTGCTCGCCGAGTTGGAGCGCCAGCGCCCGCTCGAGCCGCCAGAGCTCCAGCTTGGACTGCCGATCGAGATGGCTCCCGATCCGCTGCGCGAGGAGATCGGCCAGCTGAAGCCCGAGACCCTCAGCCCGCTCGAGGCGCTGCAGAAGCTCTACGAGCTGCGCTCGAAAGCGACCAACCAGTGAACGCGATTCGTCTGCTCCCGCCCGAAGTCGCCGACGCGATCGCCGCCGGTGAGGTGATCGAGCGGCCGGCGTCGGTGGTGAAAGAGCTGGTCGAGAACGCGCTCGATGCCAACGCCCGTCGCATCAGCATCGACGTTCGCGGCGCGGGCAGAACTTCGATCCGGGTCAGCGACGACGGCAGCGGGATTCCCGCCGAAGACCTCTCGCTGGCGTTCATGCGCCACGCCACCAGCAAGGTCACCAGCATCGGAGACCTCGATGCGATCGCGAGTCTTGGATTTCGCGGCGAGGCACTCGCGAGCATCGCGGCGGTGGCGGATGTCGAGTGCTTGAGCGCCGGCACCAGGCTTCGGATTCGCGCCGGAGAGGTGATGGAGCAAGGTTCGGGGCCGCGTGTGCCGGGCGTGACGATTGAGGTGAGGGACCTGTTCGTCAATGTGCCGGCGAGGCTGAAGTTCCTCAAGTCGGATGCGACCGAGGTCGGCGCGATCAAAGACGTTGTCAGCGCCTACACGGTCGTTCATCCGCATGTGCGTTTTCAGCTCACCGTCGAAGGTCGCGTCGCTGTCAGCAGCTCGGGCGATGGCGATCGGCGGCGCGCCATCGCCGCGGTTCACGGCGCGGCGGTCGCCGGCGAGATGCTGGAGATCGTCGGCATGCCGCTCGTCAGCGGCATGGTCTCCCAGCCGCGTCTCAGCCGCGGGAGCCGGGACGCGATCTTCCTGGCTGTGAACAGCCGGCCCATCACCGCGCGCGCGCTCCTCTATGCGCTCGAGGAGTGCTATATGGGCCGGCTCGAGCGCGGCCGCCACCCGGTCGCCGTTATCGACGTCGGCATCGACCCCGCGCTTGTCGATGTCAACGTGCACCCCGCAAAACGTGAGGTCCGATTTCGGGAAGAGCGCGCGGTCTTCGCGGCGCTGCAGCGTGCGGTGCGGTCGGCCTTGGGCGTGAGCGAGCCCTTCCGATACCAGCCGGCGCAGGCGGGCCCGACAATGTCATCGGTCAGCGAGCCGGGAGCACACGACGTGCTGAAACTTCACCTCCCCGCTATGCGGGGAGGTCCGGACGCGCCCGACGGGCGCCTCCGGGGTGGGGATGGACAAATCGGCATGACCCGGCCGATCGGGCAAGTCGGACCGGGGTACCTGGTCGCGGAGGGCCCGCAGGGACTTGTCCTCATTGATCAGCATGCAGCCCACGAACGTGTGCTTTACAACCGGCTGCTGGATCGGCTGCGCACCGGTCTGGGCATGAGCCAGCCGCTGCTGATCCCGCAAGCTGTCGACGTCGAGCCGGCGATGATGGCGGCCGCCAACGACCACCGCGCGGACCTGGCCGCGCTTGGCCTGGAATACGAGGAGTTCGGGCCCCGCAGCCTGCGCATCACTGCAGTGCCGGTCGAGATGCCCGCCGGTCGCGCCACGGCCGCAGTCCAGGAGACGCTCGCCGCCTTGAGCGAGAGCCATGGCGACGGCGCGCTCGAGAAGGCCGCGGCGGCGCTGGCGTGCCACTCGGCCGTCCGGTTCGGGGACATGCTCGACAACAGCGAGCAGCGGAGGCTTCTCGTCGACCTCGAGGCCGCGGACGATGCGGTCACATGCCCACATGGGCGCCCGACCAGCCTGGTGATCGAGTGGCAGGAGCTCACGCGCCACTTCCGCAGAAACTACTGAACCGAGACTTCGTCGTCCCCGTGGTCGTCGGGCCTACCGGCATCGGCAAGACTGCGATCGCGCTGGACCTCGCCGATGCAATCGGTGGAGAGATCGTGGTCGCAGACTCACGGCAGGTGTACCAACGCCTCGACATCGCCACCAACAAGCCCAGCCCCGAGCAGCGACACCGTGCGCGCTATCACATGATCGATTTCGTCGATCCTGCGCGAACCTTCAACGCCGCCGAATATGTCACGGGGGCAAGCGCAGCTATCGATGACATCGCGTCACGCGGGCGGGTTCCGATCGTCGAGGGCGGCACCATGCTGTACGTCGATGCCCTGTGCGACGGCTTCACGCTCACGGGCGTGGCGCCTGACGCGGTCCTGCGGGCCGAGCTCGAGCAGCTGGATCTGGATCAGCTCCGCAAGAGGCTGACGGGGCTCGATCCGGATCCCGGCGTCGACCTGCGCAATCCGGTGCGCTTGATCCGCGCCATCGAGGTGCTGGAGGTAGCAGGGCCGCCGCTGCGCCGGCTGCGCAGGCGCAGCCCGCCGCGATGGAAGCCTATGCGCATCGGTCTGACAGCCAACCTCGACGTGGTCGACAGGCGCCTTGGTGAGCGGAGCCGGCAGCAGGTTGAGCGGGGGCTGGTCGCCGAGACGGAGGCCGCCCTCGATGCCGGCGTGCCAGAGTCGGCGCCGGTGCTGACCGGCATTGGATACGCGGAAGCCCTGGCATTCATCAAGGGCGAGCTGACGCTTGATCAGCTGCCGCAGGCGATGGAGCAGTCCAATCGCCGCTACGCGCGCCGACAGCTGCGCTGGTGGAGGCGCGACCCTCGCGTGCGCTGGTTCACGATCGAGCCCGATCCGCTGCCCGCTATCCTCAATTACTTGAGGGAGACGAACTGAGCCGCACCATTCATTCGGGCGCGAAGAGATTGAGCCGCATCCCGCCGTACCTGTTTGCGGAGATCGACCGCAAGGTGCAGGAGAAAAAGCGCGCGGGCGTGGACGTCATCTCGCTCGGCATCGGCGATCCCGACCTGCCGACGCCGGCCAGGATCGTGAGCGTCCTGCAGGAGGCCGCGGCCGATCCGTCCAACCACCGCTACCCCTCTTACTTCGGTCTCGGTGAGCTGCGCGAAGCGATCACGGGCTGGTATCGAGACCGCTTTGGCGTAACCCTGGATCCGGCCACCGAAGTCCTGCCCACGCTGGGCTCGAAGGACGGCATCAGCCATGTGCCCCTGGCGCTGGTCGATCCCGGAGACGTGGTGCTCGCCCCGGATCCCGGCTACACGGTCTACGTGACCGGGGCGGTGATGGCCGGCGCCGATCCATATGTGATGCCACTGACAGCGGAGAACCAATGGCTGCCTGACCTGAATGCGATCCCGGCCGAGATCGCAGAGCGCGCACGAATCATGTGGTTGAACTATCCGAACAATCCGACCGCCGCGGTCGCCGAGCGGGATTTTCTGGTGCACGCGGTCGAGTTCTGCCAGCGCCACGGTATCGTGCTGTGCCACGACGCGCCCTATTCAGAGATCGCGTTCGACGGCTACCGGCCGCTGAGCCTGCTCGAGATCCCGGGCTCGAAAGAGGTCGGCCTCGAGTTTCACTCCCTGTCCAAGACCTACAACATGACCGGCTGGCGGATTGGCTGGGTTTGCGGGCGCGCGGACCTGGTCGCCCTGATCGGCCAGCTCAAGACCAATATCGACTCCGGCATCTTCCAGGCTGTGCAATGGGCGGGCATCGAAGCGTTGAATGGGGGAGAGGAAGAGACGAAAGCCGCTTGCGAGGTCTATGCGCGACGCCACCGCCGAGTCGCCGATACGCTGAACGCTTTGGGCTGGTCGATCAGGCCTCCGCGCGCGACCTTCTATGTGTGGGCGCCGGTGCCCAAGGGGTATGACTCGATCGGTTTTGCGGGGCACGTGCTGGATCAGGTGGGCGTGAACGTCACGCCCGGCGTTGGCTTCGGCGCGCATGGCGAGGGGTATTTCCGGCTCTCGGTGACGGCGCCGGACGCGCGGCTGGACGAAGCCATGACCCGATTGAGGCGGCTCAGGCTCTGATCACGACCAAGCCGCCGCGCGAGCGGGCCTACCTGGTCGGGGTGCAGCTGCCGGGAAGCACGCCCGAGCTCCTGCGCGATCAGATGTCTGAGCTGGCGGACCTCACCCGCACCGCCGGCGCGCAGGTTGTCGGCTCTGACATCCAGCGTCGCAGCGAGGTCGATCCCGCCCACTTCATCGGTATGGGCAAGCTCGAGGAGCTGCGCGAGCTGAAGCTGGAAGGCGGCTTTGACCTCGTGATCTGCAACGAGGACCTGAGCCCTCGACAGCAGCGCAACCTCGAGCGTGAGCTGAAGACGCGAGTCCTCGATCGGACCGAGGTGATCCTGGAGATCTTCGCGCAGCACGCGCGCACCCACGAGGGCAGGCTGCAGGTCGAAGCCGCGCGGCTGCACCACCTGCTGCCGCGTCTGATCGGCGCGTACGCCTACGACCGCCAGGTCGGAGGCCGCCGAGGTGGGGTGGGGGCCCGTGGTGGATTCGGTGAGCAGCAGATCGAGGTCGAGCGCCGCCGCATCCGCAAGCGCATGCGCGACCTCGAGCGCGAGATCGAGCAGGTGCGCTCGCAGCGCCATCAGCAGCGTACGGGCCGCCGCCGTGCGGAGCTGGAGACTGCGGCCATCGTCGGCTACACCAACGCCGGCAAGTCGACGCTGCTGAATGCGCTGACCGGGGCGCGCGTGCGCGCCGAGCAGCGCTTGTTCGCCACCCTCGACCCCACCACGCGTCGCGTCGAGCTGCCGACCGGACGCGAGCTGCTCCTGACCGACACGGTCGGCTTCATCCAGAAGCTGCCCACCGACCTCGTCGCCGCCTTTCGCGCCACCCTCGAAGAGGTGACCGAGGCCGACCTGATCGTGCAGGTGCTCGATGTCAGCTCACCCGCCGTGGATGAGCAAGCCGAGACGGTGGAGAAGGTGCTCAGCGAACTGGGCGCCGCCGCCAAGCCACGCGTCGTGGCCCTCAACAAAGTGGACCTGCTGGGGCCGGCGGCGCGGCGCCGTGCGGTCAGCTCGCTGGCGACCCGCTACCCCGGCGCAGTGCCAATTTCGGCGATCAACCAGGCCGGGTTTCCGGAGTTGCTGGCGGTCATGGACAGCTCGAGCCGCGGCGAAGTGGTCACGCTCGAAATCCTCGTCCCGTACGGCGACGAGGGCGTTCTCGCGGCTCTACGCCGAATCGGTGGGGTGGAACGCACCGAGTACGTCGAGGGCGGCACGAAGGCCTGGGCATGGGTGCCGCGGCACGCCGCGCGCCGGTTCGAGCCTTACTCGATCAACGGACGAGGCTGATCGCTTATCGGAAGAGCCTGATCACGCCGCGGACGATGCCGACCAGGCTGACATTGGTGGTCACGATCGGTTCATACGCGGGGTTCTCGGCGATCAGCTTGACGTGGCCGTTGCCGCGCTCGAATCGCTTGACCGTCGCGTCCCCGTCGACCAGCGCGACGACGATGGCGCCGTTGGGCGCCTCCGACTGCGGCCGGACCAGGACCAGGTCGCCGTCGAAGATGCCTGCGTTGATCATGCTCTCGCCACGAACCCGCAGGAGGAAGAAGCCCTCCTGGGCCAGCTCATGCGAGAGGAGCACGTGGTCTTCGATGTTCTGCTCGGCGAGGATGGGTGCGCCTGCGGCGACGTTGCCGACAACGGGCACCGAGACCGCGTTGCGGCGCTGATTGTCAAGCGCGGCGTCCTCGACAAGCTGCACGGTGCGGGACTTGCTGGGGTCGCGCCGGATGAGGCCGCGACGCTCGAGCTGGTTGAGGTGGTTGTGGACGGTCGAGCTCGAGCTCAGGCCGACCGCTTCGCCGATCTCACGGACGCTGGGCGGATAGTTTCGGTGGCGCGTGACGTAGCGGATGAATTCGAGGATCTTGGACTGCCGCTCAGTGAGTTGATTGGTCAATTTTTCGTTCTCCAGGGTTCATTTCTAGAGTCGTGAGCTGCGACGCTGAGAGCCATGCTAGCAGCAAAGCGGCCCCAGTGCAAACCTTTGTTCGATGCCCTTGACATCCGAACGCCCGTTCGCTATCGTCCCCGAACACATGTACGCCGCCGGCTACGCGACTCGCGCCAACCGCTCGACTCGCCCGGACCAACCCTGGCGGTATATCGGCCGCTGGCTGGGGGTGATCATCCTGCTGCTCGGCGCCTGCCTAGGGCTGGCATGGGTGGCGCTGGGCGACGTCCAGGCCGAGGCGACCGTGGTCGTGGAGCCGGGCGACACGCTGTGGTCGATCGCCTCGAGCCGCTACCCCGGCGATGACGTGCGCGCTCGGGTGGACGAGATCGAGCGCCTCAACGGCCTCCAGGGGCCGCTGATCGAGGTAGGGGAGACTCTGCGCATGCCGGCCTAGGTTCGCTCTGCGGGCTCCTGTAGGCTCCACAAGGTGCGTGTTGTGCTGGTAACCCGCCGGGGCTGCCACCTCTGCGACCAGGCCCTGGCGCTTCTCACCGAGCTCGGCGTTTCGCCCGACCTGGCCGACGTTGACGCCGACGACGAGCTGCACCGCCTCTACGACTTCCGCGTCCCCGTCGTCCTGGTCGACGACCAGATCGTGGCCGAAGGCCGCGTCACCCGCGAGCAGCTGGTGAAGGCCGGCCTCTAATCCGGTCGGGAAGGGGTGCCTAAGGCAAGCTCCAGCGTGACCAGATGATGCTGATAATCGCCGTTAAAGAAAGCATTGATGCGCGAAGGCTCAACGCTTACTGACCCGCCCCACAGTTGCCGCAGCCACTCCAAGACGTTTTCGTTCACGGTTGGCTACGACGACCGCAACTCCGTACTGGTACTTGGCCCGCTGGGCCACGAAGCTCCGGACGATGGCGATGCAGCCTTCGCCGTCGACGAGGCCGGCCGCGTAGGCCCAGTCGGTTTCCTTGTGCTCCTCGGACACGTGAGCCTAGGCCGAGCGCTCCAGGGCCGGCTCGGTGTCCAGCCCGCGCAGGAAGACTTCAAGCGGCTGGGCCGCCCCTTCGAAGTCCTGGCGCAGCAGCTCTAGATCGGAGCCCTCCTGGGCCACGCCGGCCACCGCCAGCTCGAGCGTGCGCACCGAATCCAGGACGAAGCGGTCCAGCGCTTCGCCGGGACGCCCGGCCAGGGCCTCCCGCTGCCAGGACTCGCGGACCTCTTCGACCAGGCCCTGCAGGCGATCCACGACGGTCCCGGCGCCGACCCTCTGGAAGGGATCGGCGAGCCGCAGCAACGCCTCCCCAAAGGCGCGTTCCAGCCGCCGCAGCCGCACCTGGGTGCTCAGCGTACGCATGTTCGCGATCATCATACCCGAACGGACGTTCGAAGTGCAAGCGTTCCGAGCCCGGAGGACACTCCTGGGAGGATGAAGGAGCTGCTCGTCACCGCGGGCCTTCTCGTGCCGCTGGCGCTGGACACCTTTGCGCTCGCCGCCGCCTTGGGCATGGCCGGCCTGGAAAGGCGCGACCGTCTCAGGGTCACCCTGGTCTTCACGGCCTTCGAGGCCGGGATGCCCATTCTGGGCGTGCTTATCGGCCGCGCCGCCGGCTCGTTCCTCGGCGCCTGGGCGGGCTACGGCGGGATCGCCTTCCTCGTGGTCGCCGGCGTGCTCCTCCTTCGACCGGGCAGAGACGCGGATGGCGAGGGCCGGCGGCTACGCCTCCTGGCTCATGCGCGTGGGCTCGCGATCCTCGATCTCGGCCTGAGCATCAGCGTCGACGAGCTGACCATCGGATTGAGCGCAGGCCTGCTCGGCCTGTCCATCCTGCTGGTCGTGATCTGGATCGCGATCCAGGCGTTCATCGCTGCACAGGTGGGCTTGCGAGTTGGCGCTCGCCTTGGTGAAGAAGTACGCGAGCGATCAGAGCAGGTCGCCGGTGCGATGCTGATCATGGTCGCGCTCGTGCTGCTCGCTCTGCGGCTACTGGGCGTCTAGGACGGCGCGAAGATGCGGCACAGGCTGTCGGCCAGCGAGTCGGGATCGACCCCGGGATGGGTCAGGAAATAGCCGACCGCCTCGTTGACCGCACCGACGACGGCGCGGCCGAACACGACTGGATCCTTGTCCGCATAGAAAGGATCGTGGAGCAGAGCATGTCGGACCTCCTCCGCGACCGCGCCGGCGAATCGCGCCTGGAGATCGTGCCGAACCTGGTCGACGCCCGCCGACAGCCCGACCGACTCCACTATCAAGAGCCGCGCCACCGCCGACCGCTCAAAGCACGAGTGCACGAATCGCAAGATGCCGAGGCGCAGCCGCTCGCGGTGGTTGTGGCCGGTCGCCGCCTCGGTCAGCACCTCGTGGATGAGCGCGCCGCCTTCCGCGCTCAGCAGCTCGCGGAAGCAATCCTCCTTCGACGTGAAGAACTCATAGAAGGCGGACTTGGAAGCTTTCGCGCGGGCGACGATCTCCTCCACGGAAGTGACGTTGTAGCCGCGCGTCGCGAACAGGACGAGCGCGGCCTCAGCGATGCGCTCCCGGCGTCGTCCCACACGGGCGTCCTTACGCTGCTGGGTGCCCGGCGGCGCGGCGACCGCCATGTCTAATCCCTGGCCAAGGCGCGGGAGATGACCAGGCGCTGGATCTCGCTCGTACCTTCGAACAGGGTGTAGATCTTGGCGTCGCGGTGCCACTTCTCGACCGGGAAATCCCGGATGTAGCCGTAGCCGCCGCAGATCTGGATCGCCTGCTCGGTGACCTTGACCGCCACCTCGCCGGCCTTGAGCTTCGCCATCGACCCCTCGGCCTTCTTGAACTCTCCCCCGTTGCGGCCTTGCCACAGCGCATGCCAGATCAGGGCGCGCGTGGCCTCGATCTCCGTCGCCATGTCGGCGAGCATGAACGCGATCGCCTCGTTCTCGATCAGCGTCTTGCCGAACTGCTTGCGCTCTTTCGCGTACTGCAGGGCAAACTCGAAGGCGGCGCGCGCGATGCCGAGCGCCTGGGCGCCAACGATGGGCCGGGACAGCTCGAACGTCTTCAGCGCCACCGACGAGCGCTGGTGCGTCCCCTCACGCGCCCGCGCCAGCCTGGCCTCGAGCTTTTCCATGCCGCCGAGCACGTTCTCCAGCGGCACGGTGCAGTCCTCCAGCAGCACCTCGGCGGTATGCGAGGCGCGGATGCCCATCTTCTTTTCCTTCTTGCCCTGGCGCAGGCCCTTGGTGCCGGGCGGAACGACGAAGCTCGCCTGCCCGCGCGTGCCCAGCTCGGGCTCGACCGCTGCCACCACCACATGGACGTCGGCGATGCCGCCGTTGGTGATGAAGATCTTCTGGCCGTTGATAACCCAATCGCCGTTGTGGCGCACCGCGCGTGTCTTCATCGACGAAACATCAGACCCCGCCTCAGGCTCAGTGACGGCGAACGCGCCCAGCGCGGGTTTCTCGACGGTGCCGAAGCAGGCCGGGATCCAGGTCGCGATCTGCTCTGGCGTGCCCTGCGAGAAGATGGCCGCGATCGGCAGGCCCGTGCCCTGGATGGCGAGGGCGATGCCGGCGCAGCCCCAGGTCAGCTCCTCGGCCACCAGCGCGGGCATGATCCCGGTGGTGTCGGCGTACGTCTGCTGCAGGAAGTCGACGCCGTAGAGCCCCACCTCGGCGGCCTTCTTGACGATCGGCCACGGGAA
>DASXTG010000076.1:0-25903 GCA_036505515.1 Candidatus Dormiibacterota bacterium | reverse complement strand
GTCGATGCTGGCCAAGGGCGGGCGATTCCGTCCCGGGATCGAGGTCGACAAGCTGGTGTGGCTGCCGGTCGAGGCGGCGGTCAAGCGCCTGACTTACTCGCGCGACCAGGCCCTGATCGCGCAGCAGGACCTGCCCTAGGCCCCCCTGGCCTCCCCACCATTGGGAGGAGGCCCCCGCCGAAGGCGCGGGCCGGAGGGGAGCTGCACTGGCCTCCCACCATGTGGGGAGGTGGCCCCCGCCGAAGGCGCGGGCCGGTGGGGACCTGCACTAGCCTCCCCACCATGTGGGGAGGTGGCCCCCGCCGAAGGCGCGGGCCGGAGGGGAGCTGCCGCGAACCGGTAGCCAGCCTTAGCACGTAAGCTGGGTTCATGCAGACCGTGTCGGTCCGCGACCCCTTTGTGATCGCCGGCGTTGAGCTTCGCTCGCGCCTGTTCCTCGGCACCGGCAAGTACCCGAGCGACGAGGCGATGCTCGCCGCGCTGGAAGCATCCGGGTGCGAGCTCGTGACCGTGGCTTTGCGTCGGCTCGACCTCGACGACCCGCACAAGAAGACCATCCTCGACGTCATCGACTGGAAGCGCTACCGCATCTTGCCGAACACCGCCGGCTGCCGAACCGCCGACGAGGCGGTGCGCATCGCCCGCCTCGCGCGATCGATGGGCCTGTCCGACTGGATCAAGCTCGAGGTGATCCCCGACCCTCGCTACCTGTTCCCCGATCCCGAAGACACGCTGCGGGCGGCGCGGACGCTGGTTGACGAAGGCTTCAAGGTTCTGCCCTACATCAACGCCGACCCGGTGCTCGCCAAGAAGCTCGAGCAGCTCGGAACGGTGACCGTGATGCCGCTTGGCTCGCCCATCGGCTCCGGCCAGGGGCTCCAGACGCTCGATCAGATTCGAATCATCATCGAGGAGGCCCAGGTGCCAGTTGTCGTCGATGCGGGAATCGGCGCGCCATCCGATGCCGCGCTCGCCATGGAGCTAGGCGCGGATGCCGTCCTCGTCAACACCGCGGTCGCCCTCGCGCGTGACCCTGCGCTCATGGCAGACGCGATCAAAGAGGGAGTCGAGGCCGGACGCAAAGCGTTTCTCGCCGGCAGGATCCCGAAGCGCCCGCAGGCGAGCGCCAGCTCACCCACCGAGGGCATCTCGCGACCGCCCTCGTAACGCCCGTTGCCATGGCGATCGTCAACAGCGCCGCGGCCGGACTGCGGGCTGCGAGCAGGGCCACGATCCTGCAGCTGCGCGCTCCGGGGCTCTCCGCGAGGGCGCTGGAGCGGGAAGCGACCGAGCTCGTCGCGAAGTCGGCGGTGCCGGTGGTCGTGAGCTCACGCTGCGACGTCGCGCTGGTGTCCGGTGCCGCGGGCGTGAATTTGCCCGAGAGGGACGTGACGGTCGCCGCCGCAAGAGCACTGCTGGGCAGCCGTTTGATCGGGCGGTCGGTCCACTCCCTCGAAGGAGCGGTGCACGCGCAGGAGCAAGGTGCGGACTACGTGATCTTCGGTCCGGTCTGGTCCAGCCCGAGCCACACCGAATCCCCGCCGGCCGGCATCGACGCACTTGCAGCGGTCGCCGCTGCGCTGCGGATCCCCGTCATCGCCATCGGCGGAGTGACCGCGGAGCGCATCGAGGCCTGCCACGCGGCAGGAGCTGCGGGCTACGCCGCGATCAGGTTCTTTGAATGATCGCCCTTCAGGTCAACGGCAAGCGGGTGGAGCTCGATCGACCAACGCCGCTGCTCGCCTACCTGGAGCAGCTGGGCGTGAAAGCGCGCGCGGTGGCGGTCGAGCACAACGGAACGATCATCGAGCGGGCTGAATACGAGAACACCACGCTGAAGGACGGCGACACGCTAGAGATCGTGCGCATGGTCGGCGGCGGGTTCTAGCCGGCCTTCTCCCTGATCGCGGCCTCCGCCTCAGCCCGCTCGTCCCAAGGCTCGGCGCCCTCAGCCATCCGCATCGTGCGCTCATGGCCCTTGCCCGCGAGCAGCACGCAATCGCCGGGGCGCGCGATCTCGATCGCTCTCCTGATCGCCGCACGCCGGTCGATCACGATCTCGTAGTCGCGCCCGGCCGCCCGACCCGCCGCGCCAGACTGCACTTCCCTGGCGATCTCCACCGGGTCCTCGGCCAGCGGATCGTCGGTGGTGATGACGAAAAAGTCGGCGAAGTCCGCAGCAGCTCTGCCCATGCCAGGCCGGTCGTGGTTTGAACGCGCGGTCGAGCCGAACACCGCGATCAGGCGGCCCCGCGTGAAAGGCCGCAGCTCGGCGAGTGCGCTTGCCAGTGCTCCGGCGGAATGCGCGAAGTCGATGAAGACGCTGAAGTCCTGCCCGAGGTCAACGCGCTCCAGACGGCCGCGCACGCCTTGGAATGCCGCCAGGCCATGGCCGATCTCCTCGACAGGCACGCCGACGGCGAGACACACGCCGGCCGCACAGAGCGCGTTGTAGACGTTGAAGCGGGCGGGAACCGCCAGCACGACCTCTGTCTCGCCATGCGGCGTCTTCATCCGGAACCTCGCGCCCGAGGCAGTCATCGAGAGCTCCAGCGGATGCAGGTCGGCGGCGGTCGTCAGGCCATACGACCAGCGGCGGGCGATCGAGCGCCGCGAAAGCCTCTCGTAGCTCAGGTCATCTCGATTGAGGACGGCCGTCTTCTCGATGCCTTTGTCCGCGCCGCTCGCTGCGAGGTCGATGAGGCGAGCCTTGGCCTCCAGGTACTCGTCCCACGTGGGGTGGTAGTCGAGATGGTCATGGCCGACGTTGGTAAACGCCGCCACGTCGAAGTCGACGGCGTGGACGCGCTCCTGCACGAGCGCATGCGAGGTCGTCTCTATGACCGCGCAGGAAACGCCGGCTTCGACCATGCGCTGCAGCCACTCCTGAACCTGGGGCGCCTCGGTCGTGGTCTGGCCGCTGACGTTGTCGGTTTCCTTGCCTCGCACCGAGAAGGCGACCGTGCTCATGGCGCCCGCAACGATCCCGCTCGCGTGGAGAACGTGCTCGGCCATGTGGGTCGTCGTGGTCTTGCCGTCGGTGCCGGTGATTCCGGCCACGAGAAGCTTGCGCGACGGGCGGCCGTAGAGCTCCGCGGCAAGATCGCCGACGCCGGTGCGCGTCGATGGCACCCTGACGACGGGCGTTCCCTGCGGCACCGTGACCTCGCGCTCCACAGCGACGGCGACTGCACCCTGGCGCACGGCGTCACCCACGAACGCGTGGCCGTCCTGATGCAGCCCCACGACCGCCACGAAAAGGTCTCCCGGCTTGACGCGACGCGAGTCGATGGTGATTCCGGTCACCTCGACGTCGCCGCCGCCCTCGAGCGCGGAATCGGGCACGCCGCGAGCAAGATCCGCGAGCTTCATCCCTGGCACATCTCCTGATCGCAGCATAATCGCGGCATGATCGCCGACATCGGAGGGCGCAAATTCGAGTGGGGCGCCCGCACCTACGTGATGGGCATCGTGAACGTGACCCCCGACTCGTTCAGCGGCGATGGATTGGGATCAGATCATGAAGCCGCGGTCGTTCAAGGTCTGCGCATGGTGCAGGAGGGCGCGGATCTCCTGGACGTCGGCGGCGAGTCGACCCGCCCCGGGCACGTGCCGGTCACGGCCGACGAGGAGATCCGCCGCACAGAAGACGTGGTGCGCCGGCTCGCGCGACAGTCAGGCGTCCCTGTGTCCATCGATTCATACAAGTTAGAGGTCGCCGAGGCCGCAGTCGCGGTTGGGGCGATGATCGTCAACGACATCTGGGGACTGACCCGATCGCCCGCGCTCGCCGACCTCGCCGCACGCGCAGGCTGCGCGCTGGTCGTGATGCACAACCAGGACGGGACGGAGTACAGCGGCGATCTCATGGCCGAGGTCAAACGCTTTCTGCGCGCCTCGGTCGCCAGCGCGTTGAAGGCCGGCGTTCCGCGAGAGCGGATCCTCATCGATCCCGGCATAGGCTTCGGCAAGACCGCCGACCAGAACTGGGAGGTGATGCGCCGGCTCGCGGAGCTGCGCGAGCTCGACCAGCCGATCCTCATCGGCACCTCACGCAAGTCGTTCATCGGCAAGGCGATCGACCTCCCGCCGTCCGACCGGCTGGAAGGCACCTCGGCCACCGTTACAGCCGCGGTGCTGCGTGGCGCCGATGTCGTCAGGGTCCACGACGTTCTCGCCATGACGCGGGTGGTCCGAGTCGCGGATCGGATGCGGTGACGCGCGGCTACATCGGTCTCGGCTCGAACCTCGGCACACGTGCTCGCAACCTCAGCGCGGCGCGTCGCCGCCTGCGTCAAAACGGCGTGCGCATTTTGCGTCAAAGTCGCGTCATCGAAACGGAACCGTGGGGTGTAGTTGACCAGCCGCGGTTCTTGAACCAGGTCGTTGAGTTCGAATGGAGCCGCACGGCGCGCGAGCTTCTCGCGGTGGCCAAAGCCGTGGAGAGGGAGGGCGGGCGTTCGCACACACGACGCTGGGGCCCACGCGTCATCGACGTCGACATCCTGCTGTTTGGCGACGCTCGCGTCGCTGAGAAGGGCCTCACGATCCCCCATCCGCGGATTGCCGAGCGGCCGTTTGTCGTCGCGTCGCTTGCGGAGCTGGGAGTCAAAATCCCCGATAACCCGCGAGTGCATGCACACGCGGTTTCGAACCCGGCGTGAAACCCGCGAGTGCGCACACAGACGGGTTTTAGCCCGATCGGGGTGGGCTGCTTAGATCAGGCGGGACGGGCGTTGGTGAAGCGGTAGCCGATACCGGGCACGGCCAGGATGTAGTACGGCCGCGACGGCTGGCTCTCGATCTTGCGGCGCAGGTTCCGAATGTGGACGTCGATGACTCGCGTCTCGATCGGGTACTCATAACCCCAGATGGAGTTGAGGATCTTCTCCCGGCTCAACACCTTGCCGGCGTTGCTGGCCAGGAACGTCAGAAGGTCGAACTCGGTGTGGGTGAGCTCCACCTCCTCGCCGGATTTGTAGATCCGGCGCTCGTTGACATCGATGAGGAGGTCACGGAACTCCATGCGGTTGCGCGTGGAGTCGGCTGACTCCAACCGCGTACGCCGCAGGTGGGCCGCAATTCGCGCAGCCAGCTCGCGCAGTCGAAGGGGCTTGACCACGTAGTCGTCAGCTCCAATCTCCAGCGCGACGACCGCATCGATCTCGTCGGAGCGCGAGCTCATCATGATCACTGGCGTCGCGGTGTCCTTCTTGCGCAGCTCACGACAGACGTCAAAGCCGGACGCATCCGGCAGCGCCACCTCGAGCAGCACCAGGCTCGGGCGCGCGGACTCTAGCTGGCGGAGACCCTCTGCGCCCGTGTCCGCCTCCAACACCAGGTAGCCGTCCTGGGCGCACGCGGACCGCACGTCGCGGCGCGACGCCGCGTCCGGATCGACGAGGAGCACCTTGCGCGCGCCGTCCTGCAGCTGTGCCATCAACAAGATACTAACAGATGAGAACGATTGTTAGGAAATGTTGCGCTTCAGGCCCCGAATGCGGTTGCGCGCTTTCCGCTCGAGGCCGATCAACGCGGCGCCGGCCTTCGACAGGTCGATCTGCCACGCGCCGGCGTACGTGACCTCGGCCCCGCCGAACTCGGCTTTGAAGAAACCGAGGCCATGCCACGGATGCTCGGGCCCAGATCCCGGTGGCGGGACACCCCACAGGTCGTAATCCCTGTCGCCGGCCTCGGCCGCAGCTCGGATCGCGGCCCACCAGGCGAGGTCGTTGGCCATCAGCTCGGGGTGCGAGCCGCTGCGCCCCGCGAAGAAGTGATACGCGCGCCCCGCGTGTCGCGCGACCAGCACCGCAGCGAGGGCTTCGCGGGTCTCAGGATGGCGGGCCACGAACGTTCGGCACCACGGCAGCTCGTCGAGGAGCAGCTGGTAGTAGCCCCTGACGGGCAGGTTGATCATCTCCCGGCGTTCGACCGCCGCCGACTGGCGAGCCAGTTCGCCGGCGTCTTTGCCCTCTTCGACCACCACGCCGCGACGCTCGCCGGTGCGGATGTTGTAGCGGCGGCCGTGCTTGAAGCCGGCGAGCATCTCCAGCGCTGGGCGGAGAGAAATGATTCGTGTGTGCTGCGGCTGCGTAGGGCTGGCCGGCGCAAAACCCCGCTCCTTGAGGGCGTCGGTGAAAGCAGGGCCAGTCTCCGGCTCCACGGTGAGGCGTGCCACCTTCGCTGAGCGCGACCAGTCGATCAGCGCATCGATGGCGGCGGCGGTTGCCGGCACCGGCCCCCTGGGCACATACGCCTCGCGCACTGGACCAACGCCGCGAAGCTGCACGCTTGCCATCGCGCCCCCACCCAGACCCACGCGCTCGACGGTCCATCCCGCTTTCGATTGGACCTCCCCCCACGCCCATGACTGCAGGATGGGAGCGGGCGAGGCCTGCTCACTCAACTCTTTGTCCCAGGTGTCGGATTCGCCCGTCATTCGGGTGCCGCCTCGCGAGAGTCGAGATGGCCGACGTCGTTCACGCCGCCGACCACGAAGCGGCCGTTGCGTTTCTCGATCACCGAGATGGATGCGTTCTGGATGCGAAAAGGAAACAGGCCGTGATTTGGTCGCCCGACGACGCGGTGCAGCGCGACCTGGATCACACCGCCGTGCGTGACGACCAGGACGTCACCGCTGTGATGCCGCGCGAGAATCGTGTCCAGCGCCTCCGAGACTCTGGCCTCGAACGGGCCAGCACCTTCACCGCCCGGGACCACGTCCCAGCTCGGCTCTTCGCTCCAGCTCGCCCAGGCTTCCGGATAACGCCGGGCAAGCTCCTCTGTGTTCAGGCCTTCCCATTCGCCGAGGTAAATTTCTCGGAGCCCGGCCGTGGGCACCGGCTGCACGCCAACGGACTGTCCGATGTGCGTCGCAGTCTCCAGCGCACGGACCAGGTCGCTCGAATAAAAGCCCACGAAGCGCTTGCCGGCAAGGCGCTGACCTAGCCGCTGTGCCTGGCGGCGGCCTTCATCAGACAACGGCGGATCGAGCTGGCCTTGAATTCGGTGCTCGTGATTCCACGTCGATTGGCCGTGGCGGATGAGAAGCAGGCGCGAAGGCAGAGGCCTGGGCGAGAGGGGGAGTTCAGGCGGCTCCGGGCGCGCAGATCTGATCTCGATATCTATACTAACTTCTCTTAGTCCAACGATCGGCGCCCGCCCGATCTCAGGAGATGGCTGTTGCAGTCACACGGCACACTCGCCGACACACCTCTTCGCTCACTCCTGGAGGCCGCTCAGGGTGAGCGATCGACCGGTACCCTTACCCTCAGGAATGGTTCCGGCGAATCAACATCTCTGTACTTCCTCTTCGGCCACCTCTTCCATGCGGAAGGTGACGGAAAGGCCGGCGACGACGCCGTCATCAACGCGCTCCACTGGAGCAAGGGTGAGTTCGAGTTCGATGCCAAGGCCAAACTGCCGGCCGACGAGACGGTCAAGGCGGGCATCCAGGACCTTGTTCACGCCGCCGAGTCCGCGCCGCGGGCACAGCCTGTGGAAGCACCGCGCGCCGGCACCAACGCCGAGCCGCACGCGGAACGCCGAGAGCATGCTGAGCCGGAGAAGAAAGTGGAAGCACCGCAGCCGAGGCGCGGCGTGAAGCACCGGCCGCAGCCGAAGCACGGGCGCGAACCGATTCCCGTTCCGGCGGGCCAGGTCATCTATGACTCGCTCAAGACTTCATTCGTCGACTTTCCGCGCCTGATCACAACGCTCGAGAAGGAGGGTTATACCGGCTACGTCCGACTGCTCACGGACGATGCATCGGGGCTGATCCTGTTCCGCGAAGGCTCTGCGCTCGAGTGCATGTATGACGGAGCCACCGACCCCGGAGGCCTGATTCTCGGCAAGCAGGCGCTACAGCAGTTCAACGAGGACGTGACCAATGGCCACGGCGTGCTCGACGTCGTCGGCCTGTCGCCGGAGCTGATCGATGGGCTCTACGAGCTCACGGTCTCCAAGCCAATGTACACGGAGCTCTACGCGGCATGGGTCGACATGAAGGCGCTTCTCAAGTTCTTGAGCGACCGCAAACTCAAAGGCAGCGTGATGATTCGAGCCGGCGCCGGCACCGGCGTCATCATCCTCGCCGACGGTGAGCTTGCCGGTGCTTACACGAGCGAGTCTCGCGACATCTCCGACAAGCCCGACCGCGCTCTCGCGTTGTGCGACGACCCCAACGCGATGATCGAGGTCAAATCTGCCGACACGACCACGCATCCTCCGCTGGATGTGGATGAGATCGTCGCGGGCCAGAGAGCCGCGCGGTCGAATCCAGCACCGCCACCGCCTGCCCCCTCTATTGCCTCGCCGCCACCGCCTATGGCTTCGCCGCCCCCACCCCCGCCACCGCCGACTCAGCAGTTCGCGGCTCTCACGCCGCAGTCGATCCCGGTGCCTCCGCCTCCGCCACCCGTGGCGGCTACGGCCACATATCCGACCTACCCCTCGCCCCCGACGCAGCCTTCCACGGTCGCCCCGACCGCGCCTCCGGTTCCTTCCGGACCGCAGCTCGACTGGGCCTCGATCGTGGCCGAGCTGCAGGCGATGGCGGAAGACTCATTGGGCAACCGCGCCAGGAAGGTGAAGGACATCCTGGGAGGTGCGGACCCTTCGCTCGCGGGCATCGAGGCCGCGATCGACCAGGTTCCGAGCATCTCACTCCTGTTCGTCGACTCCTCGCGCCTCGAGCAGCTGGCGCAGGAGATGAGGGCCCGTCTCAAGTCACATCTCTAGAAATCGCCTAGGGACCGGTAGGCTGGGCGGCGTGAGGCAGGGGGCGATCGTCGCCGCGCTCCTGGTCTGGAGTGCGCTGGCGTCATGCGGAGGGAACCCACCACAGATCGTCGACTACTCACCCGAGCGCGGCGCGAAGGACGTGTCCACCGCCGCCCCAATTCGAATCACATTCGACCACGATGTTGACAAGGACTCGGTTGAGGGCCGCCTGTCGCTCGTGCCGGCGACGCAGGCAAGCGTGCGGTGGGTGAGCGGCCACCAGCTGCTCTACGAGCATGCGACGCTCGCGCCGAACACGACTTACGAGGTCGTCCTCGAGGCCGGATACACGGATTACGCGGGCAACGCCTACGCGCTGCGCCACCATTGGTCCTTTGTCACCGAAGGCCCCCCGACCCTGGCCGCCACCACTCCTGCGAACAACGAGACCGGCGTTGATCCGGCTTCGTATTTGCGGCTCGAGTTCTCGCGCGACATGGACGCAGCGAGCCTCGCCGGCGCGATCTCGATCTCGCCCCCAGTAGCTTTCGGGGTCCGGCTCGACCCGACAGATTCACGGCGCGTGATCGTTGCGCCCGACTCGCTCCTCGACCCGGCGAAGACGTACGCCCTGAACATCAACACCGCCGCGCGCGACGCCGACGGCAATCGACTCGATCGCGACAGGAGCGTTGCTTTCACAACCGGGCCGATACGTCAGCTGCGCGGTTGGGTTGCCTTCGCCGCCCGCCGCACCGATGGCACTGCAACTGGGGTCTGGATCGTCAACGAGGCTGGTTTCCCGCGCCACCTCGTCGACGAAACGGTGGAGTCGTTCACCTGGTCGCCGGACGGCATGCGTCTTCTGATCCAGACTGCCGGCTCCGACTGGTCGATGTTCACGCCGGGCGCAGGCTCGCAGCGCCTTGCTTTCAGCGCAGCGTGGGCCGCCCCCCTGGCCTTCGGCCTTGGCTATGTGTTCATCGACCGTGAAGGGATGCTGCACCGGTTCTCGCCCGAAGGCTCCGACGACGTCGTCGCCGCCAATGTGACGCAGGCGGTGGTTGCTCGAGGTGGCCAGCGAGTCGCATACGTGCAGTCGGTCGGAGCGACCAGCATCATCTGGGGATACGACGTTGCCCTTCGCGCCAGCTATCAGCTCGCGTCTGAGTCCGCCGCAGTCAGCGCTGTGAGCTGGGCGCCCGCGGGGAATCGAATCGCATATCTCAGACATGAAGCCGGTGCGATGACCCTTCGCGTGCGAAACCTCACGGGCACGGCGACCACCACCACGGTCGCCAGTGGTGACATCGGCCGCCCATCCTGGCTCCCCGATTCGGTGCACATCGTGTTCGCGGCCGGCATTCAGACTTCACGCGGTCCCATGCGAAAGGCGTTTCTTCTCAGCGTGATCGCGCCGCCCGCGTCGCTGACGCCATCGCTGGGGATGCCCAACGGCGCGGCCGTCGACGTCAATGATCCCGTCCCCTCACCCGACGGCCACCAGCTGGCTTTCCTGAGCGGGAATCAGATCTGGATCATGAACGCGGATGGCACCCGGCCCACAGCGCTGACGCGATTCGACGCGGAGTCTTTCCCCTACTCCTGCGAAGCGCCTATATGGACGCGGGCATGACCGCGTCCGGCATTCAACTGGACGCGGGCTTAACCGCGACCGGCATTCAAATGATCGCGCGCCTGACCCCGGTCGATCAGCTCGTCGAACAGCTTCTCCAGCGAGTCAGCGGTTCGGCCCCATGAGAATCTCTGCGCCAGCAGGCTGCCCCGGCGCCCCATCTGCTGGGCTTTGTCCGGATCGGCGAGCAGGCGCCCGATACGTTCCGCGTAAGCAGCCGGATCGTTGCCCTCGATGAGGTAGCCGCTCACATCGTCACGCACCACCGAGCGTAGGCCAGGCACGTCTGACGCGACGACCGGGCAGCTGCATGCCTGCGCCTCGAGTGCGACCAGTCCGAACGATTCGCTGTACGACGGCATTACGCACACGTCGGCCGCGGAGTAGAAATGCGGCAGTTCGTGATGAGCGACCGAACCGAGGAAGTCGATGCGGTCTCGAACGCCCAACGCGGATGCGAGTGCTTTCAGACGTTCCTTCTCACTCTCGTCGCCGTCACGACTGTCCTCTCCAATGACCAGCATGCGGAGATCGGTGTGCTCTCTGTCGTTGAGCAGAGCCAGCGCACGAATGGCGATCTCAACCCCCTTCAGGCGCTCGAGCCTGCCGACAAACAGGAGCAGCGGCCCAGCCCCGTAACCGATCGTCCGGCGCGCCTCGGCGCGGTCCAGCGGCCGGAAGGTGGTCAGGTCCACTCCCGGAGGCACGACAAAGACCCGATCTGAAGCAGCACCGTACGAGTTGATGAGCTCGCCGCCTTCATCGGCGGTCGAGGCGATGAGCAGATCAGCCTGCTGCGCGATCTCACCTTCGAGGCGGATACGAAGCGCCGGCTCGGGCCGCGCGCCCGCCGCGAGCCGGCGGTTCTTGACGAGACCAAGTGTGTGCGCGATGTGGGCCCACTTCGGGGCGAGCCTTGGGCGCAAGAGGCATGCGGCCTCGCCAGAGAGCCAGTAATGCGAGAAGAGCAGGTCGTACTGAATGCCCTCCTGCGAAGCGTGGCCTCTTATCTCTGCAGCGAACGCCGGTACCTCGTGGATCAGCGAGTACTTGTCGACGCCGCGGCCTGCCGGCAGGTAGATGACGCGCGACAGGGGCGCGAGCGCCTCCATCCGGGGATCGTCCTGCGACTGCATGCGCGTGAAGACGTCGGTGGCGATGCCGCGGTCGCTGAAAGCCGTGCAGACCTCGCGGACGTAAACGTTCAGGCCGCCGTCGGCGTTCTGGCCCAGGGACGCGGTGGGCGAAGTGTGCATGGAAACGACCGCGATCCGCCGCTGGGCGGTGCGGCCGGACGTTATCCTGGTTGCTTCAGCCACGGTAGGCCGATCTCGCGTCGAGCCAGCGCCTCGAAACGCAGCAGAAGGCAGACCATGAGACCGGCGCACAGGAGGCCATACCGCCTAAAAACGTACGACGATCGAGACTATTCCCTGGGCTCCCCTGGGCTCCCCACTGTGTGGGGAGCTGGGCGCCGCCCGAAGGGCGCCGCACTGAGGGGATGTGCGGGGAGCTCCCGCCGCGACGTAGGCGCCGGGGGTGAGGGGACGTGCATTTGAAGTTATGATCCTCCCCAGATGGGCCGGCACAGGGGCTTCAAGGTCTCGGCGCTCGTGGGACTGGCGGTTCCCGGCATCCTCGCCCTGACGGCCATCAGCACGATGGCCGCGACCTCACCAGGGCGATCCGAGGAACCGCTCCCGGGCGATCCAGCCAAAGGCGCCAACCTCTACACCACCGCGGGCTGCGCCGTCTGTCACGGGGCCAGCCTCGAGGGTGGGGTGGGCGCCCGATTGAACCCCATCGAGAAGATGGCCAAGGTAGCCAACCCTCTCGACCCGAACTTCCTGATCCAGGTCATCACCAACGGCCGCGACCCGCAGCCGGGTGACCCCAAGTCAACCAAGATGCCGGTCAAGGGCGGCTACGACAAGCTGACCGAGCAGGACATCAAGGACCTGGCGGCGTACATCATCAACGAGAACCGCCACCCCGGTGAGGCTCCGCTGTCTGCCAACGAGCTCGCCAAGCGCACCATGCTTTGGGTCGGCATCGGCATCATCGCCATGGTCTTCATTACGTACCTGTTGGCGCAGTACAACATGCGATGGATCGCACGCCGCGCAGCGGCGCGTCGGCGGTAGAGGCGCGGCCGAAAACCCTCGGCGAGAGATTCGGCGATCCAGGGGCGCCCAGATCCGGGTGAAGCGACGAGCAGCGCAGCGAGCGCATCACGTCGATTCGTAAGCGAGCAGCACGTTCCGCTGGGGCCCCCATGCTGAAGGCATGGGAGGGAGTGGGCCGCATGGGCGCCGAAGATCCGTCGAGGGCTTTTCCGGCCGCGCCTCTGAGCTCACAGGCGGACGCTGGTTCCGTCCCGGCGCCGCTTCCGGTACCGACGCCGCAGGGGAAATCGCCGAGGATCCTGATCCTCTTCAGCGACACCGGCGGCGGCCATCGGGCCGCTGCCCGCGCGCTGTCCGATGCGCTCAAGCAGCTGGATCCCACCTGCAGCGTGACCGTGGTCGATCCCCTCATCACGCAAGGACCTGCAGTGATACGCAACCTCGCATCTCTCTACTCGCCGGTGATCCAGCGTTCGCGCGCCGCCTGGGGCGCCGTCTACCACACCAGCAACACCAAGCCCACGTTCGCCGCCATCCGAGCAGTGTTCGGCAGGCCCGTACGCAAGGTGCTGATAGACGCGATGAAAAATCACGACCCCGACGTGGTGCTGTCCGTGCACCCGCTCCTCAATCACGTCGGCTACCAGGCGATCCAGCGCAGCGGGCGGCCTCGGGCGCTGATGACGGTCATCACCGACCTCGTGGACTTCCATCGCGGCTGGACGTTCAGCAAGGCCGATCTCGTGATCGCTCCGACCGAGCTCGCTCGCAAGGTCGCCCTCAGACGGCGCGTGCCCGCGGACCGGATCAAGCTCCTGGGCCTGCCGGTTGACCTTCGGTTCCGGCCGCCGGCGCCAGGTGAGAAGCGGGCGCTTCGCCGCCGGTTCGGCCTCGACGAGCGCCGGTTCACCGTCCTGGCCGTGGGCGGGGCCGCCGGCGCGGGCCAGCTCCTGAAGCAGGTCCGGGTCCTGGCCTGGGAGTCGCACCCCTGGCAGGTGGTCGCCGTGTGCGGCCGCAATGAGCGCCTGCGCCGGCGCCTGGCGCGCGTTCGGTTCGCGACGCCGACGCTCGTGCTCGGCTTCGTGGACTTCATGCCGGAGCTCATGCGCGCCAGCGACGTCATCGTCACCAAGGCCGGCCCGGGCGCAATCGCTGAGGCGCTCGCGACCGGCGTGCCTGTGATCATCACCAGCTTCCTGCCCGGTCAGGAATCACCGAATGTCGATTTTGTGGTCGAGTCCGGTTTCGGGACCTTCAGCCCCAAGGCCGACGACCTGCTGGAGGAGGTGCGAGTTCTCGCCGAAGGCGGACCGACCTGGCAGGAGATGTCACGGCGAGCCGCAGAGCTCGCCCACCCCTACGCGTCGTCCGACATCGCGCGCGAGTGCCTGCTCCTGGCGGACCGCTACAGGGCGTCCGCGCAGGCCAGCCGGTAAGGGCACAGCCTGCACCGGCGGCGGTCGGGCCTGGCCTCAAAGCGCCGGTCAGTGACCGCCTCGGCGACCTCGGTACCCTGCCGCTTCACCTCGGCCAGCAGCGATTCCGAATGCTCCACCGGCACGGTTTCACCAGAGGCCAGGTAGACGACCTGGAGCTCGATGGGATCGAGCTGCAGGGCCTCTCGCGCGCCGAGCGCGTAGAGCTCCACCTGCAGGTCGCGCCGCCGCGCGCTGATGGGCCGGCCGCTTTTGTAGTCGATGATGCGCCAGCCCGAGTCTGTGCGGTCGACGCGGTCGATCACGCCGCGCAGTGTCCAGCCGTCGACTCCAACCTCGAAGGGCTGCTCGAGGAACTCGGGCGGGGCGTCGAAGCCGCCACGCCGGCGGTATGCCTCGAGCTGTTGCACTCCATTGCGCTCAAACGTTGGGGCGCGGCGGGCGTCGGGGAAGCTGGTGGCGCTCCAGACCTCGCGATGCAGCGAGCGCACCAGAGCCGCGGTGACCTGCTTACCCTGGCGCCGGCTCTCCGCGGCGCGGCGCAGGACCTCGTGCAGCACCACGCCCTGCACCGCTTCAGCGGCCTGGATGGCGGGCAGGCGAAGCTCATATCGGTACCAGTACTGCCGTGGACAGTCGCGATAAGTCGCGATGGCTGAGAAAGAAAGGACGACAGGGACTCCCTCCCCACCGTGTGGGGAGGGTTGGGGTGGGGCTGTGCCGGGGCCCGAAGCCGAGGCGGCGATCTCTCGTTCCATAACCGTGCGCCGCCCCGCCGCCCGCACCTCTTCCAAAAACCTCGAATCGCGCCAGCGCCGGCCCCCTTCGTAGTGCGACGCGTGCGTGAGGTACAGCACGCGCCGAGCGCGAGTCATGGCGACGAACAGCAGCCGCCTCTCCTCGGCGATCACATCCTCTCGCCCACGCACGAGTGGCTCGAGGACCGCGGGCGGCAGCTCGAATCGCGGGGAACGGCCGGACTGTGGGAGCCTTCCCTCCACCAGCCCGGGCACGAAGACAGCGTCGAACTCAAGTCCTTTCGCCTGGTGGATGGTCATAACCTGGACCGCATTCACCACGCCCTCGACCTCGGCCGGCTTTTCGTCCTCGCCCGAAAGGAGCACCAGGTCGAGATGGCGCATGAAAGCCGCCAGCGAACGGTCGGTGGACGTTTCGCAGAACTCCGCGATGATCTCGGCGAAGCGGCTGACGTTGGAGGTGGCGCGCGCCGCCTCGCTGGCCTCCAGCTGCGAACCGAGCGCCGCGAGGTAGCTCGTCTTCTCCATGAGGTCAAAGAAGAGATCGCGGACGTCCATCGTCATCGCCTGGGTCGCGAGCTCTCCTATCAACGTCGCGGCCGCCGACGCGGGGGGCCAGCGCCGTAATAAAGCCAGCGGCGCCGCGTCCTTGCGGCTCAGCACCGGCAGGGCAGCGTCGGGAGCGAGGCTCACGGGCGGGCGCGTGACCACCCGCGCGAGGGCGACGACGTCGTCTGGATCGCGGAGGACCCGCAGGAACGCGATCACATCTTTGACCTCTGGGCGGTCGTAAAAGCCATGGCCGCCGGTAACGACGTGCGGAATGCGCCGCTCCGCGAGAGCGACCGCGATCGGTCTTGCGATCGCATGGGTCCGGCACAGGACGGCGATCTCGGCCAGCGGAACGCCCGTCCCGACCAGGCGCTCCACCTCGGAGGCGATCGCGGAGGCCTCGCCGGCGCCGTCGGGGCAAAGCCAGAGCTCGACCCTCTCACCGGCGCGATTGGCTCGGAGCGGCTTGTCCAGGCGGTGGGGATTGTTGGCGATCAGGGCCGCCGCGGAGGACACGATCCGGCGCGAGCTGCGGTGGTTGCGCCCTAGGGTCACTGTGCGCGCCGCCGGAAAGCTCTTCAGGAACCGCTCCAGGCTCGCCCGCGAGGCTCCGCGAAAGCGGTAGATGCTCTGGTCGTCGTCGCCGACCACAAACGGCTCGCCGCTGCCTGCGATCAGCTCGACCAGTCTTTCCTGAGCCAGGTTCAGGTCCTGGTACTCGTCGACCAGAACGCGCGGGTATCGATCGCGGTAGGACGCGAGCAGGCTCGGGCGCTCCTGAAGCATCCTCACCGTGAGCGTCAGCAGGTCGTCGAAGTCCAGCAGCTTGTGCCGGCGGCACTCCCGCTCGTACGCGCGGAAGAGCCGGACGCAAGCCAGCATGAGGGCGGCCCTGTCCGGGTCTTCAGCCGCTGCCCCCCAGTCGGCGAGGCGCTGAAGTGGCACCAGCTCCTGCTTCATGCGCTCGAGCATCTGCAGCACCGGCGCGACGAGATCGTCCGGCCGGTCGTCGGCAGTCAGCGCTGCATCCCCGAGCTGCCACATGAGCTCCCTTGCGAGGATCCAGCGGTCGGCGCCGGTGATGATCCGGAATCCGGCGGGCACCCCGACGACCTTTCCATCCGAGCGCAGCCAGGACAGCGCCAGCGCGTGGAACGTGCCTACCGCCGGCACCGCGACCCCCAGCAGGTCTTCAATCCGCTCGCGCATCTCGGCGGCCGCGCGGTCGGTGAACGTCATGACCAGGATTGACGCGGGCGACACCCCTGACGCCACCAGGCGCCGGAATCGCTCGGCTATCACCGCCGTCTTGCCGGTGCCCGCGCCAGCGACCACCCGCGCCGGCCCACCCCCGAGGTTCGCTGCCGCTCGCTGCTCGAGGTCCAGCTTCACGAGTGTGCCGATGCGCGTCCGATCCGGACCCGCAGCGCGCGCACGCGCCGGCCGAGATCGAGACGGTTCAGGCGCTCGATGATCATCTCGGCGTCCAGCCGGAGCTGGTGCGCAAGCGCGGGGCTCGATGTGGTGACGACAAGAGTGCCCGAACGCAGCTCAATCTCGTCACAAAGCTTGGCCGGCTCCGAGCCGATCACATCGCGGAATGCGGCCGCGACCTGGCTCCCCAGCAGCCTCCCGCCGCCTGGCTGGCGGCGCAGCACCCGGGGCAGGATATTGCCCAGCTTATCCACAGGCCGCGATCCGACCTGAGCTGACCTTCCAGACGGCGGCGCCGGCGAGGAGTTCGGGCGGAAAGGGACCGGCGTCGACGGACGTGATCACGACCTGGCCCGCTTGCGTCACCTGCCGAAGGAGTGCAGCCCGGCGCTCCAGATCGAGCTCGGAAAGCACGTCGTCCAGCAAGAGCACGGGGCGTTCCCCGGTGCGCGCAGCCACCAGGGCCGACTCGGCCAGCTTGAGGCTCACGACCGCAGTCCGCTGCTGGCCCTGCGACCCGTACCCTCGCGCCTCCTGGCCGTCCAGCAGGATGCGGACGTCGTCGCGGTGCGGCCCGATGCTGGTGGAGCCGCGGCGGAGGTCCTCTGGCAGCGAGTTATGCACAGCTGAGGCCATGTCTTCGGGAGGGCCCTGATAGTGAATCTCGAGGCGCTCGCGGGCGCTGATCTCAGCGTGGCGCTCGGCGGCCGGGGGCCCGAGCTGCCGAACGAGCGCGGCGCGGGCGGCCGAGATGTGCCCGCCGATTCTCACCAGCTCGTCGTCCCATACCTCGAGCACGCCGGCCGCCTCCTCCCCCGCGGCGATTCTCTTGAGCAAGCTGTTGCGCTGCTCCAGCACCCGCTTCAGGCCGGCCAGTGCCCGCGCGTAACCGGGCTCGACCTGGACCAGGATCTGGTTCAGGAACCTCCGCCGCAGCTCAGGCCCGGCCTTGACGAGGCCGAGGTCGTCGGGCCAGAAAAGCGTCACCCGGAAGTGCCCGGGCAGCTCAAAGGCTCGCCGGCGCGCCCCGTCGATCTCGATGACACGATGCGCTCGGTCGCCGTCCAGCTGCAGCGCTATGGTCAGCTCGACACGCCTGCCCGCGCTCTCCACCTCGGCCTCGATGCGCGAGGCCGCAGCCACCGGTCCGATCAGCTCTAACTCCCGGCGGGAGCGGGGCGACGACGACAGCGCGAGCATGGCCACAGCCTCGAGCAGGTTGGTCTTCCCCTGCCCGTTGGCGCCAATGAACACGTTCACGCCTGGTCCTACCTCGAGGTCGAGGTGGGCGTAGTTGCGGTGGTTTCTAAGCTGCAGTCGCCGAAGGAGCACCCAGGGCTACGACATCGCCACCCGCACGGGCATGATCACGTAGAGGTAGTGCTCCTTGCCGGGCGGCCGCAGGAGCCCCGGGCTGAGCGGCCCGTCGAACAGGAGCTCCACCTCGTCCTCACCCATGACCCCGAGGGCGTCCAGGACGTAGCGGGCGTTGAAGGCGATCTGGATGTCGGAGCCTTCGACCGCGGCGTTCATCTCGGCCTTGCTGTCCCCCACCTCGTTGGTGGTGGCGGACAGGATGAGTGAGCCCGGTTGCGCCTTGACTCGGATCACGTTTGCGCTGTCGCGCGCGAACAGGGAGACAGCGCGGACCGTTTGGGTGAGCTCGCTCGTAGAGACCTTCACCGTGGTCGAGCTCTTGCTGGGGATAACCTGTGCGTAGTTGGGATACTTTCCGTCGATCAGACGTGAGGTGAGCTCCGAGCTGCCGGCCTTGAAAAAGATCTGATTGCGAGCTTTGGAGATGATCACCTCCACCTTGCCCGGCTCGCCTTTAAGCACCCGCGACAGCTCCGCCAGGGCTCGCGCCGGCACGATCAGACTCGCCTCGAGGTCGGCTGCGCCCGTCGCACCGAGCTTGCGCACCGCCAGCCGGTGACCGTCGGTGGCGGCCATGGTCAGGTTGCCACCCTGGATCTGAACCAGAACGCCTGTCAAGACCGGCCGAGCCTCATCGGTCGAAGCGGCCATCTGTGTCTGGTCCACTGCGCTCGTGAGCTCGTCTAGCGCCACTTCGAGGTGGTCGCCTTCATCTGGGCGCGGCCCGGGCGGAAACTCCTCAGCCTCGATGCACTTGATGTGCGTGTCGAACCGCGCGCAGCGCAGGTTTAGAGACTGCGTCGAGCTGTCCAGGGTCATCTCGAGGTCCTGGTCGGGCAACGTGCTGACGAAGTCGGTCAGCAGGCGCGCTGGGGCGGTCGTGCTGCCTTCCATCGCCACCTCGGCAGGCACCAGCTTTCGAATGCCAATCTCGAGGTTGGTGGCCGTGAGCGCCAGGCCTTCGGAGGTCGTCTCGATCAGGATGTTGTTGAGGATCGGCAGAGTCGTCCGGCTGGAAATGGCGCGTGACACCACTTGCAGCGCCTGGCCGAGCACCGCCGGCCTGCACGTGACCTTCATCTGAGTCGCAATGGCTTTGGCATTCAAGACAGTTGTCCCCCGTTCAATGTGTTTCTCTTAATTGAAGATTCCAGTAGTCAATAACAGTAAGCGCTGTGCGAACTGTGGATGTCCAGATCGTTAACAGATCGGTCGCCACCGGGGACAAGGTCGGGAGAAGGCACGTCTCTGCGGGGAGTGGCTGTGCGCTGACTGGGGAGGAAACGCGTGCGGCGCAGCAATCCTCGTGGTCTCCCGCGGTAAAGCTGAGAAAGTGTGGAAAGAGTCACTGGACGTACAGCCGCTCGCGAATCGCCTGCACCTCGTAGCGCAGCCTCTCGTCTTCCTTGAGCTCGTTGGCGATCTTCTCGATCGAGTGAAGCGCGGTCGTGTGGTCTCGGCCACCGAAGGCTTTGCCGATCGCCGGCAGTGAAGAGGGGGTCTCCTCCCGGACCAGGAACATCGCAACCTGGCGTGGGAAGACGATGTGTTTGTCGCGACGCTTGCTCTTCATGTCCTCGAGGGTGACGTTGTAGTAGTCGGCCACGAGGGCCTGGATTCGCTCGACGTTGATCGGCTTGCGTGTGCCCGCCGGGATGATGTCGGCGAGGAGGCGAGCTGCCTCCTCGGCGTCGACCTGACGCTGGTGCACCGCGGCGAATGCCTGCACGCGCGTCAGAGCGCCTTCCAGCTCGCGAATGTTGCGCTGCACCTTGTGCGCGATGAAGCTAAGAACGTCCTCCGGCACGAGGCTTCCGTTGTCACCGAGCTTTGAGTGCAGGATGGCGAGGCGCGTCTCGAAGTCGGGCGGCTGGATGTCGGCGATGAGACCCCACTCAAATCGTGAACGGAGGCGGTCCTCGAGGGTCGGGATCTCCTTGGGCGGCCGGTCAGAGGAGATGACGATCTGCTTGTTGATCTCATGCAGGGCGTTGAAGGTGTGGAAGAACTCTTCTTTGGTGCGGTCCTTGCCGGCCAGGAACTGGACATCGTCGATGAGGAGTACGTCGACGGTGCGGTACTTGTGCCTGAACTCGCCCATGCGTGCCGTGGCGATGGAGCTGATGACTTCGTTCGTGAACTGCTCCGAGGTCAGGTAGACGACCCGCTTGCGTGGAAAGTGGTCGTGCACATCGTGGCCGATGGCATGCATGAGGTGGGTCTTGCCCAACCCCACGCCTCCATAGAGGAAGAGCGGGTTGTAGCTGTCGCCGGGCGCCTCGGCGACCGCCTTGGCGGCTGCATGCGCGAACTGTGAGTTGTGTCCTACGACGAATGACGAGAACTTGAAGCGGACATTGAGCTCCGACGGAGTGATGACGGGAACATCCGCCTCGAGCCCGTTGTCGTGCCCGTTCTCCACGGCGCCCGACCCTTCGCCGTCGGCGGCGACGAACGGAGGCCGATGCGCGGTCGGCGAAATGACGAAATCGATGTCGACCTCTGAGCCGGTCACTGCCTGGAGGGTTTCCTGGATCAGCCCGGAGAAACGATCTGCGAGCCAGTCTTTGGCCAGCTTGCTCGGCACTGCGATGCGAAACGTGTTGTCGTCGACCGACAGCACCGATGTGTTTTTGAGCCACATGTCGTAGGTGCGCTTGGCGAGCTGAAATCGGAGCTCCTCCTGGACCTGCGACCAGATCTGGTCCGGATTCACATCACGCCTCCTCTCGGCGGACGGCGCCGACCGGTCCCCGAAAGACCGGTCGTGGGCGTGTTGATCGCCCCGCGAAAATGGTCGCGCAACCTTTGCAAATGCTGTGGACAACCTGGGCCCAAATTCACCGCTCATCTCCTCCTGCGTCCTCCCCCCCAAGCCGTCCCTGAATCCGGCTTGTGGCCAGTGCAGGTTCAACCGGAGCTCCGTTTATGCGGGCTCCATATTGTCGGTGCCTGTGGAAAAGAGCGGACCGGATTTCCACAGGTTGGCGGTGCCGACCCGATCGAAATCCCGTATCCGGTCTATCCCGAAACCTGGAAGCGGCGCTATTAGGTTTACTGCAGTGTCAAGAGTAGGAATCGATGACTGTGACCTGCGCGACTTGTACTGGGCGGGTTGGGCCTGCCCGGCTCTATCTGCTTCCGGGCGCGGATTGTAGCAAAGGCCATGTGGCTCCGCAAGACTCCAGGAGATTCGATGAAATGATAGGACGGGTATCACAAGTGGAGCGGCCAACGTCCGGTACACTACCGCGGCTCGAGAACATCGACAGCAAGGGAGATCGCCGACATCAAGCGCACATACCAACCCAAGAAACGGTACCGCCGCCGCGTCCACGGCTTCCTTCGCCGGATGAGCGCGCGCGGTGGTGCGCGCGTGGTGCAAAACCGCCGTCGCAAGGGCCGCCAGCGGCTGACCAGCTAGAGGCTCGGCGCTTGCGTGAAGCGGCGCTCTCGGCTTCGCCGCCAGGCTGAGTTCCGCTCCGCCATAAGCGGGCGGCGCATCTACAGTGGGCGCTCCCTGATCGCCTTTGCGGTCCCGAGCGAAGGTGCCGAGAGCAGGGTAGGCGTGACCGTCAGCCGCAATCTGAAGGGCTCCGTGCAGCGCAACCGCGCCCGTCGCCGCCTGCGGGAGCTGGCGCGCGTAAGTCTGCTGGGCCCTGATTCGCCGCTCCGCGAGGTGGGAATACGATATGACGTGGTCCTCATCGCCCGCCCCCCGGCAGTCAATGCCGAGTTTGCCGAGCTCAAAGTCGAAACTGAGCAGGCAGCGATCAGGCTCGCCAACCAGAAGCCATGACGACGATCCTCCTGGCCATGATCCGCGGCTACCAGATGTCGTTCTCGAAGATCCTTCCGCCCTCGTGCCGGTACTACCCGTCGTGCTCCCACTACACCTATGAAGCCGTGGAGAGATACGGCTGGCTGAAAGGCGGTTGGATGGGGGCGGTCCGCATCGCGCGCTGCCATCCATTCGCCAAGGGCGGCTACGATCCTGTTCCCTGACTGCCGGATTGTTCAAGGAGACCGCTGACATCGACCTGAGCTCGTTCTTCGACGTCTTTCTTCCCATCAAGACCATGTGGGAGAACTTCGTGGAGCACCCACTGGCGGCGTTCTTGACCTACCTGGTCGAGCACCTGCAGACGGTTCCCTTTATCGATGCCGTGGGGGCTTACGGGGTAGCGATCGTGATCCTCACGATCATGATCCGGCTCGCGCTCGCGCCGCTGCAACAGTTTCAGCTCGTCACGCAGCGGAGAACGATGGTCGAGCAGCGCAAGCTCGCGCCCGAAGTTGCGGAGCTGCGCAAGAAGTTCAAGAAGGATCCCCAGCGGCTGAACCAGGAGATGATGAAGCTCTACCAGGAGCACGGCGTCAACCCGCTCGGCGGACTGGTCGGCTGTCTACCGCTGGTCGTGCAGATCCCGATCCTGACCGCGCTGTACTACGTCTTCCAGGGATTCGCCGCGAGCGCGCATGTCGCCGCGCCGTTTCTCTTCGTTCCCAATTTGAACCTGACGCCGGCCCACCACGCGATCTTCACCATCGCCGGCGTGCTGCCCATCCCCTCACCGGTCTACCTGGTTTTCCCGCTGCTGGCCGCGCTGACGACGCTGATCCAGTCGCGGATGCTGATGATGCCGCCGCCCCTGAACCCCACGGAGCAAGAGCTCCAGACCGCGCAGATGCAGCGGACGATGGTCTGGCTTTCGCCGCTCATGATCGGCTACTTCTCGCTCCAGGTCCCCGCCGGGCTCGGGCTCTACTGGTTTATCGGAAACTGCGTCAGTATCATTCAGCAGTACTTCGTGGTCGGTTGGGGAAATCTGTGGCCGAGGGGAAGTGGAGGCGGGTCGGCGCCCGCCGTGGTGACCAAGGGCGGGAACGGCCCGAGGAGTGGACCCAAGCCCACCCTCAAGCCCGCGCCGCAGAACGGACCGCGAAACGGACCGCGAAGTGGACCCCGAAACGGATCCAGGCCCAGGAGGCCTAAGAAATAAACAAGAAGTGAGCAATGGCATGAGGGCGGTGCGATGAGGTCAGCCGTAGGCCGCGGCCGCACGCTCGACGAGGCTGTGGATGCGGCCCTGATCGAGCTTGAGGAGAGCCGCCGAAACGTGGACGTGCGGGTGATCAGCGAAGGCCCGGAGGAGACCTTGGTCGAGGTCAGCGTCATCGACCACGACGCTGCGCTCGAAGCGGCGCCCGCGAACGGCAAGGCCGACGTGGCGCGCTCGCTGGTCGAGGGCTTGCTCAAGCACATGGGCATTCGGGCCCAGGTCACAGTCCGCCCCGGTACCGAGCCGATCACGCTCGACATCACCGGTCGTGACCTGGGCGGGTTGATAGGGTGGCGCGGCGAAACCCTGCGCGCGCTGCAATCGGTGACCAATGTCATGGTCGGCCGGCACCTGGCCGAGGGCGAGCGCGTCATCGTCGACGTGGAGCGTTACCGGCAGCGCCGCGAGCACACTGTGCGCGAGATCGCGCTGCGCGCCGCGCGCCAGGTGAAGATGACTGGCGACGCCATCACGCTCGACGCGATGCAGGCTTTCGAGCGCCGTGCCATTCACCTTGCCCTGCAGGACGATCCCGACGTCGGGAGCTCCAGCATCGGCGAGGAACCGGACCGGCGGGTCGTGGTCGGACCCCGCACGCCGCCGAGCAACTGATCGATGCGCGGCCGGGCTGCCGCCGATCAGATCCGGAAGGCGATCGCGCTGGTCAACGCCGTCGCGGATGGTGCAGGAGACGAGGAGCTCACTCCGACGGAGATCGCAGAAGCCATCCGCGACTGTCTTGAGGAGAGCGAGATCGAGCAGGGGTCGAATGCGCGGCGGTACCTGGGCGAAGCGCTTGATGCCGTGTCGGACGGCATGCCGGCGGACTTCGTGGCGATGACTCTGTACGCAGCTCTGGGCGCCCTTCAGGAAAGCCGTCCGGAGCGATAAATGTCTGGGCCCCATCACGTTCATGTGCTGGCGGGCGGGGCAACGCTCGTCACGGCAGCCATGCCGGAGCGCCTGTCGGCGAGCGTGGTGCTCATGTTTGGGGGCGGGTCGCGCCTCGAGGACGAACGATTGGCCGGGGTCTCCCATTTCATCGAGCATCTCTTCTTCAAAGGCACGCGGAGGCGGCCGACCTCAAAGGACATTGCGGACGCGATCGAAGGCGTGGGCGGGTTCGTCAACGCCTCGACGGACAAGGAGCTGACCGCTTACTGGACCCGAGTGCCCGCCGAGCATCTGGCGCTTGGTGTCGACGTCCTGCTCGATGTGGTGTCCAACTCCAATCTCGCGCCGGCCGACGTGGAGAGGGAGCGGATGGTGATCCTCGAAGAGCTGCGGATGTACCAGGATCAACCCCAGGATTTTGTTCAGAACCTCTTTGAAGAGGTGATCTGGCCCGGCCATCCTCTGGGTCGAGACATCGCCGGCACCGAGCAGTCGGTCGCCCGGTTGACGCGGGACGACATCCTCGAGTTCGCCAATTCGCGCTATCGCCTACCGAATCTCGTGATGGGCGTGTCTGGCGCCGTGGACGAGGGGGCGGCGGTTGACCTTGTGAGCTCGGGGCTCACGCTGCCTTCAGAGCTCGATGGCGCGCCGTCTCCGATCCCGCCGCCACCGCTGGATGGTGCTCATGTTGTGATGCGCCGGCGCCGTACGGAGCAGGCCCATATCTGCATGGGCGTTCGCGCCTACAGCTACCTGCATCCGGATCGCTATGTGCTCGACCTCCTCAACACCATCCTTGGCGAGGGGATGAGCTCCCGGCTTTTCCTAAACATCCGGGAGCGATTGGGTCTTGCCTACGACGTGCACAGCTTTACGCAAAAGCATCGCGACACAGGCCTGCTGGGCGTGTATCTGGGGGTCGAGCCCAGGAAAGCCGCGCAGGCGGTGGCAGCGGTGGTGGGCGAGATGCGCGTGCTGCGTGAGCAGGACCTCACCTCCGAGGAGCTCTATCGCGCCAAGGAATTCACGAAGGGCAGGCTGCGCCTCGAGCTCGAGACTACCAATGGCGTCGCGTTCTGGCTCACGTACCAACAGCTGCTGATGGGCGCGATCAAGACCATCGACGAGGAAGTCGAGCTCGTCGATGTGATCACCGCCGACGATGTGCGGCGCGTGGCAAACGAGGTGCTGGCAGGGCCGATGCAGCTCGCCGTTGTCGGCCCGTTCGCAAAGGACACGTCCTTCAGGTTGGCAATCGGGGCGTAGGTTCCGCGCGATCGGGCGCGATCAGCCCGCGAAGACCGTGCTTGCCTCCAGGTGGGGCACCTTCGAGTAGATGCCTCCGAAGTGGCCGATGGGCCAGATCCTGAACCAGGCGCGACCGTCGATGCGGTCGCGGCCGATGGGCCCGAAGGTGCGTGAATCCTGCGATCGGTTGCGGTTGTCCCCCATGACGAAATACTGGTTCGCGGGGATCAGCTCGTCCGGCTTGCCGTTCTGAGGGAAGCTGTTGAAGATGGTCCACGCCTCGGGCAGATAGGGCTCATCGAGGCGATGACCGTTGATGTAAACGACCCCATCGCGAATGAGGATTCGCTCGCCGGGGAGAGCGATCACACGTTTGATGAAGTCCTTCGAGTTGTCTGTCGGCGGCCGCAGGATGATGATGTCCCCGCGCTGCGGGGCATGGAGCCGGTAGTCGATCTTGTCGGCGATCAGATAATCGTTGTCGTCCAGCGTGGCGAACATCGACAGGCCTTCGACGTGCACGGTCTGCACGGCAAAGCTGATGCCGAAATAAAGGATCACCGCCAGCACGACGACCTCGACCAGCTCGCGCAGAAGCGAGCCGGCAGCCGATGCGGGTGATTGGGCGGCCGTCATCGCGGGCTGGCGGGGG
>DASXTG010000075.1:0-1865 GCA_036505515.1 Candidatus Dormiibacterota bacterium | reverse complement strand
CCCCGGCGGAGCTCACTGGCGTTCGGCACCGTCGCCGCGAAGTCGCAGCGGCTGATCAACGAGACCTACCGCGCCTTCGTGGAGGGCTTCATGCCGGCGCTGGCGCGGGCCGAGGTCGACGTACTCGACGGCCTGACGACCGCGAGTACGAGGACTCGAGTCACTGGCTCGCGCCGGCCATGGACGCGCAGCGGGGCTCGGCCGACAATTTCTTGCTGGGCGGAGTAGGACATGAGAAACCTGCAGAGGAGGGAACGATGAGCGCAAAGAAGGGCACGCAGAAGTCCGCCAAAAGCACCATCGCGGACAACAAGAAGTCCAAGGTTCACGGACGAGGAACGAGCCGCGATGAGGGAGCGCGCCCAAGAGTTGAAGGCAGAAGCGCGCCGCGGCCCTCGCGCGAAAAAGGACAAGGCGGACGGGGAAAGCGCCGTGCTCGCGAAGATCGCCGAGATGCCGGCACGGGATCGCGCCATGGCCAAGCGGCTCCATGCGATCATCAAAGCCAGCGCGCCAGCCCTCTCGCCGAAAACCTGGTATGGGATGCCCGCGTATGCCAAGGACGGCAAGGTCGTCTGCTTCTTCCAAAGCGCGCAGAAGTTCAAAACGAGATACGCGACGTTCGGCTTCAGCGACAAGGCGAACCTCGACGAAGGCGCCATGTGGCCGACCGCCTTCGCGCTGAAGGAGTTGACTGCCGCCGAAGAGGCCAGGATCGGCGCGCTCGTGAAGAAAGCGGTGAGCTGAGGCCAGCTCCTGAACCAGCACGGCCACGAGGACGGACACGCAGTCGCCTGCGCTGAAGTCGCCGACCGCCACGATCTGATCCGCGTGCTCGGCGCGGCTTTTGCAGAGCCCTCTGACGGACTCGAACCTCGACCCCCGCCTTACGATGCGGCTTTACCTGCAAATGGGTGCAACGGGATGTGGGCGGTTTGCAGGGATTTTTCGGGTTGACCGTTGCCTGAAAGGGCGATTCTTTTACGCCCTTTTGCATCCACAGTCCTCCATTCATGCTCCATCATGCGGACTGGTTGAGCCGTTCGCGGCTGCGCAGATTCGCGCGGTGGGGAGATTGACCACCTGCGGAGTAGAGAGGGGGTCTCGGTTAGGTGCGGCCTATGCCAACACCAGTCGTCATGTTGGACGATGGCCGCGCTCGGCGTAACCCTCGGGTGGCGTCGACCGACTTTGATTTCGAGAATCAACACGGCTTCGATCGGACGTCAGGTCGCGCGCATCGCGTTCCGCTGGGGCGGCTGGTCGATGATGAAAGTGTCGAGATCGAGCAGAAGACATGAGGGTGCGCTGTTTCGCGAAGCCCTTCACGAGGCCCGAGAGCACCCGGCCGAGCATCAAGCCGAGCCACGATACTCGCTGACGTGGACGAAGCGACCACCGTCGAGTCGATGCGTGACTACTACGTGCGGCGGGCCACCTACTACGAGCGGGTCTACCTCAAGCCGGAACGGCAGCCTGACCTGCGCACGATGGAGGCATGGTTGCCGTCGATGTTCGTGGGCCGCCGCGTGCTCGAGGTCGCGTGCGGTACCGGCTGGTGGACGCCACACGGCGCGTCGTTTGCACGCGAGTGGCTCGCTACCGACCTGAACCCCGAGACGATAGAGGTCGCCCGCCGCAAGGAGATGCCGTCGTGCGTTCGGTTCGAGACCGTGGATGCATACACGTTCGCCGAACTCGGTGATCGCCGCTTCGACGGGGCATTCGCCGGCTGCTGGTGGAGCCATGTGCCGCTGGGCCGACTTGCGGGCTGGCTTGACGCTCTCCACGCGCGACTCGAGTCCGGTGCACGGGTCGTGATGCTCGACAACAGCTACGTGCGGTCGAGCCGCACCCCGAGCAAC
>DASXTG010000074.1:0-4990 GCA_036505515.1 Candidatus Dormiibacterota bacterium | reverse complement strand
ATTTCCTGTGAGCGCGTCGCCCACGCAAGGAAGCCGGCCGCCACGATGCCTGCCGATCCCAGGCCCGACAGGTAAAGGCCCACGCCGAGGCTCGCGTCAGCTCCGGCCGCCTCGAGCTGTACGACCCCGCGCGCCAGGTTTGCGCCGACGAATATTTCCAGGGCAACCTGCGCCCCGCCCAGCACCACCAGCGCGATGGCGACTGCAGACGATCGTCGCCAGAACAGGGGCACAGAAGCACCGGCGGCCACCACCGCCAACGCGACCACAAGTATCGCGTAATGGCCTTCGATTCCGGCCTTGGTGAGCCTTGTCCCTTCGGTCGGGTCGGTGGCCTGGATCCAGGGCAAGAACGTGCCGATGATCGCGACGAAGCTGCCCAGGAGGGCGACGGCGACAGTTGTGCGTGATGAACCCATTTCGTGGGTAAGTTTCCCGCGAGTGCCGGCACTTGCGGGCATGACGGCGACTTGAAACCCGCCGGTGCCGGCGCTGGCGGTAAGTTAGGGTCCAGCCATAAGCCGGCGTAGCTCAGCCTGGTAGAGCAGCGGTCTTTTAAACCGAGGGTCCCCGGTTCGAATCCGGGCGCCGGCACTGATTTCTGTATTCAGATTCGGCCAGCCGACAGTCCATCGCGATGGTTTCGTATAGCCAACCGTATAGCCAGGCGGAGCCGGTCAACGGAGCCAAACGGAGGCCCTGCGAGATCGCGGGTGGCGGTCCAAACCCAAGGTCGAACTCAGACAGCAGCGGTTTATCGAACCGCGGCCGCGCACGCTCGTCCTTCATAAACAAGCGGACGGCTGACTCGTGGAGTTGCTACCGCCCCCGTCGGCCACTCATCGCAATGCGTCGACGGCCCCTCTAGCAACTCGCCATGAGGAAGCGCAAGACCTGCAGGATGTGCTTCCGATGCGTTCAGCACTCGTCGTCGTTGTTGATGTTATCGATCTCATCGATGTGGCCGGCGACGTCCCACGACCAGAACTCGATGCAGTGCCCGTCCGCATCGGAAACGTAGGCGGCTCGACCCTCACGCGGTGGGGCAGACGCGTATTCGGTCACGGCGCAACCCCGCGACCGAAGTCGTTCAACGAGCGGGTCATAGTCCTCTTCCCTGATGTGCATCGCGAAATGGACATGAGCACCCGGCTGGCCGCCGGCGAAGCCGACCTGTGCCTTCCACAGGCCGATCCGGGTGCGGTCGCCGGCCATGACCCAGGTCACTCCGCGGCGTTGCCACCGCTCGACGATCGGCAGGCCCAAGACCCCGCTGTAGAAGCGCTCTGAGGCAGGTAGGTCCGAAACCTCGAGCGTCAATTCACTCACGCCGGTGACCGGCGTTCGAGGCTCACCCATCGCCCGCTACTAGGTCCTCACAGACTCGCGGTGATCGCTTGGGTGATGTGTTTGTGTTTCTGTTCCGCGGGCTCGATCTCTTCGAGGAAGCGTTCGATGCGCGCGCGGAGTCCCGCGGCGTCAAGGCCGTGGGCGCGCTGGTGGTCGGCGGGGCTGCCATAACGCCGCAGCTCGACCTGCTCGACACCAAGGGCGAGAAGCCGATGCGGTCGGTGCGCGAGCAATCGTGACACGGTCGCTGCCGAGGTGCCGGCGAGATAGGGCTCGATCAGGATCACATCAGGTCCGGCGACAGCTAGGAACGTCTCGGCATCGAACGGCCGGACGGTCGTCGCGTAGAGGACCGTGACGTCGATGCCGCGAACGGCCTCGAGCGTGGGTGAGAGGAGGGGCCCGACCGCCACCACCGTCCCCAGGTCGCCCCGCCGAATGACCTGCATTCTTCCCGGCGTTATGGTGACGGCCTCGGCGTTCTCCTCCACTGACAGCCGGACATATGAGCAACCCCGGCCGCCCACGGCTGACCGCAGCAGCGGCTCCACGTCGGCCGGGTGGCCCGGTACGTGAACTGTCCATCCCGGCAGCGTGTCGAGCAGAGCGACGTCGCCAGGTGACTGGTGCGTACGGCCCTCGAGGCTGGCGTCATAGGAGGCGCCGATACTTACGAGCACCGCGCCGACGTCCTGGTGCGTCAGATCGAGCTTGATCGCCTCCCACGCCCGCTCGATCAAGAAGGGCGCGTAGCTGTGGGCAATTGGACGCAGCCCGGACAGCGCCAATCCTCCCGCGACGCCGATCATCAGCTCTTCGCGGATGCCGACGTTGATGACTCGCCCCGGATGGGCGAGTTCGGCATCGCGGAACAGGGTGCGTGAGATCTCCGCCAACACCACCGCCACGCGCGGATCATCGTCGAGCAGGGACTTGGCGACGGTTGCGAAGCGGTCCCGCATGGTGATCGTCACGAGTTCCTCTCCACCCGGGCGATTACGGCGGTCGGTCTTCCGTTCGCTGGCACAGCAAGTGCCGCTTCGAGGGCGGCGTGATCTCGGCCGGAGACATCGCGAACCTCCCAACCGGCCACTCGAAACGGGCCCTCCAGGCCACCAAGCACCCGGTGGGTGCGTGATGAGTTGTCGATGACAATGGCAGTGAGGCGCTCTAGCCCTGTGGCGCCGGCGAAGTAGATCGCCTCGTGGTTGCTCGCCTCGTCGAGTTCCGCGTCGCCGACCATTACAAATACCCGTGGGCTGCGATGGCCGCCCGACCCGGGCCCAACCAGACCAAGTCCAAGCGCTAGCCCGACCCCAAGCCCCAGGCCATGTCCGAGCGAACCGCTCGAGATCTCCACGCCAGGTATCAGATTCCGGTCGGGGTGGCCGCCTAGGATCGAGTCGAAGCTGCCGAAGTCCTCGAGGGCCGCGACGGGGATGAAGCCCTTCGCGGCGAGCACTGCGTAGAAGGCCATCGGGCCGTGGCCCTTCGAGAGGAGGAAGCGGTCGCGGTTGGGATCGCGGGCAGTCTCAGGCGAGACCTTCAAGACTCGGTCGTAGAGGACCCAAAGCACATCGAGGGTCGAGGTTGCGCTCTCGGTGTGCTTCTCATCGCCGGTCATCAGCGACATCAGCCGCGGCAGGTCCGCGTATCCGAGATCGGTCGCGGGCGGCCGGCGGCGCGGTCGAGCCAACTTCATGCCGATGACCCTAGGACTTAAAGTGCACTTGAAGTCAAGTCATAATTCTCGTCATGTTGGTGACAACCGACCTGGTGCCCATCGGCGAGCTGGCCAGGCGGAGCGGCGTGGCAGCATCAGCGCTGCGTTTCTACGAGGCCGAAGGTCTGATCACCGCCCAGCGAGATCCGGGCGGGCGGCGGCACTTTCCCCGCAGCACCCTGCGGCGGGTGGCATTCATTCAGGCCGGTCAGCGCGTGGGGCTGTCACTAGACGAGGTACGGCAGGCACTGGCAGTCTTGCCCGATAACAGAACACCCAACCGTTCCGACTGGGCCGCACTGTCCCGAGCCTGGCGCGGGCGACTCGACGACCGGATCCGCGAGCTGCAGCGTCTGCGCGACGAGCTGACGGGTTGTATCGGCTGCGGCTGCCTGTCGCTCACACGATGCCGGCTGTACAACCCGGACGACGCAGCCGCTGGCCTCGGGGCTGGCGCTCACTACCTCCGCGACGAGAACGCTTCAGAAGTTGTGCGCCGAGGCCTCGATACATCTCGTCTGCAGAACAAGAGGTCCGGAGGGGTGCGGTCACCAGGCGCCCCGTGAGACTTCTCCCGTATAGCCAATTTGTATAGCCAAGCCGAAGCGGTTGCAGGAGCCTCGAGGAGGCGCGGGGCGGAGAATCGAATACGGTGGGAGCCCTCGGGAGGCGTCCTGCGGAGGTCGGGAGGGACTTTTAAACCGAGGGTCCGGGGTTCGAGTCCCCGCGCCGGCACCAATTGTGGTTCGTGCGAGTGGAGGAATTTGATGCAGATGGACTTCAGGCCGGACAGGAAGCTGTTTCCATTCGAGTCAAAGTGGTTTGACGGAGCCGGTCCGCGAGTTCACTACATCGACGAGGGCGAGGGTCCACCTGTCGTCATGTTCCATGGCAATCCGACGTGGAGCTTTCTCTATCGCAAGGTCATCGGGGAGCTAAGAGGCCGCTTTCGCTGTATCGCCATGGACTATCCAGGGTTTGGGTTGTCGGAGCGGCCGACTGGCTACGGATACACCTCAGCAGAACACGCCAGCGTTGCCGGCAAGCTCGTCGATCACCTCGGCCTCGAAGGATTCATCGTCGTCGGTCAGGACTGGGGTGGTCCGATCGGCATGACCGTCGCCCTGGAGCGCGCGGACCGAGTGGCGGGAATGGTCTTCGCGAACACGTGGTACTGGCCGGCGAAAGGTTCATTGGTGACCTTCAGCGTGGTGATGTCGAGCCCACCGCTGCAGTGGCTGATCCTCCACCGCAACTCCTTTGTCAACTTCATCATGCCGCGGTCGGTGGCGATCCCGATGGACCCGCAAGTCCTCAAGTCATATCAGGACGCACAGCCGACCCCGGAGGCGCGAGTTGGAGTGGCCGAGTTCCCGAGACAGATCCGGCTCGCCCGACCGATGCTCGAGCGCCTCGCGTCCGAAGCGCCGAAAGCTCTAGGAGGCAAGCCGATCGAGCTGGTCTGGGCTCTGAAAGATCCTGCTTTTGGAAGCGCCGCCGTGCAGGAGCGATGGCAGCGCGACTTTCCTTCGGCGAAGCTGACCCAGGTTGCGAACGCAAACCACTACATCCAGGAAGATGCTCCCGAGGCGATTGCTGCCGCGGTGGAGAGGGTCAGAAGTCGCGCGGCCGGATAAGTCGCCCGGAATCCGCACGTTTGGCGCCAAAAGCGCGTATCGCGGACCTCCTTTCCGGACGTTCGGCGCCAAAAGCGCGGAATGGCGCGGCACAGGAAATGCGATACCCTCCCGCCGTCATGCGAAGGTCGAGCGTCTTCATTTATCTATCTGTAGTCGCGCTCGTCGCCGCGGTGGCAAGCCAGCTCCTTGGCTGGCCGGAGGGCCGGTCCTGGTTCCTGCTGGCCTGGGCGGTCTTCATGCTGGCAACCGTCATCGCCCTGCTCGCGCATCCGATGCG
>DASXTG010000073.1:0-6411 GCA_036505515.1 Candidatus Dormiibacterota bacterium | reverse complement strand
GCCCCCTTCCCCCAACATAGCCATAGTCTACAAACATATGTTCGTAGTGTCAACACCCTTAACTCGCCTCGATGCGCTGGCTATTGCGCCGTCTCCGCGATTCGCACTAGGCGGCAGTTCGACTCCGGACCCGCCCCTACTCCCTCTTCCCAGCACTCTGAGGCGACGATCTCCTCGAATCCAGGCAGCTCACGCACGAACGCGAGGCGCCTCTCCTCGCGCAGCGGCTCGACCAGGTCCGACCGCAACTTGACCGCTTCTTTCAATGAGTCCACCGCATGAGCGGCCTCGCCCCGGATCGCCAGCGCCAGGCCTCGATAGAAAAGATGGGCGCTGGGGAATCGCGGGTGAAGGTCAGCAAACTCGCCGGTCACCGCGCTCAGGTCGGCGCACAACTCCGCGGCTCGTTCCCGGTCATCCCGATCGAGCCAGAAATCGACCAGGTGATCTCGCGGATGTGTGTAGCTGTTGCGCAGGATCGCAACACCCACGTTTGCGGCCCCGAACCAGATCGGGTCCCGCAGAAGATCTTCGCCCGAGCAGCTGCGCAGCCACTGATGCATCTGCGCCCAGCTCTCCTGCCATTCGTTGGTCAGGTCCGCCGGCAGCGTCTGGCGGTCGCGAGCCAGGTGCTGCTCGTTCTCCGCTTCTATGTCAGCCGGGGCCGGCCCCACCTCCTCCCCTGCTGTCAAGGCAGCAACGCGGAGACCGAGTACGTGCCTCCAGTGCGCGAAATGCCCGACATACGTGACAGCCTGCCACGCGCCTGCGGGCAGCTCCTCGTGCGTCTCCGCCCTCAGCACCGCCTCACGCTCGTCGCCGTGTTCCCGGTCGAGCAGCTCCTCCAGCCGACCCTTCATGTCCAAGGCGATCTCAGTATTCACCCCCGCCGCGTCGCCCGCGCGATCTCCCTCTTGGCATCGCGCTCCGCGATCGCCTGGCGCTTGTCGTACTGACGCTTGCCCCTCGCCAGCCCGATCTCGACCTTGGCGTGATTACGCGAGAAGTACATCCGGAGCGGGATCATCGTGTAGCCCTTCTGCCGGACCTTGCCGATCAGGCTCGCAATCTGCTTGCGGTGGAGAAGCAGCTTGCGGGGCCGGAGCGGCTCGTGGTTCATGAGGTTCCCCTGCGCGTACGGCGAGATGTGCACGTTCTCGAGCCACGCTTCATTGCCGTCGATGCGCACGAACCCGTCCCGCAGGTTGGTCCGTCCGTTGCGCACCGACTTGACCTCGGTCCCTGTGAGCATGATCCCCGCCTCGAGCTTCTCGTCGATGAAGTAGTCGTGATATGCGCGACGGTTGACCGCAACGTCCCGCTCGGGCGCAGCCGTTTCAGGCATCGCCCAGCACCTGCTTCGCGGGCGCCGGCTTCTTGCCCGGAACCTGGATCAGATCAGGCACGTACAGATCTCCTTCCACATGCCCGCTCAACACCTTGACCCGACCGCGCGGGGTCGGCAGCGTCACGCCCGGCCAGGGCTGAAGCGCGCGCACCCTCCGATCGATCTCATCCGGACTGAGGCTCCAGTCCAGCTCGCCGTCCTCGCGACGCAGCCGGGGCGCCTGCGTTGCCTGCTCGTGATTCTGCTCAACGGGGGTGATGTCCCCCAGGCGTGCCAGCGTGCTCACCAGCAGGTCGGCGCCGATCGCCGCCAGCCGCTCCGTCAGCGCCGCGGCGTCCTCGCGCTCGCCGATGGACGTGGTGTGGACCGCCAGGATCGGCCCGTGATCGAGCTGCTCGTCCATGCGCATGATCGTCACCCCCGTCTGCCGGTCGCCCGAGAGGATGGCGCGGGCTACCGGCGCGGCGCCGCGGTGACGCGGCAGGAGCGAGGCGTGGACGTTGACGGCTCCAAGTGAAGGGATCGTGAGCACCTCGGCAGGGATGATCTGCCCGTACGCGACCACGACCAGAACCTCAGGCGCCAGCTGGCGCATCCTCTCTATGGCCACGAGCTCGCGGATGCTCATTGGCTGAAACACCTCCAGCCTGAGCTCGGCCGCAGCGAGCTTGACCGGCGGCGGCGTGACCCTTCTGCGGTTGCCGGGCCGGTCAGGCTGAGTGATGACCAGGACGATCTCGTGTCCCGCAGCGTGAAGCGCCCGCAACGACGGCACGGCGAACTCGGCCGTGCCCGCGAATACTGTCCTCAGAAAAACCTATCCCGACGCGGCGGCCACCGCGGCTTCCTGCTCTTCGGCCTCGAGCTCCTCGACACGCCGCAATGTGTCGAGGCTCGTGAGCCGGTCGATGAACAGGACTCCGTCGAGGTGGTCGAGCTCGTGCTGGAAAGCGCGGGCGGTGAACCCGGTGGACTTGATGCGGACCTCTTTGCCGCGGCGATTGCGACCCTTGACGACCACGGTCTCGTGGCGCGCCACCTCGCCAACCCAGCCCGGATAGGAAAGGCAGCCCTCGTAACCCACCTGGACGCCGTCGTGCTTGACGATCTCAGGATTCACGAGCCCCCAGATCTGGTTCTCGTCCCCCTTCACGACACACACCCGCAGCGGCACGCCGATCTGCGGCGCGGCCAACCCCGCCCCCGGCGCAGCGAGCATCGTCTCGGCCAGGTCGTCGATGAGACGCTGGATCGAGGTGTCGACGCGGGCCACCTTCTTCGCCTTCTGGCGCAAAACGGGGTGCTCAAAGTTCAGGATTGGTCTAAGGGCCACGAGATCGATTCTACCCGCGAGGCCTTCGACCTATCCTGGCCGTGGGCCACGGCCAGAACCTGCTAGGTCACCGGGTCGACGTCGTAGCTCCAGCCACGCCCGCGAGGGGCCAGGTGCCTTGCCCGCTCCAGGCCGTCGCCCTTCAGCGTCACCTGCCACCTGTACTCGCCGCGCAGGCGGTGGATGAAAGCCGGGGACGGGCCCATGACACGGATGCCCTCGACGCCTTCTTTCAGCAGGCCGGTGGCCAGGGCCTCCGCGGCCTCACGCGCGGCCGCAGCGGCACGCCCATCGTCTGCATCCGTGCGCGTGAGCACCGCCAGCTCCGCATACGGCGGAAACGTGAACGCCTTTCTCGACGGCAGCTCCGCCGCGTAGAACCCCTCATAGTCGCCGACAGCCGCACACCGCAAGCTGTAGTGCTCCGGGTTGCTCGTCTGCACGACTACGACTGACGGGCGTCCGTCCCGCCCCGCTCGGCCGGCGACCTGGGCCACCAGCGCGAATGTGTTCTCAGCCGAGCGATAGTCAGGGAAATGCAGAGGCAGGTCGGCGTCGACAACACCGACACAGCTCACCGCCGGCAGGTCCAGCCCCCGCGCGACAAGCTGTGTGCCCACCAGGATGTCCGCCCGCCGCTCGCTGAACGTCTCCCAGATCTCGAAGTACGAGTCCGGGCCGCGCGCTGAGTCGCTGTCCAGCCGGAGCACCCTCGCCCGCGGCCACAGTCGCCTGACCATGCCTTCCAGGCGCTGGGTCCCCATCCCCATCCCCCGGATGTTGCGGCTGCCGCAGTGAGGGCAGGTCGCAGGCATCGGGCGCGTGTAACCGCAGTAGTGACAGACGAGCCCCTCGATTTCGGCGTGCTGGACGAGGGCAACCGAGCAGCCGAGGCACTGCACCGAGCGCCCGCAGTCACGGCACATGACGAACGTGGACATGCCGCGCCGGTTGAGGTAAAGGATCACCTGCTCCTCGTTCTCGAGCGTGCGATCAATGACCTGCAGCAACCGCCGCGACAGCGGCTGGCGGTTGCCGGCCGCAAGCTCGTCGCGCATGTCGACCAGCTCGACCTCAGCGTCGGCGCCACGAATGCGGCGCGGAAGCCTCGCCAGCGCCAGCCGGCCCTGGCCGGCCTCGTGGTAAGCGACGACGCTCGGCGTCGCTGTGCCGGCGACAAACCTGGCGCCTGTCACCGACGCCAGCTGGCGAGCGACCCATCCCGCCTCGTAGCGCGGGGTGCGGTCCTGCTTGTACGCCGACGAGCCCTCCTCGTCCAGACAGATCAGCCCCAGCCTCGGGATGGGCGCGAACACCGCGGACCTGCTGCCGAGGACGACGTCGGCCTCGCCTCGCCGCACTCGCCACCACTGCTGCGCGCGCTCGAGCTCGGTCAGCTGGCTGTGCAGGACGGCGATGGGCGCCTGCAGCCGCGCCCGGACCCGCTCGATCAGCTGGGGCGTGAGCGAGATCTCCGGTACCAGCAGCAGCACGCGGAGGTCCTGCGCCAGCGCCTGCTCAGCCGCGGCCAGGTAGACCTCGGTCTTGCCGCTCGCGATCACCCCATGGAGAAGGGTCATCTGGTTGGCGGCGATGACATCCAGGGCCTGCTGCTGGTCCGCGGTGAGCGCGACCCGGTCGGTCCCGGGCACCGCGCCGCTGCCGACCTCGAGGAGCCGGCTGTGACGGCGCTGGCGCGACGACGTCGTGGAGCCGGCGGTACCCGTCGAGCGGACGCGAGGCGGCAGCATCGCGCGCAGGCACTCGATGAGCGGCACCCAGTAGTGGTTGGCAACCAATCGCGCCAGCGCCACCTGGTGCGGCAGAAGGAGCGGCTCCTTGCCTGCGCTTGCGATCGGCCTGACCTCGATGCCGGGGTCGTCGGTGTCAAGGGTGACGACGAAGCCGTACGTGTTCCGCCGGCCGAATGGGATCGTCACCCGATGACCCGGCACCACGTCCAGACCCTCGGGGACCAGGTAGCTGTACGTTTCGCGATCGAGAGCGCGCGCCGCCTCGACCGCCACCTCGGCGTACAGCACGACTACTTGAGACGAGGAACGATCAAATCGAGGATCCTGTCCGCCATCGCGCGCTTGGTCATCCGCTGCAGCTCCTCGCGCGAGCCGTCGGCGAACAGCATCACGCCGGCGTTGTAGTCGCTGCCGAAGGCAATGTCCTTGCGCGAGATGTCGTTGGCGACAATCGCCTGCAGCCCCTTCCTTTTCATCTTGTCGAGCGCCTTCGCGGCGAGGTCCGACCCTTCGGCGGCGAAGCCGACCCGGAAAACGCCCGCTCCTTCCTTTTCTCTCCCGAGCGCGGCCACGAGGTCGGGCAGCGGCTCGAGCTCGAGCGTCAGCCGAGGCGTCTCCTCGCGACGGATCTTCTCGCCCGCCGGATGGGCCGGGCCAAAGTCGGCCACCGCGGCGGCCATCACGAGGACATCGGCTCCAGGGAGGTCGCGCCTGAGCACGGCGAGCATCTCCTCAGCGGTCTCGACCTGGCGCACCTCGACTCCGTTGTGCATCGGATGCGAGGCGGTCGTGACAAGGGTCGCTCGAGCGCCCCGGTCGGCTGCGGCCGCTGCAAGCGCGAAGCCCATCTTGCCGCTCGAGTAGTTGCTGATGTAGCGGACCGGGTCGATGCGCTCGCGGGTTCCACCCGCGGTGACGACGACCCGCCGCCCGGCGAGGTCGTAGCGCGAGCGCACCGCGCCCACCATCGCTTTGAGCAGCGCGGCAGCGCCAGCTAGGCGTCCGGTGCCGACGTGACCGCTGGCGAGGTGCCCGGACTCGGGCTCGACGACAGCGTAGCCACGCCGGCGGAGTGCCTCGAGGTTCTCCTGAACCGCTGGCTTGGACCACATGGCGTCGTTCATGGCCGGCGCCACCACGACCGGTCCTCGGGCCGCGAGCAGAGTGGCGGTGACGATGTCGTCGGACTGGCCGGCGGCCACGCGTGCGATCACGTTCGCAGTCGCCGGCGCCAGGAGGAACACCTGCGCCCAGTCGCCCAGAAACACATGGGGCTCCGGCGCTCCGCCATCTGCCCAGAGGCCCGTCAGGACCGGGTTGCCCGTGACGCCCTGGAAAGAGGCCGCGCCGACGAAGCGTGTGGCCGATGCGGTCATCGCCGCGCGCACCTGGCTGCCGGCCTGCGTGAGCGCGGAGGCCAGGTCGACCACCTTGTAGGCGGCGATCCCGCCCGCGACGAGCAGCGCGATGCGCAGGCCGCGAAGCTCGTTCGGCACAGGCGTCGGATCCAGCGGCATTGGGCCTAAGTCTGGGCCTCGCGCGCCTTGCGAATGATCTGCAGCACCTCATGGGCGGCGCGCTCGATGTCGTCGTTGACGACCACGTGCTGAAAATGCGGCGCCAGCTCCATCTCTCGCTGCGCGATCCGCTGCCGAGCGGTCATGTCCTCGGCGCTCTCACTGTGGCGCTCTGTGCGCCGCCGCAGCAGCTCTTGCATCGAAGGCGGCGCGAGAAAGATGAGATGCGCGTCGGCGGCGCGCCGCCGGACCTGCTCCGCGCCCTGGACGTCGATCTTGAGGACGATGTCATGGCCGGCGTCCCGCACCCGGTCGAGCGGCGCCAGCGGCGTCCCGTACAGGTTGCCGTCATACGTCGCGTGCTCGATGAAGGCGCCTTCCCTGATGAGCTTCTCGAAAGCGTCGCGGCTCACGAAGTGATAGTTGACCCCGTCCACCTCGCCGGGTCTCGGTTGGCGC
>DASXTG010000072.1:0-17213 GCA_036505515.1 Candidatus Dormiibacterota bacterium | reverse complement strand
ATCAGGAGGCCGGACACGCCGACCATTATCGCCAGTCGATGAGTGCGCGGTGAAGCTTACGCGCAAGGATTGGGTGCACCTAGTCCTGCTCTGGCTGGGTGGGGTCGACATCCGCCTGACGCTGCTCGCGGTGCCGCCCCTGATCCCCCTCATCCACCGCGACCTCAACCTCGACGAGAAATCGGTTGGCGCGCTGGTCTCGCTCCCCGTGCTGCTGTTCGCCACCGCGGCCGTCCCGGGTTCGCTGCTCATCGCCAGGCTCGGAGTTCGCGGCGCGCTGGTGATCGGGCTCGGCGTCGCGGCTTTGTTCGGCGCCACGCGCGGGCTGGGGCCGAGCGTCCCCGTGCTGTTCGCGTCCACGTTTCTCATGGGCCTTGGGGTGGCGGTGAGCCAGCCCGCATTTCCCGCGCTTGTGCGCGAGTGGTTCCCGCGGCGCATCGCCGTCGCGACCGCCGTGTACAGCAACGGGATACTCATCGGCGAGACGCTGCCCACCGCGCTGACCACGCCGGTCGGCGTACTTCCTCTCGCGCATGGCGACTGGCGCTGGGCGCTGGCCTCGTGGTCAGTCCTCGTGATTGGTACAGCGGTCGCCATCGGCCTCTCGGCTCCCGCGCGGGGACCGAAGCCGGCGACTCCCGCCCGCTGGTGGCCGTCGTGGCTCGAAGGCCCCACCATCCTGATCGGCGTCGTCATGGGAATGGCGTCCGCGGTCTACTTCGCGACCAACGCCTACATTCCTGACTTCCTCGACCAGACCGGACGCCACGACCTCATCTCCCCAACGCTCGCGATCTTCAACGGCGCACAGCTCCTGACCGCGCCGGCTGTCGCGCTGGGCGACCGGCTCCTGACCGGCCGCCTCGGCTTCATCGGGTCTGCAGCCCTGATGGCGGTGGCGCAGGTCGGGATCGTGGTCACCCCCGGCGCCGGGGTGCTGGTGTGGGCTTTCCTCCTGGGTTTTGCTGCAGCTCTGGCGTTCATCGTCGTGCTCACGCTTCCGCCGAGGCTGGCGGCGGCGGGCGACGTGCATCGGATGAGCGCCGGCGTGTTCACCTTCCAGTACGCGATTGCCTTTATCGTGCCCCTGATCGCCGGCGCCATCTGGGACGCGACCGGACGGGCCGTCCTGGCCTTCGTGCCCGGGATCTTGGCCGCGATGGTTATGGGCGGGCTGGCTCTACGCCTGCGGATCCCGTCCGACGCGCGCCCTACGGCAGGGAGCTGACCAGGCGGTCGTATTCGGCCTCGGGGAAGGCGCGCATCGTCTCCGTCGAGACATTGCCCTGCATGCCCGTCATGAGAGCGAACTTGGCCGCGGCCTCGTCGTCGGGTGCCTCGATGATCGCCACCACGTCATAGCGGCCCAGAGTCATGTAGGTGTGGACGAGCTTCCCGCCGAGTTTGGCGATGGCATTCCCGGCGGCCTCGCGACGCTTTGGGCTTTCCTTGATCGCCTTGATCCCCTGCTCGGTATAGCGCAGCAGCGCGATATAGGTCGGCATGGCGGTGCCCTCCCGTGAACGAACCTGTGAACGTCAGGGCGATGCTAGCTCGCCGTGGCGTTTACGGAAAGATGCCCTTCTTGAAGTCACCGAGGATTTCGGTCGCGGCGCGCACCCCCTGCTCCGCGCCGCCTTCCATGAAGCCCTGGAAGTCCTGCGAGCAGTGCTCGCCCGCGAAGTGGCATTTTCCAGTCTGCGGATCCGGTTGCCGCGCCTTTTCGTAGCCGCTGAACTGCGTGTACTGGCCCACCTTCCAGTAGGAGTACGACCCGAGGAAGAACGGGTTGGTCAGCGGGACGTCCAGCGTCGCGCGCCCGTTCCACTGCGCGGTGATCCCCGGGAACACCGGCTCGATCTGGGTGAGGAATTTGGTCGCGAACGAGTTCACCGTGCTCGGGTTGGTCGGGTCCCCGGTGAAGGACGCCAGTGGGACGCCGCCACCTGTGTAGTCGACCAGGATGCCGGTGGGGCCGGCCTGCGCACGCGTCGCCTCCCACGTGTTCTGGTATCCGGTGTCGGAGTATGTGGCGCCGTTGCCGATGCCCCAGAGACCCGAGGTCCAGTACCGGCTGTTGAACTGCAGCTGGAGCTTGCTGTTCTTGCCGTAGCCGAGCTGCTGGATGGCGGTCTGCTTCCGAGAGTCGAAGCCGGCGGCGGCGTACGCGGCGTTGTTTTTGAGAATGTTGCGCAGCACTGAGAACGGGATGGTCATGATCACGCGATCGGCCACGCTGGTGAACGACGGGTTGCCGCTCTTCAGCGTCAGCGTGTAGGTGCCGTCGCCGTTGAGAACGATCCCCGTCAGGGCCGTGTTGAGCTTCACAGTGCCCGTCGCGAGCGCGGCGGCTACCGCCTGGGGCAGGCGCTCGTTGCCGCCCACGATGTGGTAGCGCTCGTCGGATGCGCCGAAGATCGAGAAGTTGCCGGGGTTCGATGAGAAGCCGAGCAGGTACACGAGGTTGAGCGCGCTCTGCTCCTTTGTCACGTTCCCGTACTCGATGTTGTAGGCCACATCGAGCAGCAGACCCATCGGAGACGTGTGGCCACCGGGGACTCGGCTCTCGATCCAGTCGTAGATGCTCATGTGGTCGAGAGCGAACCCGGCCTCTGTGAACAGGTTGTAGAGCGTCGGATAAGAAGCCGCGTTGACGTCCTTCTTGACGTTGTTCCAGACGGTGTTGAAGTCGGCCTGCGCCTGGGCGTCGGTGTAGTACTGCCCAAAAAAGAAGTTGGTGTCGGTCGAGTGGATCGGCTCGGCCCCAAGCAGGTCCGCGCGCGCAAGGTTGAACCTACTGGCCAGGCCGAGAATGGTCTTGTGCCCGCTGTCGATCAGCTCTCCGCAGTGCTCGCTGGTCTGGTCGTTGAGCCAGGAGGTGGTGTCGGAGTGCATGCGGCCTCCGACGCGGCCCGATGCCTCATAGACGGTCGAAGCGATGCCCGCGTCCTGCAACGTGAGGGCCGCATTCAAGCCGGAGATCCCGCCGCCGATGATCGCGATCCTCGAAGGCGGCAGCCCAGCCTTGGCGGTCGCCGCCAACGTCGCCATCGGGCCCGCGAGCGCCGCCGCGCCTACTGTGGCGCCTGTTGCTTTCAGGAAGTCACGACGCGTCAGGCCCGCGTGCCGCCCTTCTCTCACGGCGCTCACCGTCCGCCCCGACCTTTCGGCTTCCTCGAAGTCCGCGAACAGCTCCTGCAGCCGGGTCAACAGCGGCGTACGCGCCATGAGTTTCGCTCCTTGCGCTAATGAACTACCCAGGCCCAAAAGGTAAGTCCGCCGACCATAAGTGATGCCGGCTTAGAAGCGCAAACTTTGTCACGGTTGGGGCCTCTGAAACCCGCCAGTGCATGCACTCGCGGGTTCAGGCGACCAACCAAACCCGCGTGTGCCGGCACTCGTGCTTCCAGCTACGCCGGTGCGACAGCGGCTATCCCCAGCTCCATGGCTGCCGCGGACATTAGGTCCACCACCCGAGTGCCCTCCTCAACCTGCACGGGCCGCCACGCTTAGTCTCTGACTAGGCGTCAAAGCGTTGGACCACGAAGCGGCCGTACGCGATGAAGGCGGACAGCAGCAGCAGGACGGCGTTCAGGGCGATGTTCGGGTACTCGCGCCGGGACAGGTGGAAGACGATCGCGCCGATCATCAGCAGCACGAGACCGGCTGCGGCCATCGGCACGAGCCAGTCAACCGGCCCGATGAGGCCGGCGAAGATGAGGGCGATTCCGGCGAGGCCCTCCGCGACGCCAGCAAAGACCCGAAGGCCGGATGGCATCTCGAGCACCCACTTCATTCCCTGCCGCATACGTTCCGGGTTCGGCCGGAGGAGGAGCGTCATGTGATACACGAAAAAGGCGCCGACCACGACCTGAAGAAGCCACAGAGCTATGTTCATGCCCGGTCTCCTCGAGTCGGCGGGAGGAGGTGAATCCCGTCGACCGAATTCTTGGCGACAACCCGGACGAAGGCTAACACCGGTCGGCCGCGAAGCCGATCGCGGCCATTCTTGATGAACTGGAGCCCGGGCGGGATGCCATTCACCACGTGCAAGAAAAGCGCGAGGTGCGGATCATCCACACGTTGCGCGGATCGAGGAATCCTCGCCTCAACATCGGCCCGTGGCGGATCGAATGAGCGGCAAGCACCGACCTAATCCGTCGTCCGGCGTGATCCGGTATCGCTGGTGACCTGCGACGGTCGCGCTGAATTCAGAATTTGGAGCGCCACGCGCGGTCAATCCCGCGCGCGACCTTCAAACAAGGCGACCCCGTCGCCCGCGACAGTCGCTGCAAAGGTACGACTGGAGCGCCACGCGCGCGGTCAATCCCGCGCGCGACTTTCAAACAAGGCGTAGCCGGCTCACGCGGAAGCCGCAGCGAAAGCTGCGGCTGGAGCGGGAGACGGGACTCGAACCCGCTACCTCAACCTTGGGAAGGTCGCGCTCTGCCAGGTGAGCTACTCCCGCTCGGGCGGCTCCAGATTCTAGGCTAGGCCTTTTCCACCACGCCTTCCGACTCCGGGGCGGCCTCTGTCACCACCGACCTCACGAGCGCCGCGTACTCCTCGACCAAGCGGTCAGAAAGGGCAGGGTCGAGCGTGGACGCGATGATGTGGTACTCCGGCTTGTCGGCGTCGGGCACGACGAGAACCCACCCACCCTGGATGAAGACCTTGACCCCGTCCGTGAGGTCGACCCGGTCCCTGAGATGCTTCTCCATCATCGTGCGCATCACGCGCCCCTTCACGTCCCACGGACAGAACTCAACAGCGGCCCGATGTGCGACAGGCGGGATGCGTTTCTTCAACGCTGCGATCGACGCGGGTGCGTGGGCGAGCAGCTCCAGGATGCGCACTGTCGTGAAGATGCCGTCGAACGAAACGGCGAAGTCGGGCCAGCAGTAGCCCCCACCGCCGTCGGAGGCCAGCACCGTCTCGGCGTGCTGGGCGGCGCGCAGGACGGCTCCGGGCGTGATCTTGGTGGGTACGAACCGGCTGTGCATCTCGTCGGCGATCATCGAGAAGGCGAGCGAAGCCGATGCGGGGCCCAGCACCATCCCCGGCCTGGACGCGAGCGCCAGCTGCGTCAGGACCGCGAAAGCGGCGTCGTGGTCGAGCACCTCACCCGTCTCGTCGATCAGGAAGCAGCGCTCGCCGGGCGTGTCGATGAACACCCCGAGATTGGCCTTGACCGCAGACACGATCACACCCATCTCCAGGAGGTGGGCGTGAAACGTGGCATCGTCCTGCTCGATCACGATCTCGGCAGGTGCGGCGCTGAGCGGGATGACCGTGCAGTTCATCTCCTGCAGCACACGCGGCAGCACCATGGCCGAAGCCCCATTGTTGTAGTCGACGAGGATCTTGAAGGCGGCTCCGCGCACCGCCTCGATGTCGAGCTTGGCGATCACATCGTCCGTGTACCGATCGGTCTGTCCGTCCCGCCGGATGATGCGTCCCATCTCGTAGTGGGACACCCGCCTGATGTCCTCGCGAAAGTACAGGCTCTCGAGCTTGCGCTCCATCCGTTTGTCGAGATCGAGGCCGTGGTCGTCGAAGATCCGGATGTCGGCGGAGCGCGGGTCGACCGGCGACGTCTGCACGTGGACGGCCGAAACGCGGTTGTGGCGCGCCCAGTAGCGTGCGACCGGCGCGGGCAGCACGGACAGGTCGGTGGCGTTGGCCCCGGAGGAGATCATCCCGGAGATCACCGCGCGGTGGATCATCCGCGCCGAGCGCGTGTAGTCGCGCGAGATGGCGATCTCGGTGCCTTTCGGCGCGAGCGCGCCGACCGCGGCGCCAAGGCGCGCCCCGAACTCAGGCGTGAACTCGACGTTGGTGAGGCCGGTCAGGCCATACGACGTGAAGAGCCCGCGCTTCCACGAGCCGGCCCAGATGATCGATTCGTGCACGACGGCGCCCGGCTCCACCTCTTTGTTCGGCCAGATGCGGACGTTGGGGTTGACGGTCGACCCGTTTCCGATCACGACCTCGCTGCCGACTACGCTGCCCTCCTCGAGGAGGCAGCCGTTCTTGACCGTGACCGCCCGGCAGACCACCGTCCCGCGCAGGCGGCAGTTCTCCCCGATGTACGTGTGGTCCCAAATGATCGAGTTGGAGACTTTGGCGCCCGAATCGACCGTCGTGTAGCCGCCGATGACGCAAGGGCCGTTGATCCATGCGCCCGCGCGCACCTTGGCCCCAGCGCCGATCAGCGCCGGCGCATCGATGCGCGCACCTGGCGAGACCTCCGCCTCCTCGTGGATCCAGAGCGAATCGCCTTTGCGCGCAGCCGGGATCTGCACATTGACGCGCCCTTCGAGGCAATCGAAGTTCGCCTTGACGTAGGCGCCATGGCTGCCGACGTCTTCCCAGTAGCCCGAAGCCACCCAGCCGAACACGGGCTCGCCCTCTTTCAAGAGCCTCGGAAAGACGTCGCCTGACCAGTCGGTCGGCTCACCGGGCCGAAAGAAGTCGAATATCGCGGGATCCAGGACGTAGATGCCGGTGTTGGCGAGGTCGGAGATGACCTCGCCCCAGCTCGGCTTTTCGATGAACCTCTGCACGGCGCCGCCCTCGTCGACGACCACGACCCCGTACTCGAGCGGGTTCGGCACTGGCTTGAGCACGATCGTCGCCAGCGCTCGGCGCTCGCGATGAAAGCGCACTGCGGAAGCCACGTCGATGTCCGTCAGCGCGTCGCCCGAGATGACGAGGAACGGCTCGGTCAGCTGATGGCGGGCGAGCATGACGGAGCCCGCGGTTCCGAGCGGCGAGTCCTCGACCGAGTATGTAAGCGCCACTTCTTGCTCGGAGCCGTCGCCGAAATAGTTGCGAATCGCGGAGCCCATGTACTGCACCGTGGCGATCACGTCGCGCATTCGATGGCGACGCAAGTGCAAAAGGATGTGCTCCATGATCGGCCGCCCGGCGACAGGGACGAGCGGCTTCGGAAGGCGGCTGGTGAGCGGGCGAAGCCGAGATCCCTCGCCTCCCGCCATGACGACCGCCTTCATGTCGCTACCTCGGCACCACTTACCATCGTAATTCCGCGTGGAAGAGTTCAACCGTCTTGCACTCGATCTCCTTTGGACCTGGCAGCCACGAATCGAGGCGCTGTTCCGGACGCTCGACGCAGAGTTGTGGGAGCGCACGCGCCAGAATCCTGTGCTTCTCCTCAAGGAGCTCGGCGCAGATGGGATCGCACAGGCCCGGCAGCGCGATGACGTCAAGAGAGCGCTGCGCGAGGCGCAGGCCGCCTACAGGGAGTACTACGACCGGCACCCTCCATTCATGGACGCGCGAGCGCCGCTCGTCATCGCCTACTTCTCGCTCGAGTTCGGCCTCGCCGAATGCCTGCCGATCTATTCGGGCGGCCTCGGGGTGCTGGCCGGCGACCACCTGAAGGCCACGAGCGACCTCGGCCTGCCCTTAGTCGCGGTGGGGCTCTTCTACAAGCAGGGCTTCGGCCGCCAGGAGATCGACGAGAACGGCCGCCAGGTAGAGGTCTATTTCGAGAACCGAGGCGACGAGCTCCCGGTGCGGCGGGTCGAGGGCGTGGAGGTCGATGCCCCGATCGGCGACCGCAACGTGAAGATCGGCGTCTGGCGCGCACAGGTCGGCCGCGTTCCGCTTTTTCTGCTGGACACCGACCTGGAGGCCAATCCTCCCGACCTTCGGGCGATCACCGACCGCCTCTACGTCCCAGAGCCCGACCGCAGGCTGCGCCAGGAGATCGTGCTCGGCATCGGCGGCGTGCGCGCGCTGCGCGCCTTGGGGATGGTCGCCGGCGTTTTTCACCTCAACGAGGGCCACAGCTTCCTGTGCGCGATCGAACGCATTCGGGAGCTTCGCGCTTCGCGCCAGATGACGCTCGAAGAGGCGCGCCTGGTCGCCCGCGCCGGCATCGTGTTCACCACCCACACTCCGATCGCCGCCGGCAGCGACTACTTCGAGCCCGGCCTGGTGTGGGACCTGCTCAATCCCTACCTCAACCAGGTCGGCATCTCGTTCGACCGCTTCATGGACCTTGGCCGGCAGCGCCCCGGCGACCCGCGCGAAAGGCTGTGCACCACGTACGCGGCGCTGCGCCTGGCCGACCAGGCCGTCGGCGTGAGCCGTCTGCACGGCGCCGTGTCGAGGCGGTTGTGGAAGGACGCGTGGCGCGGGCTGCCTGAGACGCAGGTCCCCATCGGAGCGGTGGCCAACGGGGTCCACATGCCGACGTGGGTGGCGCCTCAGATAGCGGACCTGCTGCGCCGTTATGTCGGCCCCGACTGGTGGGACCTGGATGGCAACGACGGCCGCTGGCAGGCCGTGTTCGAGATCCCGGCCGCCGAGCTCTGGGCCGTGCACCTCGAGTTGAAGCACCGGCTGCTCGAGGCGGCCCGGGCGCGCAAGGTCGACTTTGACCAGCTCGACCCGAACGCCATCACGTTCGGATTCGCACGCCGTTTTGCCCCCTACAAACGCGCGAACCTCCTTCTGGAGGACCGGCCACGCTTGAACAAGCTGCTCAGGAACGCCAGGCGCCCGGTGCAGCTGCTATTCGCAGGCAAGTCGCACCCGGCCGACCAGCCTGGCAAGGAGATCGTGGCCCGTGTGGTCGCGCTGGCGCGCGATGAGCCGTGCGTGACCTTCCTCAAGGACTACGACTTTGAGATCGCGCGGTACATGGTCCAGGGCGCCGACGTGTGGCTGAACAATCCGAAACGCTTTCTCGAGGCGAGCGGCACCAGCGGAATGAAGGCCGGCGCCAACGGAGTGCTGAACGTCAGCATCCTCGACGGCTGGTGGGACGAGGCGTACAGGCCCGAGCTCGGGTGGGCGATCCCGTCCGGCGCAACACTGGACCGGCCCGAGGTCGATGACCAGGCTGAGGCCGAGGGATTGTTCCGACTGCTCGAGCGCGAGGTGGTCCCGGCTTACTTCGAGAGGGACGCCGGCGGCATCCCGCAGCGCTGGGTGGAGATGATGCGGGCCTCGATCCGCCACGTCGTCACCGATTTCTCAGCGCGCCGGATGGTGACCGACTACTTCGACGACGCCTACGCTCCCGGAGCCCGTCGCGTGGAACAGCTGCGTCTGCTTCCCGACTGGGGCGGCTGAAAGCGCGGGTGAGGACAGATGTCCTCCCCCGCGGAACCCCCACCTCTCCTCGGCGACGCTGGGTGGCGTTTGGAAGGTGGCACGCTTGGGTGACGGCCGGAATAAATCCGGCCTAGAGCCCCACTTGGCACTTATCTAAAGAGCTAGTCCGGTACTGCCGCTCCCTTGCGCTCGCGACGCGCCGCGATCGCCGCGTGGTAGAGCTGCACGTACCGCTGCGCTGAGCGCGACCAGGACACGTCCTCGCTCATCGCGTGGCGGACAAGCCAGTTCCACAGAGACGGATGCCGGTACGTCTCAGCGGCCCGGACGACGGCTCCGAACAGCTGCCATGGGTCATAGGGGCCGAACGTGAAACCATTGCCCGTGGCCGTGATGGGGTTGTAGTCCTTGATCGTGTCCGCCAACCCGCCCGTGGAACGCACCACGGGGATGGTCCCGTAGCGCAGCGCTATCAGCTGCGCCAGGCCGCAGGGCTCGAAACGTGACGGCATCCACAAAACGTCCGCGCCCGCGTAGATGCGCTGCGCGAGCGCCGCGTCGAATCCGATCGCGGCCGCAACCTGTCGCGGCCGTTCGCCGGCCCAGCGGCGGAACATGTCCTCGTAGCGCCGGTCCCCGGTGCCGATGACGACAACCTGGACGCCGAACCGCGTCAGCGCGGGCATTGCCTGCTCCACCAGGTCGAGACCTTTGACCTCGTAGAGCCGTGACACCATGGCGCACAGCGGCATGTCGGCCTGCTCGAGCCCCAGCTCGCTGCGGAGCTCGGCGCGGTTCAATGCCTTCGGCTCCGGTGCGGAGGCCGAATAGTGGTGAGGGATGTTGGGGTCGTGGTGAGGGTCGAAGATCTCGTAGTCGATGCCGTTGACGATGCCGTGCAGCTTGTGGGCGTGAGAGCGGATAAGCTCGTCGAGGCCCTCGCCGAACTCGGGGGTCTGGATCTCAGCTGCGTAGCGCTCGCTGACGGTGTTGACGACGTCCGCCATGTGGATGCCGCGCCCGAGCACGTTGACGACGTTGTCCAGGCCAGGGATACCAACGCGGATCAATCCCCAGCGGTCGAGGCCCGCAAGGGTCAGCGCCCCGAAACCGAAAACGCCCTGGGCGGCCAGGTTGTGGATCGTGAGCGCCGTAGCAATCTCGGCCGCCGGCCCATCGGGGTATAGGCGCTCGATGAGGTTGGGCACCAGAGCGGCGAACCAGTCGTGGACGTGGATCACGTCGGGCACGAAGTCGACCGCCGGCAGCGTCTCGATCAGGGCACGCGAGAAGTAGACCGATCGCGCATCGTCGTCGCCGAACCCATACATGCCGTCACGGTCGTACAGGGATGGGCAGTCGACGAAGTAGACGACTACGTCGCCTAGCCGGCCTTCGAAGATGGTGGCCGGCACGTTCCGCGAACCAAGCGGGACCTGCAGGTCATTGACGACTGGCTTCAGGCCGTGCCTGTCGATGTCGATCTGCCGGTAGCGGGGAACGACCACCCGCACGTCATGGCCCAGCCGGCGCAATGCCTTGGACAGCGACGCGACAACGTCGGCCACGCCACCCTGCTTGGCGAACGGCGCCAGCTCCGCCGTGGCGACCAGCACCTTGAGACTGCGGGCGCCTGGTGCCTCGGACACCGCGCCATCGCCGGGAATTCGCAAGCCGAGCGAGCCGGCGGGCGGCACCTGCTCGATGTCGCGGCCATCGCGGCTGACCACGAGGGCCATCTCCAGCGTGTCGCCGGCCTCTCTGCCCAGAAGCTTGAGGGGAACCGATATGAAGAACGAGTCGGCCAGCTCCCATTCCGCCTCGGTCGCGGCCCGACTCGAGTCGCCGCCAAGACGCGCGACTGTGACCGAGCCGCCCTGGGCGCGCGGCACGACGCGGACGACGTGGACAGGATCGAAGCCGAAATCCGCCATCCCGCTGATCGGCAGCGGCACCTCGAGGTTTCCATCGCTCCCGCTGTCGGCCGCCCCAGAGCAGTAAAGCCAGAGCTCGACATGCTGCCCCTCCAGCTCCGCAGGTGTGCGCGGGCTGTCGATGCGCAGGTACAGCCGCTCGCGGTCGCAGCCGTAAAGGACGCGTTCGACGACGCCTCCGGGTCGGTGCAGCGCACCAAAACCTGAGCCGACGAGGTAATAGCCGGCGTGGCCCCAGGCGGGGTCGGTTCGAGAAACCGGACTGATCGTGACCGCCGGCACCGCGCGTTCCGGCGCGGGCGCGCGCTTGATGATCGGCTGGAAGAGGCGCGCAGGCGCGCGCTGGCCCATGACCTTGTAGACGTTGCGCAGGTGCAGCCGGAACTGGTTGTCCCAGATCGGATCCATTCCCGAATCGTGCTTGCGGCTGAACCACCAGAACCAGTCGCTGCCTTCGGTGATGAGAATCTCGCGCCAGCCGAGCATGGCCGCCTCGGAGTCCTTCGGCCGCTGTCGCGATTGGTCCTCGAGCCAGGCGCGGGTCTCGGCCAGCAGGTCCCAGGCGATGTTGTGCTCGGGATCGCCGATCCAGGTGTCGAGGCTCGCTCCGATCCAGCTGCCGGTGTGAAGGTGGTGCAGCTGCTGCTGTGGCGGATGCTCCTGAATGAAGTCGCCGACGGTGGTGGTGATGAGATCGGGCGAAGATTCGAGCTCCGTATAAACGGCGTTCAGGAAGTCATGGCCGTCACGCGGATAGAACTCCCACGCGTTCTCTCCATCGAGCGCGATCACGGCCAGGTAATCACTGTCACCCTGCTGTTCGCGGATTCGCTTCAGACGGCCGATCAGATTGCGCGCGGCGTCAATCGACGACATTCGTTGGTAGTCGAAACCGATGAGGTTCGAAAGCTGTGAGTCGCGGAACACCATTGCGATCGAGTCGCCGTCCCGCTCGACTCGGTGAGGCCGATAGAGCTGGTCGGGAGAGTTGATTCGCCCCTCGCCGTCGCGTGAGAACTGTGTGTGCAGCGAGCGAGCCAGGACCTCTTCGTCGCTGATCATCCACTGCAGCTTCGCCCGCACGGCCAGGCCGACCACGCTCTCACCGACCGCCATCTCCGACGGCCACATCCCCGTCGGGCGGCGCCCGATCAAGCGCTCGAACAACCCCTGGCCGAGCTCGATCTGCCTCTCCGCGTCCTCGCGGTGCGCGAAGTGGCGCTCGGGCAGTGCCAGCTGTGGATTGGCCGTGCGCGCGGCGTCGACGTTGCAGACCAGCGGGAGGATCGGATGGTAGTAGGGCGAGAAGGTGAGCTCGGCCTGGCCGCGATCCGCCAGCTCGCGGTACTTGGGGATGACCTTCTCCATCACTTCCATCTGGGCTTCGAACAGAGGCCGCTTGTCTGATTCGGTGAAATCGCGGTCCTTCCGCTTCAGCTCCGCCAGACGTGGATCGGACTCCGCCCATTCCGGATCGCACCAGGCGAGGTTGAACCAGACCTGCAGGTCGCGCATGTCACCGGTAGTGAACTGCGCGTCAGGTGGCCGCGATGCGAGCTCGAGGTAACGCGGCGATTGCTGAACCCGCAGTGCGCGAGGAGACTCGCGCATCCACCGCAGGATGAAGTCGCGTTCCTCGACGGAGAGCTCGGCTGCGTTGCGCTTGCTTAGGTTCAGGAAGAGGTCGACTGACTCCTCCTTGCCGTAGTCCTCGATCTGCGCGAGCAGGGATGGCACCAGGTTGAAGGTGGCGCGCACCTTCGGATATGCGTCCAGCAGGGCCGGCATCTTGTAGTAGTCCTTGGCGCATCGCAGCCGCACCCACGGCAGCAGGTACGTGCTTGTAAGGTCGTCCTTGTAGTAAGGCTGATGCATGTGCCAGACGAAGGCCACGTGCAGAGGTTTCATCGACTAAAGGGAATCACATCCGCTAGGTTGCGTATTCGTCCAACGCGCGGATGAAGTTGATGTAAACACGCTGCTGCTCCCGCAGGATACCGAGCGATCCCAGCTCCCACCACTCGTCGGGCGTGAAATAGGCGCTCACCTCGGCCTCGCCGCCCGATCGTCCGAACCACTGGATGAGGTGGAGGTTGTCCGACTGCAGGAGCCACTTTGCGATCTCGACCAGCCGCGCGTCGCCGGTGAGCCTCGCCTTCGAGTATGCGTGGTGCATAAGCCGGAACAGGCCCTGCTGGGCGTCGTTGCCTAGAAAGAACTCCATGCCGCCTTCGCCAGCCCAGGTGGTCCCGTATTCGTTGATGGGAAGCTCGTAGCTCCGGTCGCCCAGCTCGGCCACCGCTTCCGACGCTCGCATCATCCTCACCTTTTGCTTCTTCAGCTGCTTGGCCAGCGAGCGCATGAACTCGAAGATCCCCGTGTCACGACGGTGATGCTCTCCAAACGTCTCGAAGTCCCAACCTAGCGTGACCACATCTCCCGACGTCTCTCGGATCCAGCCGGCGTAGGTCTCAGGGATCAGCGGCCAGTGACTCCAGCCTCGATTCGAGAAACGGTAACCGACGTCATCGGACAGCTCGGGATGCCTGACAAGCAGACCCAGCCGCTGTTGCGGATGGCGATAGATGTGGGTCGGCTCGCGCCAGCCGAGCTGCCATGCTCGCCCTTCCATGAACGCTCCATCGAAGCCACATTGCTGGAGGGCGAAGTAGATGTCGTTGGACATGAACATCTCGGTCGTATCGGTGACCGCGACCGGTTTCTCAAACAGTGCGCTGAGTCTGTCCCTCCCAGCGATCATCGCGTCCTTGAAAGCCAGGATGTCGAGGTAAAGGAGCCATGAGTGGTGCGGCTCCACGTTGACGACCTCGACGTTTGGGCTCGCACACAGCCGCTTGAAGCCGTCGAGCACGTCTGGTCCCCACTGCTCAGCCTGCACGAGGAATGAGTTGCTGAACCCGATCGACATCCGCCAGCCACGGCGCGCCAGCTCCCTGAACATCGCCGCCGCCGGTTTATAGGCATTGGAGGCAACCTTCTCGAAGTAGCGGCGGTCCATCGCCTCGTCAAACAGGTAGCCGGCCAGCATCTCAGGAGCGGTTCCCGGCGGGATGACCTGCGCCGGCAGCCTGAGCCGCCGCGGCTGATGAACGACCGCGTAGACAACCAGGTTTTCAGCCAAGAGGCGGTTCGATCCGCCGGCGATGCCGGCGCGCGATCTTCCGGCCCGCGGGCTGTGGGCTCGGCAACGTAACTGCTTGCTGCGCCGCGGCGAACTCGATCCTCAGGAGCAGCTGCTCGATGACTTTCTCCCAGACGTACTCGCGTGCCGTGCTGCGGCCGCGGCGGCGGATGGAGGCGGCAAGACGTGGGCGTTCCTTGATCAGGTTTAGCTCGGTCACGAGCTCGATGGCGTCGTCTGTCTCCAGCACGATCGCATTGCGGTAGGCATCCGCATAGTCCTCGCCGGTCGACCCGGTGACGGCGAGCCCACCCGCCGCCATCACCTCGAGGCCGACCAGTCCGAAGGGTTCGTGGCTGGAGTTCGCAAGCACTGCGTCGCTCGCCGAATAGATCACTCCCAACAGCTCATCGTTGACGTAGCTCGTCAGGTTGACGACGTCCGCGTCCGCATTCTTCCTGAGCATGGCCGACAGCCCGGCCGCATCGGCGGGGGCGTTCACGTCGACGACGTTCAAGTCCTGGTGCTGCGCGTCGGAGATGACCTCGCTTCCATGCGGCTCGCGGCCGCCACGCATCACGAGCCTCACGCGGCGTCCGTGGCGTTTCAGGTAGCCGGCCGCCGAGACCGCCATCAGCCAGCGCTTGTCGGGGTCGAAGCGCCCGATCTTGAAGCAAAAAAGGTCGGCAGCGGCGGCCGCCTTCACGTCGGCGACCGCCTCCGGGTCGATATGCCGGAGGGAGTCGCGCGGGATGCCATTGGGGATGACGATCGCGTTCTGCGCCCTTTCCCACAGCTTGAACTTCATATAGCGGCTGACCGTCGTCAGCGTGGTCGCCATGGCCAGGCCGGTCCAGTTGATACGGTGAAACCCGAAGGTGTTGTTGGCATTCCAGAGCAAGACCACGTGATCGCGTAGGCCTCGGAAGTAGAGGGCGTCGGCGATGAGGCTCATCGACCACGCCGTGTGCCACTCCTCACCCATCACGACCACGTTGCTGCCGGACGCGATGGCAGGAGCGATGACGTTGTCGATGAGACTTGGCGGCAGGCTGGCGTTCCAATCGCGGACCTTCCCCTCCTCGCCGTCGTAAACACCCGCGGGGTGGCTGGCCGAAATCCACTGGCACCAACGGCGCAGGACCAGCCGGCCTCCCTCATGGCTCTCCTCTCCCGGCAGCGCTGGATCGCCACAGAAATAGAGGTATGTCTGGTACCCGAGGTGTGCAAGCGTGCGTGACAGCCCCTTGACACGAACACCAAGCCCGCCAGCCTGGCTGTATACGTCCGGGCCCTCGAAGCTGAGGATCACGAAGACTGTGCGCGAGGGATCGAAGATCACTTGCTCAGGGCTTCCAGGGCAGCCGTATGCAGCTGGCGGTTCGGTGCGCACACCAGCGAGGTCGTGCTTTCAAGTCCGCAGGGAACCGAGGCCAGCGAGCGACCCTTGAGATCGCTCGCCACACCGCCGGCCTCGGCCAGGACGAGCAGGCTCGCCGTCATATCGAAGGCGCGCATGGGGATCGGGGCGCAGAACGCGTCGAAGCCGCCCGCGGCCGTGTGGGCGATCGCGAGCGCCATCGAGCCGAGAATGCGAATCTTGCTCGAGCGCTCGACGAGGCCCTTGGCAAGCATGAGAGCGCGAGGCGTGCTCTCGAGGGCGACGAGCTCAATGCGCGCGTTTGCGGGCCTCGACAGCACATGCAGCGGACTGCCGGAACGCCAGGCTCCCTGCTCGCGAATCGCCGTCCATGTCTCCCCGTTGGTGAGATTCATCACGCAGCCGGCCACGGTGTCGCCGATGGTCGGCCCGTCGACCAGCGCGAGCATGACGCTGAAAAAAGGCACGCCCTGCTTGGCATTGAGGCTGCCATCGACCGGATCCACCAGCACAAGCGGGTACTGCGCGCCGTGAGTGCGGACGCCCGCCTCTTCGGAAATGATCGTGAAACGCTCGCCGCTTGCAGCCAGCGCGCCCAGCTCGTCGAAGATGACGGCTTCAGCTGCGCGGTCGAGCTCCATGGTGCGGTCTCCACCGGCACCGGTTGCGAGCTGCACCCGGCCCGCGTCCGTCCCGGCGAGCGGCACGACGGTTTCGCGCACACGCGCCGCCGCACGCAGGAACGTCGCGAGCCAGTCCGCCGACTTCAGCGGTGAGGATTCAGCCGGTCAGGCAAGCCCGGAGCCGCTCGTGAACTTAGGGTCGATCTTTCGGCGACGCCGGCGCCGGCGCTCGACGACGATCGTTATGAGGTAGGGCTGCTGCATGGCCCAGATGCGCTCGATGAGCTGTGGGATCGGAATCTTGTAAGGCTCGTCCACTCCCAGCAGCACCAGGCTCTCAGCGAGGCCGTCGGTCAGCTCAGTGCGGTCATGAAGGTTGAGCTGTTCGAGCGCGTCGAGGATGTCGTCGAGACGGCGGAGGGTCGAGCGCCGCTCCTTGTCATCCGCGCGTTGGAGCATGGCTGACAGCTTATCGATTTGCGCGATCGGTGAGGGCTCGGCTCACCTCCGCCGGCCGCTCGAACTCGAGCCAGTGTCCGGCGCCCTCGAGCACCTCCAGCCGGTACTCGCCTCGGACGTAAGCCGCCGTCGCTTCGACGGCGCGGTGGCCGAGCGCCTGATCCTGGTCGCCCCAAAGCAGATGTGTCGGCGTGTTGATCGGACCCAGGTCCGCCAGCCGCTCCCAAGCGCCGCCGCTCGGGCTCAGGTTGGCTCGGTAATAGTTGAGCGCGGCAGTGAGGCGGCCGGGGCGGCTGAGCGAGCGCGCGAACTGCTCGACCACGACGCGGGGCATCGAGCCCGGGTTGGGGCCGCCGGACAGCATCGCCTTCAGGCGACGGAAGTCTTCGGCGGCCAGCACCTCCTCCGCTTTGCCTTCGAGCAGAAAGAGCTGGATGTAGCGTGATCGCTGCTGCTGGTCGGGATCGTCGCGGCTGGCCGCGGCGAGCGCGGCAGGATGACCGACCGAGAGCGCGGTAAGCGTCATCGTCATGGTCGGGCAGCGCTCCGCGAAGAACCAGGCCACGGCCGCGCCCCAGTCATGG
>DASXTG010000071.1:0-3912 GCA_036505515.1 Candidatus Dormiibacterota bacterium | reverse complement strand
ATTCTCGGCGCCGACCGCGGCTCGACCGATGGTGCGCCCGAAGTCGGCGCTTGCGTACTCCGCCAGCATGTCGCTGACCGGGTTCTCACTCACCGCGGCGGCAAACACTCCTGGATGGTGACCCAGCATCCAGTTGGTCATGAACCCGCCATACGAGAGGCCCATGATCCCGACGTGCTGCGGGTCCGCCAATCCTTGCTCGACGGCCCAGCCCACGACGCGCATGAGGTCGCCGGCGTCGAGGTCCCCCCACCGGCCGGCCACGGCGCGAGTGAACTCTTCGCCATAGCTCGCCGATCCTCGGGGGTTTGACCACACGACGTTGAAGCCAGCGTTCGAGAGGGCGGTCATCTCGAGCAATGGAGTCGGCCCGAAGGATGCGTGCGGCCCGCCGTGAACGACGAGCACCAGCGGAGATCGGGTCTCGCGCCCTCGTCCTCGAAGCAGCCAGGTGTCGAGCCCGTGGCCGTCGGGATGCTCGATGCTCACGCGCTCGACGGGCTGACGAAAGGGTCCAAACCAGCGGCTGCCATCCGTGGTCAGCTGTCGCAAGCTTCCGTCCTCGACCGCGTACACCTCTGACGGTCCGCCGCCTGATGCCACGACCGCGACGCGACCACCGCCCGCGGCGATCGCCGTGCATACCGCGTCCGGTTCGGCGAGCGCTTTGATCTCGCCGTCGGCGCCAAAGCTGTAGGGATGGCTGGATCCCTTATGAGCGACAAGGCTCAGCACGTGCTGTGCATCGAGCGCCCCAACCGGCGCCCCCACCGCGAAGTTCTCCCGGTCCATGTAGTCGCCGTAGCTGCTGTTCTGGATGTTCAGGTCCCGGTCCGCGCCCAGCCTGCGATGACGGTCTCCTTCGACAACGTGGAGCTCCACGTTGGACCAACCGGGGGCGCGGTCCTTGTCGATTCCGACAAACGCAATCTGCTCGAGGGGGGCCCACGCCAGGTTGAAGACCGCGCCTTTGAGCGCGGCGATTGACCTGGGTTCCGGTTTGGCCGCGTCTGGAGAGATAGCCCAGACCGACGCAAACTCCTCGAGCGCTGCCTCTGGCCGCCTGTCGGCGGTGAACGCGATGCCGGCGCCGTCGGGCGACCACGCTGCGACCTCCACGTTGTAGCTCGGCGCGGTGACGCGTCGCGGCTTGCCGCCAGCGAGATCGGTGAGCCAGATCGATGAGTGCTCGTCGCGATAGCCGAGCCCATCCATCCGCCACGTGTAGTCGCGGATGCGTCGAGCCACCGGGTCGTCTGCGCTTCCAACCAGAAAGCGCTTCTCACCCGACGCCGCGACGAGCAGCAAGCGCTGGCTGTCGGGCGACCACTCGGCCACGCCGACCCCGCCCGGAATATCTGCGAGCTGCCGCGGCTCGCCGCCGGCCAGCGACATAACCCAGGCCTGCGGCTTTCCGGAGCGGTCGGAGATGAATGCCAGGTTCTTGCCATCGGGCGAGAACCGAGGCCGTCCGTCGCTCGCGCGAGCGCTTGTCAGCTGCTCCGGCCGGCCGCCGCGAAAGGTCGTCCGCCACAGCCGTCGCGCGTACTTACCTTCCTCGACCGTTCGCCGGACATACACGACCGAGGAGCCGTCGGGCGCGACAGCAATCGACGAGATGACGACCTGCTTCAGCAAGTCCTTGGCATGGAAGGGCCGCGACTGCGCCGCCTGACTAGCTTCCACGGCGGCATCGGTTCTGTCCAGCGTCTGCATGTCGAGTCCTCCCACCAACCAGCCGGCTGACGCATCAAGCATCGCACCAGCCGCGCGCGGAGCCAATACTTCGACTCATGGAAGCGCTGGAGATGCGATTGGTGATGACGGTGAGAGACTTCGAGCGGACGGCGGGGTTCTTTCGAGAAGGCCTCGGTCTGCGGGAGATCGCGGCGTTCGAGAACGATGGCGGTCACGGTTTGTTGCTCGACGCGGGTCGCGCCACCCTCGAGATCTTCGACGAGGCCCAGGCGCGCGCGATCGACGACATCGAGGTCGGCCGGCGAGTCTCCGGACCGTTTCGGATCGCCTTTCAAGTCGCGGACAGCGACGCTGCCGCCGAGGCCCTGGTCAGGGCCGGCGCTGAGATGGTGGGCCGTCCGGTGGACACGCCATGGGGCGATCGCAATGTGCGTCTGGCGGGACCGGATGGGGTCCAGCTGACCCTGTTCGCAGCGCAGACTGGCGTTACTGAATAGGGTAGTAATTGCCATGCGAAAGGACGAGCGCGACTATCGCAGTCTCGAGCGCAGGAGCATGTACTCGATCTTCGCCCCGCTGGAGGACAAGGAACCGCCTCGAAGGCAGGGCAAGGCGGGAAGGCTCGTACCGATGCTGTTCGTGCCCTACCTCGACGACACCACCTGGACCATCGCCCTGACGAGGCTCGCCGAAGACAGATAGAGTCCGCCGGAATGAGCTCCGGCCCCCCGCTGGTTGTGAACCGGTGACTCAGTGAAACGCATCCACTACGCCTGGATCGTGGCCGTGGTCACCTTCGTCGCCCTCATGGGCGCTGCGGGCTTTCGCGCCACGCCTGGCGTGCTCATCGTTCCGCTGCAGGAGGAGTTCGGCTGGAACAGGGCCGTGATCTCGGTCGCGGTCTCCATCAACCTGATCCTGTTCGGGCTGACGGGGCCCTTTGCGGCGGCGCTGATGGATCGCTTTGGGCTGCGGGTCGTGACGGTCGCCGCGCTCATCACGGTCGCCACCGGCGCCCTGCTGACCACGGTGATGACCGAGCCCTGGCAGCTCTACATCCTGTGGGGTCTCGTCGTCGGCCTGGGCACGGGCTGCATGGCTTCAGTGCTCGCGGCCACGGTGGCGAATCGCTGGTTCGTGCACCGCCGTGGAGTCGTGCTGGGCGCGCTGACGGCGGCGGGGGCGACGGGCCAGCTCATCTTCCTGCCAGGCCTTGGCTGGCTGGCTGAAAACTCCGGCTGGCGATACGCGGCCATCGCCGTCGGGCTGGCCGCCCTGGCGGTGGTTCCGCTCGTCGCCATCTTCATGCGCAACCGGCCCAGCGATCTCGGACTGCGAGCATTCGGCGCGGCAGAGGCGGACATCGCTCCGACCAACACCGGGAGCCCGATCCTCAATGCCTTTCGCGGTCTTCGCCTCGGCGTGCGATCGCGCGACTTCTGGCTCCTCGGCGGCAGCTTCTTCATCTGCGGCGCATCGACCAACGGCCTCATCGGGACCCACCTCATCCCCGCCTCGATGGATCACGGCATGGCCGAGGTCGCGGCGGCGAGCCTGCTGGCGGTGATCGGCGTCTTCGACATCGTCGGCACCCTGGCCTCGGGTTACCTCACGGATCGCTTCGACAGCCGGTGGCTGCTGTTCTTCTACTACGGTCTCCGCGGACTGTCGCTTCTCCTACTTCCCTTCGTGTTCGGGAGCCCGCAGTTTGCGCTCATCCTTTTCATCGTCTTCTACGGTCTCGACTGGGTGGCGACCGTGCCGCCGACCGTCCAGCTTGCGCGCCGGGTGTTCGGCGCCCAGAACTTCGCGATCGTTTACGGGTGGATCTTCGCGGCGCATCAGATGGGCGCGGCCGCGATCGCCTTCGCCGCGGGGGCGGTGCGCACCTTCTTCGGCGACTACCAGATCGCCTTCATGAGCTCGGGTCTGCTCTGCCTGGTCGCGGCCGGCCTCGTGCTGCGGATCGCGCGCGAGCGCCCGGGCAAGGTCGAGGTGCCCGAGCGCGGCCGCGGGGTGGAGGCCCCGGCCTACTCCTGAGTCGCGGGCGGGTCGTCGTGGCCGCTGCCGCGGTCGCCCTCGCCCTCGCCGTGCTTCCTCGATCTGCTTCGGCGCACGCCGAGCTGTTGCAGTCCACTCCCGGCCCAGGCGCGGTCCTTGATTCAGCGCCGGCCGAGGTGACGCTCGTGTTCAGTGAGCCGGTCACGCCGGCCG
>DASXTG010000070.1:0-2399 GCA_036505515.1 Candidatus Dormiibacterota bacterium | reverse complement strand
TCTGCCGTTCCTGATCAGCGACACCCAGAGCGCGCTCAAGGTTGCCTACGTCGTGGTGGCGATGGAGCTGATCACCATCGCCTGGGTGCGGCGGCGCTTCCTCCAGGTCCCTCTCCACCGCTCGCTGGTCCAGGTCACCCTCGGTGGCTGCGTGGTCGCGGCCCTGGGCGCCGTGATGGGGCACGCATAGACATGGGCACCAGAGTCAGTCGCAGCCGGTGGCTGGCACTCGGCGCGGTGGTATTGAGCGCCCTCGTGCTGGGCCTGGACTCGACGATCCTGGTCACGGCGCTGCCGACCCTGTCGGCGAAGCTGGGCGCCACCACTGACGAGTTGCAGTGGATGTCCACCGCATACCTGCTTGCACTGTCCGGCCTGCTCATCCCGGCGGGGGTGCTGGGCGACCGGCTCGGGCGCAAGCGGATGATGCTCGTCGCCCTGGTCGTCTTTGGCCTCTCCTCCGTCATCGCGAGCCAGATGACCACCGCGGGCCAGCTCATCCTGATGCGAGCCGTGATGGGCGTCGGAGGCGCGTTCATCATGCCGATCTCCCTTGCCGTCATACCAACGATCTTCTCGGAGCAGGAGCGTCCGCGCGCGATCGCCATCGGCGGCGCCGGAATGTTCCTCGGGCTGCCCCTCGGTCCGCTGGTCGCGGGCTGGCTGCTCACGCACTACGAGTGGGGCTCGATCTTCCTCATCAACGCCCCGGTCGTGATCCTCGCCTTCGTCGGAGTCTGGCTCTTCATTCCGGAGAGCCGAGATCCAAAGGCCCCACGGGTGGACTTCGTCGGCGCAGTGCTCGCGATCGCGGGCGTGACGAGTCTTGTTTACGGCGTCATCGAGCAGCCAAGGGTCGGTTGGACCGCACCGACTGTCGCCAGCCTGATCTGTGGAGCAACTCTCCTTGCTGGTTTTGTGGTCTGGGAGCTGCGGGCACGATCGCCCCTGGTCGACCTTCGGCTCTTCCTCAACCCGCGTTTCAGCTGGTCGATCGCAGTCTCAGTAGTGATGAGCTTCGGCTTGATGGGTGTGTTGTTCGTGTTCACACCGTTCCTGCAGCTGGTCCAGGGCAATGACGCCCAGGCGACAGGCGTCCGCCTTCTGCCCTTGATCGCGGGCATCGTCATGGGCGCGGCGGTGAGCGATCGATTGATCACGCGGCTCGGAGTCCGGGCCATGTTTTCGGTTGGACTCGTGACCTGTGCCGCCGGAATGGCCCTGATGTCGCTCGTTGGCGCAGGCAGTGGATACGAGTTGTTGCTCGTCGCCCTTCCCGTGGTCGGAATCGGCAACGCGTTTGCTTTGTTCACGGCGTTCAACGTCATCCTCGAGGTCGTACCCAAGTCGCAGACGGCTGCGGGCACGGCCCTGAGCAGGACGCTCCAGCAGGTTGGCTCCCTGTTCGGCGTCGCGGTCATGGGCAGTCTTCTCAACAGCGGCTACCGAACCGAGATGGCTGGGCACCTGGCCGGACTGCCGGCGCAGGTCGTCGACATCGCGCAGGGAAGTGTGGCCGGAGCGACCGTGGTCGCAAGCCAGATGCCGGCTCCGGTGGGAGCTGCCCTGCTCAGCGCGGCTCGCGACGCCTACAGCACGGGCATGAGCGATGTCCTGCGCGTGAGCGCGGGGTTGATGATCGTCGCCGCGCTTTTGATCGCGAGCTTCATGCGAAGCTCACGTTCCGCCTACGATCGTCAGCATGAGCCCAGCGCCTCGTGGTCCCATGCACATGCCCCGGCCGAGTGAGGACGCGAAAGCCGCGTTTGCGCGCGTCGTCCCGGACGAACCTGCGATCACGATCAAGCCGATGTTCGGCCAGATGTCGGCGTTCGTGAACGGGAACATGTTCTGCGGGATCTTCGGCGAGGACTTCTTCGTCCGGCTGCCGGAGGAGGAGATCGCCAAGGTCAAGAAGCAGGGCGGGCGGGATTTCGAGCCGATGGCCGGGCACAAGATGGGCGGGTATGTGATGGTGTCCGGGGATTGGCGCGCCAAGCCGCCGACCGCGCTCATCAAGCGTGCCCTCGAAGAGACGCGCAAGATGCCGGCGAAAAAGCCGAAGACGCGCTAAAAGGTAGGTCGTTAAGGGAACGTCCCCACCCGGCGGCTTCGCCGCCGACCTCCCCGGCAAGCGGGGGAGGTGAAGCACCTCCTAGGTCCCCCTCCGGCGCCTTCGGCGCCACCTCCTCACGAGTTGGGAGGAGTTATCTCTCTAGCGGCGCTTGCCTTTCTGCTGGACGGGTTTGACCCGCGCCGGCTCGGGTTTCGCCCGCACCGGCTCCGGCTCGACCGCGACCGGCACCGCCTCCATGACGGGCGCCACCTCGGCGATCGGCTCCGGCTCTACAGCTTTAGGTGCCTCTGCCTTTGCGGGTTTGCCCATCGACACCTTGCCG
>DASXTG010000069.1:0-19236 GCA_036505515.1 Candidatus Dormiibacterota bacterium | reverse complement strand
AGAGCCAGACCCCGTTGGCGAAGATGTCGATGCCGTGGTCCTTCAGGAACACCGTCACCAGGCCGATCGTGCCCAGGGTGGCGATGAACGCAAATGTGAGCGTGACACCGCCGAACTGGGCGAGGACCCCGGAAGCCGAGGTCACCGTGCGGCGAAGGAACCCACGCGGATTGCCGGTCACCACCGCATAAGCGAGCAGAGCGCCGGCGACTGCACCGACCAATGCGCTGACGGCTGAGATGACGAAGCTGTTGACGAACGACCTGACAAGAAAAGGCTGTACGACGTCGGTGAGATTGGACAGTGTGATGCTGCCGTCCCTGGCCGCGATCGATCCCACGGCGATGAGCAGCGTCGGCAGGAGCAGAAACAGGGTCACATACAGGAAGAAGGGCAGCACCCCGAGCCAGGTGAGGGGAAGGCGCCGCCCGCCACCAAAAGGGCGGGCGGCGGCGCTTACGGCCGGACTACCGGCGGCTGTCAACCGATGGCCTTGGACCAGTTGGCTGCGATGTAGGTGCCTGCGGCGGTTTGCTGCTCCTGCGTCGGGAACTGCGGCGTGCCGGTGATTTGCGGCAGGGCGGCGGCAGCTGCGGAGTCGATCTTTCCAGACTTCTCCATCGCCGCCTGGCGGACCGGCCGCGCTCCCCCCTTCAGCCAAAGATTCTGGCCCTCGTCCGAGTACAGGTACTCCTCCCAGAGTCGAGCAGCAGCAGGATGAGGCGCCTTCTTGTTGATCGCCTGCGCGTAGTAACCGCCGATCGTTGCGTCGGGCGGCACGAAGATCTTCCAGCTGGCTACGTCTTTTCCGTGGGACGTGGACAGATAGTCCCACTCGAACAGGACGGGAGTCTGCCCAGCTTTGACTGTGGCGGCGGTGCCTATGGTGGGCACGAAATTACCCTTCAGCTTCAGCTGATGGAAGAAGTCGACGCCCTTGCTGACGTCGTCGAGCGATCCACCGTTGGCGACCGAAGCCAGGATCACACCGTTCAGCGCCTGGTTGGACTTGGTCGGGTCGCCCGCAAGGGCAACCTTGCTCTTGTATCCGGAACCGAGGAGATCTTGAACCGACGTGATGGCCCCGCCGGGAACCTTGCTCGAGTCGTAGCCGATGCCCATGAACCCGCCATAGTCCTGCACCCACAGGCCGGTGGCTTCCTTCTGGCCGCTGAGGATGTCGTCCCAGGTGGTCACCTTGTACGGGGCGAAGATGCTGGTGTTCGCGAGCGCCACCTTCATGCCGACGTCCACGACATCAGGGGCACGAGTGGTGCCGGCCAGCTGGTTGATCGCGTCGACCTCCTCCTGGCTGCTGCCGTTCGGGTTGGCCGAGTTGACCTTGATCCCGTACTTGGCTGTGAAGCCGCTGATGATGGCGCCGTAGTTGGCCCAGTCGGGAGGAAGGGCGATGACGTTGAGCTCCTTTTCCTTCTTGGCCGCAGCAATGAGGGCGTCCATGCCGCCGCAGTCCGATGCAGAGGTTGAAGACGCTCCGCAATTCGCCGAGGTGCTGGAGGTGGTGCCTCCACAAGCTGCAACGACCAGAAGCGCTGCGACAGCCAAGCCCAGACCGCGGATCCGATATCGCCAGTTCATACGTCCCTCTCCCCAATGACCGTTTGACCGGCGCTCATGCGGCGCCGAGGCGACACGCGAAGTGCGCCGGTAATGATGCTCCCGTCCTTGACGGCGTTGCAAGGAGCCATTTGGAGCGGGCCGGTTAAGCGGCGGTTAAGACGTGGGGATGCGCTGGCTGACAGAGGCCCGGTACCCCAGCCGCCGCGAGAGGTCGATCGCGGCGTCCAGGGTTGGCCGGATCAGCTCCGGCGCGGCCACACGCAGCCGGTGCGACGGCCCGGAGATGTCGATTGCACCCACGACCTCGCCGCCCACGGAATGGATCGGAGCCGCGATGGCATCTAGGCCTAGCTCCAGCTCTTCGAAGGTGCGCGCGAAGCCCGTCTCGCGGGCTTCGACCAGCTGTGCCTCGAGGACTTCGCGATCGATGACGGACCGCACAGTTCGGCGCTCAAGCGGGCGCGAGAGCAGGCGCTGCCGGACGGTTTCCGGGGAGAAGGCCAGGATGACCTTGCCGCTGGCAGTGCAGTGAGCGGGGACCCTGTGCCCGAGCCAGTCGACGTTCACGATCGCAGTCGTTGCGGTGGCCTGCTCGATGGGGACGATCTCGTCGCCGTCGAGCACGTCGAGCGTCACCGTCTCCCCGGTCTTGGCCGAGAGCGCTTCGCAAACAGGCCGGGCAACGTGCCGCAGGTCGAACTCGCCGCTGACGAGGCTGCCGAGCTGGGCGAGCCGCCGTCCAAGCCGGTACTTAGAGGTCCGCGGGTCGCGCTCGACGAGGGCGTGGCGCTCGAGCGTGCCGAGCAGCCTCAGCGCCGTTGAGCGATGCACACCCAGCTCCCGGGCAACCTCTGCGCCGGCGCGCCACCCGTTCTGGGCGAGCACGTCCAGGATCGCGATCGCGCGGTCCACCGAGCGGATGACCGTCGCGTCTGAAGCTCGCCTCTCGTTGCTCATCGCGCAACAGGACACTATAGCGTAGACTTGTCGAACTGAGCATCTGTTGAGCGCTGCGCAACAGGGAGGAGGCCGATGAGCCGAGAAGAAGAGATCCGAGCAGGCTTGTTCGACCACACGCTCAACGGGCACGCGCCGGAGGTGAAGGCGCTCACCGAAGAAGGCCTTGCCCTCGGCATGGACCCGATGGACATCCTCTTCAAGGCCCTCATCCCATCACTGGAGGAGGTCGGCCGCCGGTTCGAGAAGGGAGACTTTTTCGTGCCCGAGATGCTGATCGCCGCGCGCGCCATGCAGGGGGCGCTCACGATCCTCCGGCCGCTGATCGCCGAGACGGGCGCACAGCCCGTGGGCCGCTACGTCATCGGCACCGTCAAGGGCGACATCCACGACATCGGGAAGAACCTCTGCGTGATCATGCTCGAGGGCGCCGGGTTTGAGGTGTTCGACCTGGGCGTCAACACGCCCCCAGAGAAGTTCGTCGCCGCGGTCGAGCAGCACCAGCCGCACATCGTCGGCTTCTCCGCCTTTCTGACCACCACCATGCCGATGTTCAAGGTCAACATCGAAGCCCTCAACAAAGCAGGACTTCGCGACAAGGTCCACGTGGCGGTGGGTGGCGCGCCAGTGACCGAGGAGTATGCCAAGCACGTTGGTGCCGACAGCTACGCGCCCGACGCGTCGATGGCGACGCGTATGGCCAAGGAGCTGGTCGGCGCTCGAGGTGAAGGTTCGCAAGGCGCCGCGGCGCTGGAGCAGGCCGTCAAGCTGATCGACGAGACCCTCCGCAAAGGCTGATAGTCGCTTGGAAACGGTCCTGAGCTCGCGAACTCGCGAGGTGGTCATCTCCATCGAACGCCCCTTCGTCGTCATCGGCGAGCGCATCAACCCGACCGGCCGCAAGGTCCTCGCCGCCGAGATGAAGGAAGGCAGGATGGATCGGGTGCGTGCAGACGCGATCGCACAGGCGGCTGCGGGCGCGCACATGCTCGACGTCAACGCCGGCATTCCCGCCGCCGACGAACCCGCGCTGCTGGTGGCGGCGATCAAAGCCGTCTCCGAGGTCTCCGACCTCCCCATCTGCATCGACTCGTCAGTGTTGGAGGCCCTCGAAGCCGGTCTCGCCGCATACGAGGGCAAGGCGCTGGTCAACTCGGTCACCGCCGAGGACGAGCGCATGGACCGCATCCTGCCGCTGGTGAAGAAGCACGGCGCCGCGGTGATCGCGATGGCCAATGACGAGACGGGAATCTCGATGGTGCCCACCGAACGGCTCGAGATCGCGCGCCGCATCCTCGAGCGCGCGGCCGATTACGGCATTCCGCGAGAGGACGTGATCATCGACCCGATCGCTATGACCGTCGCCGCAGATCCCACGTGCGGCGTGGTCACGCTCGAGACCATGCGCCTCATTCGCGACGAGCTGGGCAACAACATGACCTGCGGTGCGTCGAACGTTTCATTCGGCCTGCCCGACCGGGCGACCGTCAACGCAGCCTTTCTTCCGCTCGCCATGCACGCCGGCCTGACGTGTGCGATCACCAATCCATTGGTGCCAGAGGTGCGGCGTGCGGTGCTGGCCGGAGACCTTCTTCTCGGCCATGACGAGTACGCGATGCGCTGGATCGCGGCATTCCGCGCCGAACAGAGAAGCCAATTCGGAGGCGCCCCCACCCTCCCCTCCCCCCAAAGGGGGGAGGGATGATCCAGCGCAAGCTCGAGGTCACATACCGTCCGTTCGACCGGACGACCCGAGTCCCGCCCGGCACGACGGTGTTCAGCGCCGCGCACTGGATCGGCCTCCCTATCGATTCCACCTGCGGCGGACGCGGGACGTGCGGGAAATGCAAGGTGCGCATCGTCGAGGGCAGCTCGGAGGTGACCACGGCCGACCACCGACTGCTGAGGAAGGACGAGGTCGAGAACGGATGGCGGCTGTCGTGCCAGGCGCGCATCTACGAGGACATGGCATGCGATGTGCCCCAGCTGCTCCGCGTGCCAAAGGCGGCCACGATGGGGCTCAGCCGCCTGGTCATCATCGACCCCAACGTCCGCAAGGTCTACCTGGAGCTGGCCGAGCCGTCTCTCGACGATCAACGCAGCGACGTCCTGCGCCTGCGCGAAGCCCTGACGGCCGAAGGACACGACATGGTCGCGGGCGTCCAGGTCCTGCGCACGCTGCCGGGCGTCTTCCGTGAGGCGTCGTTCAAGGTCACCGCCGTGCTGGCGGGCGAGCACCTGGTCGCGGTCGAGCCCGGCGACACCACCGACGAGTGCTACGGAGTGGCGTTCGACATTGGCACCACGACCCTGGTCGGGACCCTGATGAACCTACGCACCGGGATGGCCGCGGCGGTGCATTCAACGCTCAACGGCCAGGCGCCGTTTGGCGCGGACGTCATCTCGCGGATCAGCCACGCGATGAACGGCCAGGAAGGCGTCGATGAGCTGAGGGCTTCGGTCGTGGCGACCATGAACCAGATCCTCGACGAGCTGTACAGCGAAGGTGGCGTAGGGCCTGACCAGACATATGAAGCTGTCGTCGTTGGCAACGTCACCATGCTGCACCTGCTCCTCGGGATCGACCCGGCGCCCATCGCGGTGATGCCCTTCACGCCGGCGTTCATGGATGCGCTGAGCGTCCCCGCAATGGAGGTTGGACTCCGGATCCATCCGGCCGGCTACGTCCAGACGCTGCCCGCGCTGGGCGCATACGTCGGCGCCGACATCGTGTCAGGCGTGCTCGCAACCGGCCTCGCGCGCGAGGACAAGCTCCGCGTTTTCGTCGACGTGGGCACGAACGGCGAGATCGTGCTCGGCAGCGGGCAGCGGACCCTGGCCACCGCGGCGCCGGCCGGACCGGCATTCGAGGGCAGCCAGATCAAGTGCGGCATGCGCGCTACGGAGGGGGCCATCGAGGGCGTGCAGCTGGGCGATACCGTCGAGCTGCAGGTGATCGGCGGCGACGTGCTCGCGCAGGGTCTCTGCGGTTCGGGCCTGGTCGACGCGGTGGCGCAGCTCCTCGTCATCGGTCTCCTCGACAACTCGGGGCGCATGCGCTCGAAGGCTGAGGTTCCTGACCACCCGCTCGCGAGCCGACTGATCGAGGTCGACGGCGTGCGGGCGTTCCTGCTCGCGGAAGGCGTGTACCTGACGCAGCGCGATGTGCGCGAGCTGCAGTTCGCGAAGGGTTCCATCGCAACGGGCATCAAGGTGCTGATGGACATCCTCGGGGTTCGGACCGAAGACCTCGACGAGGTCTTGCTGGGAGGTTCCTTCGGTTCATACCTCAACCCGGAGAGCGCGAAGATCATCGGCCTCGTGCCACCCGTGCACGTTGACAAGATCATCGCCGTCGGCAACTCCGCCGGCGAGGGAGCGAAGATCGCGCTGCTGTCGTATCGCGAGCGGCAGGTGGCTTTTGAGCTGCCCTCGCGCATCGAATACGTCGAGCTCTCAGGGCGCTCGGACTTCAACGACGCGTTCGTGTCGGTCCTGCAGTTTCCGCACCTGGAGCCGGTGGGATGAGAATGCGCGGCTTGGACGCTCCCCACCCCGGCGCAACCGCTTCGCGGTTGGGCCGGACCTCCCCACGCGGTGGGGAGGCCAGCACCGCTCTCGTGATTTGCGGCGCCCTCGGGCGCGAGGTCAAGGAAATCTCCGACAGGCGCGGTTGGAACGTCGACATCTACGGGGTGCCGGCGCTGCTGCATCTATACCCGGGCCGCATCGTCGATGAGCTGAGGGAAAAGCTCAGCAGGCTGCGGCCGCGATACGACCATCTCGTCGTCGTGTACGGGGATTGCGGCACGACCGGCCGCCTGGAGCCAATCCTGGACGAGTTCGGCGCTGCCCGAGTGCGAGGACCGCACTGCTACGAGATGTTCGCGGGCGAGGAGCTGTTCGAGCGCGTCTCAGACGAGCGCCCCGGCACGTTCTTCCTCACCGACTGGCTCGTGCGCAACTTCGATCGGGCGGTCATCAGGGGCTTGGGCCTGGACCGGCACCCCGAGGTCAAGGAGATGCTGTTCGGCAACTACGAGGCCGTGCTGTACCTGCGCCAGGTGCCCAACCCGCTTCTCGCGGCGAAGGCTCAGGAGGTCGCAGCCTACCTCGGGCTCCCGCTCGAGATCAACGACGTCGGCCTCGGCGAGCTGGAGAGCCGCCTGGCCGAGCTGGTCGAAGCCTGACTATCAGTGGCCTCCTACCAGGTTATGTTCTGGAAGCACATCCCATCGCAGGTCAAGGCCTGGGACGGTGGCGACGAGGTCAAGCGCATGCTCCCCGACTACTTCCAGGCCGCGATCGACGCCTACGCGATGAAGGACGGGTCGACCGATATGGACGCTTACCTCGACGGCTGGAGGTGGGGCGAGGTCGAGCAGCGCAGCGGCAGTCCGGAAGTGGTGATGAGCGCGGTGATCGATGAGCTCACAGCCGCCAACCCGCGCTCGCGCCTCATGAACCCAGGCGGCGAATGATCGCCTCACTGCTCGACGAGCTTGCCGCGAGCCAGCTGCGAATCGCTGCGGCGATGCGCGGTGGCACGGGCGCTAAAACGCCACAAGCCGGTGAATGGTCGACAGCCGAGGTCGCGGCCCACCTCGCGGCGAGCGAGCGCGAGTGCTTCGAGCCTCGCATCAAGGCGATCGCGACCGGCGAAGGACCGCATTTCGACTTCTACAGCAACGGCGGGCGTGACTTCAGCCGCATCCCACTCGAGTCGTCGCTGGAGGAGTGGGCTGCAACCCGCAGGCGTCTGATCGACCTGGTCAACGGCCTCGCGCCGGCACAGCTCGCGATGACCGGCACGCACGACTTCTACGGCGAGGTCACGATCGGTCGCTATCTGCAGATCGCGCTCGACCACGATCGCGAGCACCTGAACGACCTGGAGCGGCCGGCGAGCGCGCCGGCGCGCTAGCTTCACGAGCCAGCCTGCGCGCCTCGGTGACCCGCGTATCGCGCAGGCCCGCTCCGACATTGACAATCACCAGCAGCGCCGCGGACTCGGCGGCAGCACCGGCCAGGATCCACGCCACCGAAGCGTCCGCACCCAGGTTTGGATTGCCCTTCCCCATGAGCTCCCGCGCCATAGCAGCGACCTCTGCGGCGTTCCTGGCGATCTCCAGGGGGACATCGACCGTCCTTGCCTGCGCGGCATCGACTCCCTGACCCGATCGCCTGGCCGCCACGAAGTCGAGATACGCGAGCGAGTCCTCTTCGACCAGCTCTTCGCTGCGCAGCCGGATGAGCTCGGCGCGATCGTGCACAGCGCCAGCCTCCGCCCAGTGCTTTCCTGAGAGCGTCGCCACCTTCTGGACCAATGCCGCCGCGGCCGCCACCACCGCGGCAGCAGCGGAGCCGCTCGCGGGAGCGGGCGCTCCGGACGCGATCTTTCGCAGCAGATGATTGAGGCGCGCCCGGGCCCGCGACCCCTGGTCAGTCGTTTCCGATCTCCTGCTTGCGCCGCGCCATGAACTCGCGCAGCTGCTCGTCGACGTCGGGTTCGATGCCGGGATCGGGGTACTCGGCCAGGACCTGCTTCCAGCGCTCCAATGCGACCTTGTCCGCGGTTCTCGCGCCGAAGCGGTTCCAGCGGTCGTAGTTCTCGGTGGAGGAGATCCACGGCCTGTAGAAGCCGGTGCGGTAGTTGCGCAGCGTGTGCTCGGCGCCGAGGAAATGGCCGCCCGGTCCCACTTCGCGCAGGGCGTCCATGGCCAGTCCCTCCTCGTCCACAGGCAGGCCACGGTGCAGGATCCACTCGAACATCCGCAGCGCCTCGACGTCGATGATGAACTTCTCGTATGACGCGAGCAGTGCGCTCTCGAGCCAACCCGCGGCGTGGAGCACGAAGTGGACGCCGCCCAGGATGGTCGGCCACATGCACATCATCGATTCGTAGGCGGCCTGGGCATCGGGGGACTTGGACGACGTCAACGCCCCGCCGCCGCGGAACGGCACGTGGTAGCGCCGCGCCATCTGCGCGCTGGCGAGGATGCCCATCGCCGACTCCGGCGTGCCAAAGGCAGGGCTGCCGGACTGCATGTCCGTGTTGGTGAGAAACGAGCCGTACACGGTCGGTGTGCCAGGACGCATCACCTGCACCAGGGCGATCCCGGCAAGCGCCTCCGCGGTCTGCTGGGCCAGGGTCCCGGCGAGTCCCATGGGCGACATCGCACCCGCCATCAGGAACGGGGTCACGATCACCGGCTGGCCCGCCTCCGTGTACTCGAGCAGCGCGCCGAGCATGCGGTCGTCGTAGCGCAGCGGGCTGTTGACGTTGATCAGGCTGATCACCGCCGGCGTTTTCTCGATTCGCTCGCGACCGCCGAAGACGATCGACGCCATCTCGATGGTGTCGCGGGCGTTCTCCGCCGAGATCACGCTGCCCATGAAAGGTTTGTCCGTCCACCGCATGTGGGAATAGACCATGTCGAGGTGCCGCGTTCCCAGCGGCAGGTCCTCGGGCTCGACAGTCGTGCCACCGGCGCAGTGGATCTGATCGATCGCCTGCGCCATCTTGTCGAAGTTGTTGAAATCCTCGATGGTGGCGCCTCGTCGCCCGCGTTCAAGGTCGGTGATGAACGGTGGTCCATAGACCGGGGCGGTGACCACGCTGTCACCACCGATGGTCACGCTTCGATCGGAGTTGCGAGCCTGGAGATCGAAGACGGGCGGCGCCTTGGCCACCATCTCCAGAACAAAGCCCCTGTCAAACCGAACACGCATGTCCTCCACCGTCATGCCTGCCTGCTTGAAGATCTCCCGTGCACGTTCGTGGAGAAAGTCGATGCCGATCTCCTCGAGAATGGTCATCGCCTGCCCGTGGATCGCCTCCACATCGCCCTCGCTGAGGATGTCGTAGGGCTTGAGTCGGTTCTTCCACACGGTGCTACTAAGTGTGGAGCAGGCGTGGCTGTGCTAACGTAGGGCCTGCCCATTGGGGTGCTAGGTCCCGCCTGGGGACCCCTTTTGAACTCACTTGATCCAATTTCACGCTCCATCCGCCTATGAGCCTTAGGTCCGCCTGACTTGAGCACGCCCAATCCCGGGGATGTGCTCCCGCTCTGGAACCCGGACATACCGGGCGAAGAGATCCAGGCCGGCCGGCTGGGAATTCGCGTTCGCCCAGGCACGCCGGCCGCGGCCAAGGTCTCGGCCCTGGAAGCCGCCGGCGGGGCCGAGCTGCTGCGCCAGGTCCTCGAGGAGCAGAGGAGCATCGACGGGACCTACACGATCATCAAGCCCGAGAAGCCGTTCGAGTTCATGGGCCAGGTCAGCCAGACCCTGCTGACCGGCAGGCTCGGCAGGACGCCGATGGGCCTCGCCCTCGAGATCACCGACTGGCAGGACCTGGACGGTGAGTTCGAGATGGAAAAGAACCGGCTGCGCCTGCGCTACCAGGAGCTGCAGCTGGTCAAGGAGTGGGACGGCGACCTGGAGGGATTCACGGCCATCGTCCTGCGCGAGAAGGCCAAAACGCTGCCCATCCTCGACTCGACCATGCGCTTCATCGAGCACCTGCGCGATTTCCGCGAGAAGCTCGCCGAAGCTGCGGTGCGGCGCTACGAGGCCACCGAGCAGTGGATCGAGTGCCCCAAGTGCGAGACCGAGGTCCCGACATCGAACGGCATCCACTGCCCCGAGTGCGGCGAGGATATGCGGGGTGGCGAGTATGTCCGCGCCATCCTCCACCTGGTCGACGACGCGGACGGCCGGATCTACCGGGGCATCGACTCGCTGACCGTTCGCTCCGCCGGATTCCCCGAGTACCGCGGCATGTCGCTCGACCGCATCCAGGGTTCGAACCTGTGGGTCAGCTTCCGGCGCTACGACCCGCTCCCGGACGAAGGCATCGTCCTGCCCACCGCCAGTGTGGAGATGTTCGAGGCGCAGCGCTCCGTCATCCGGCAGCTGCAGATCGGCAGCCCACGAACTGGAGCGCTGGCGGCAGAGCTGGCGGACACGGGTTGGCTTGGCAGCCCGCCCCGGGTTCCCCTGGACGGCAAGCGTGCCCACCATCTGCCCGACCCGAACGAGGAGCAGGCGGAGGCGGTCGCGCGAGTGATGGGCATGCGGCCGGGCCAGCTCTACCTCATCCAGGGTCCGCCCGGCACCGGCAAGACCACCGCCATCGTGGAGTCGATCCGCCGCATCCTCGGCCGAAACCCTGGCTCGTCGATCCTGCTCTCCTCGCACTCGAACGACGCCGTCGACACCGGCCAGGAGCGCCTGCTCGGCTTCTCGCACGTGCGCCAGGCGCGCATCGCGGAACCGGGCAAGGTGCCCCGCCGCCTGCGGCCGACGCTGGTCGAGGGCGACGACCTCGAGCCCTTCAACCTCGTCGCCGGCACGTGCAACCGGCTCGCCATCGACTCCAGGCTGCGATTCAAGGTCTTCGACTGGCTGATCCTCGACGAAGCCAACAAGGTGCGGGCCAACGAGGCCCTTGCCCTGATGCCGATCGCCAAGCGCTGGGTGATGATCGGCGACCTCAAACAGCTGCCGCCGGTGATGGAGGACGCCGCCTCGACCTTCAAGATCGAGCAGCCTCTCGACGAGGTGGTGCGCGACGACAGCTTCTACGGCTGGATCTGGGACAAGGTGCCGGCCGGCTCTCGCATCATGCTGCCGCGCCAGTACCGAATGCGGGAGCCGATCGGCCGCGTGGTCTCAGACCTTTTCTACGAAGGCAAGCTGATCCATGAGGCGCCGCATCCGAGGATGCCGCTGCCGTGGCCTTTCGACCGTGAGCTGGTCTGGGTCGACACCGGCGCGCAGGACGAGTACCGAGACGCGCAGCGCTCGGTCGCAAATGAGTTCGAGGTCGCCCTGTGCAAGGACATCACATCGATCATCCGGCGCCGGGTCCGCAAGGCCAAGCTGGCGGTGATCGCCATGTACAACTCCCAGGTGAATCGCCTGCAGGGCTCGCTCAAAGGGATCGTGCCGCCCGATGACATCGAGTCGGTGGACGCGTTCGAGGGCCGCGAGTCGGACGCGGTGATCCTCTCGCTCGTGCGCTCGAACGACCGGGCCGCGATCGGATTCCTGAACGACCCCAACCGCGTGAACGTCGCCATCTCGCGCGCGAAAAAGCTCCTGGTCATCGTCGGTGACTCGAAGACGGTCATCGGCGGCGCTCCAGAGCTCTTCGGCCCGCTGTTCGAGCACTGCAAGGAAGATGGACTTGTCGCCGGCGTAGGCGCGGTCGTGACGGCCTGCCAGCGCGTGGGCATCCGCTCCCAGGTGCAGCGGCTGTCGAGACCGCATCGGGGCGACCGCCGGGCGCGGCGCAGGCGCCGCGGCCAGCGCGGACCTGGGGTCGAGGTGGGCGCCAACGGCGACGGGACCCTGGCCGGAGAGATGGTAGCGGCGGCGCTGCCCTCGGAAGAGGTCGCCGCGGATCGCAACGGTGAAAACGGCGTCCGCGAACCGGTGGCGGAAGGTCAGCCAGAGAGCGACGTCGCGGCCCCGATCCCGGCGCCGCCTGAGAAAACCCCCGAAGCCGAGTAGGCAACGATTAGCTTCACAGCGCCTTAAGCTTCTGGTTCAGTTGAGCGACGACTGCATCTTCTGCGCGATCGTGCGTGGCGAGGCTCCCGCCAGCTTCACGCACCAGGACGACACAGTCATCGCATTCATGGACATCCAGCCCATCACCCACGGCCACATGCTGGTCGTGCCGCGCGAGCACGCAGTGCTGATGCACGAGGTCAGCGACACCGTCGCCATGCGCACGTTCAAAGTTGCGCGCTACCTGGCCGCGATGGCGCGACACACGTTCGGTGCCCGCGGGGTGAACCTGTTCGTGGCCGACGGCGAGGTCGCCTTTCAGGATGTCCCGCACTTTCACGTTCACGTGATCCCCCGCTATCCGCAGGACGGCTTCAGCCTCACGTTCCCGCATGGCTACGACCAGCCCCCCGCACGGGCGGAGCTCGACACCATCGCCGCGGCGGTTCGCGCGGCAGGTGCCGGCCCGGCTCATTAGCCTGAGGCCCCTAGGCCGGGGGTAACCCCCGAGAGGTCGATCCCGTTAAGATCGGCGACTCACGTGAGGAACCTCAACCGACTCGCTTTGCTGCCAGCCGCCCTGCTGCTGATCGCAGCCTGCGGTGGTGGCGGCACGGCAGGCCCGGTCCATTCGCCACCGCCTGTTGAAGGTGCGCTGGCCCAGGGCCTGATCGCGTACGTCAACGCCACGGGCGTCGGCGTGCTCGACCCCGCGACGGGCAAATCCACCCTGGTCGCCCCGCTCCCGGCCGGAGGTGCGTTCAGGGTCGCCGGCCCGGTGTGGGGCCCGGCGCCGGGTTCCTCCACGCCAGTCCTCTACTTCACGATCCACGACGACCGGCCGGCCGAGCGCCGGACCACCAGCGGCGTTGTCCCTTACGACTGGCTCTTCCGCGTCGACCCGTTCTCGGGCGCCATCGAGCCCCTCGCAGCCTCATACGACTTCCAGAGCGAGGGCCCGTTTGGCCTTGTCGCGAATTCCCGGTACCTGGCGTTGACGGTCGGCTGCTGCACCAACTACGAGGTGGACGCTCTCGACCTCACCCAGCCGCTGACCTCCCTCAAGGTGCTGGCCAGGCCGCCCACCCAGGCGGCCCTGTTCACCCAGGGAGCCGCTCCAGGCGAGGACGGTCTGATCGCCGTGCGTGCGTTCGGCACCGGCCTCTGGTACTGGCTGAACCCAAGCGCCGGCGTGCTCAACCCGTTTCCGTTGAAGCTCGGACCGGACGACGGGCCGATCGCGATCAGCGGCGACGGCACGATGGCCGCCATCTCGCTGCCCGACAAGGGGCCCGTCATCCAGCCGATCAACGCCACGCTCCCGGCGGCTTCGCCGTCCTCGACCGGGACGCCCGCGGCATCAACGCCGAGCACATCACCACGCACGTCGCCGGCCGGCCCCCGGCCGGTCAACTCCAAGCTACCTCACGCGGACGCTTTGGCGTGGAGCCCCGACGCGAAGCAGCTCGCGCTGGCGGTGAACGGCGAGATTCAGATCTACAGCTCCTCCGGAACCGACGGGACGCCTCCCGCGAGCCGGTACCTGACCGGCACCGGCGTGACCGGCATGGACTGGTCTGGCCCGCTGCACGCCCAGAGCCTCGCGCTGGTAAAGGCAAATGGCGGTCCGCAGCCGTTCGTCGACAAGCTTCTGGACGCGACCACGCTGCCCGCCGCCGCGGACACGGCGGCGGCGCGCCCCCTGACCAAGATCTATCTGTGGCAGTGGGACTCGAGCAGGCCATCACCGATCGCTGCCATCACGGATCCGACCCCTACGGTGCTGCAGCAGCACCCGACTCTTCCTGCCGCCGTCGTGTACCACCACTGGGCGCCATCGGCCACTTGGGGCCTGCTCGGCGGCTGCTATCGCTATCGCGTCGTTGTCGCCGGCAGCGTCGCGCCGACGGCGTCGACGTTCGGGTTGGGCGGCACAGCTCCATGCGGCGGCGCGACTCCGAGCCCTTCGAAGTAAAGAGGACTCGCGATCAAACGTTTGCCACCCGTCGTCAATACGATTGACGTGTGGCCGACATCGATTTCCTCGCCGTCCACGCCGACACCAATCCACACAAAGCGGCTCTGATCTGTGGTCGGGAAACTGTCGACTTCGCGACGCTGAGCCACCAGGCCAACAAGGCGGCGCGTGTGTTCCTGCAGATGGGCTGCGAGCCGGAAGACCGAGTCGCGATCATGACGTTCAACTCGATCGCCGGCTTCCAGATCACCAACGGTCTGCGCCGGGCGAGCCTGGTCGCGGTGCCGGTGAACTACCGACTGCGTGGGTCCGAGGTGGCTTATCTCCTCAACGATTCAGGCGCCAGAGCGGTGATCGCTGATGGGAATCACGTCGACGCCGTCGAGCATGCGCGGGTCGGCGTCGAAGGCGAGCGCACCTTCATCGTCATCGCCAAGGAGGCGCCCGACGGGTGGCTCTCATTTGACGAGCTGATGGCGTCCGCGTCGGATGCAGGGTCTGGTGTCAAGGGTGCCGGCGCCCTCGGCGCGTCGATGATCTACACCTCGGGTACGACCGGCCATCCAAAAGGCGCCTGGCGTCCAAATGGAGTGAACGTCGAGAACGTGCTGCAGGTGATATCCATCTTCGAGCTCAGCCAATCCGACGTGCATCTCATGTGCGGGCCTGGTTATCACAGCGGCGTCGCCTTTTTCGCCGCCCTTCACCAGGTCCTCGGTGCCACGATCGTCATCCAGCCGAAATTCGAAGCGGGCGATGCGCTCGACCTGATCGAGCGCCATCGTGTGACCACAGCCTTCATGGCGCCCACCCTGCTGCAGCGTCTGGTCGATGCGCAGGAGGCCCGGCCGCGCGATGCATCCTCGCTCCGCGCCTTGATCCTCGGCGCCGCACCGTGTCCGATCGCGCTCAAGCAGCGCGCTGAAGCGGCATTCGGCCAGGTCCTGTGGGAGTTCTACGGCGCCACCGAGACCGGCATCAACACCGTGCTGCGACCTGAAGACCAGCTTCGCAAGCCGGGCTCCTGCGGCTCTGCGGTGCCAGGCCAGGAGATCAGGCTCGCCGACGCCGACGGCCGCGACGTTCCGGACGGCGAGCCGGGTGAGCTCATGGTGCGCAACACGTGGCTTGCCGAGTACTACCACCGCCCTGATGCCACCGGCAACAGCCTTCATGACGGGTTCTTCTCGGTCGGCGACGTGGCCTATCGCGACTCGGAGGGCTACTACTACATCTGCGATCGGCAGGTCGACATGATCATCTCGGGCGGGGTCAACATCTACCCGGCCGAGGTTGAGGCGGTGCTGCACGCGCATCCCGCCGTCATGGATGCAGCGGTCATCGGAGTCCCCGATGAGAAATGGGGCGAGTCGGTGAAGGCTGTTGTCCAGCTTCGTCTCGGAACGCCGGCGACCGAGCAGGAGCTGATCGACTTCTGCGCAGCCCAGCTGGCCGGCTACAAGAAGCCACGATCAGTGGATTTCGTGGACGAGCTGCCTCGAGATGCCGCCGGCAAGCTGCTCAAACGCAAAGTCCGCGAGCGCTACTGGGCTGGAGCCGGCCGGAACGTCTGAGGCGGGGACTAGCCCACCATCGGGCGCACGTACTCGAGCGCTTGCTTGACCCGAGGCATGGGGTCGTCGCTCTCGGATTTGAGTCTCACGTCTTCATCGAGCGCATACCAACCTCGGTACCTGGACCGCCGCAGCCCCTCGACCACCCGATCGAGATGAGCGTCGCCCGTGCCCAGCGGCTTGAACAGCCCGCGGCTCACCGCATTGGCGTAGCCGAGGCCATGCTCACGCACCTGCGCCGCCAGGCCGGCGTCGACGTCGTTCAGGCGCACATGCTGGATGCGCCCGGCCGCGAGCTCCAGGACCTCCATCGGATCGGCGCCCAGCAGCACGAGCTGGCCGACGTCGAGGCACAGGCCGGCCTCGGTCCCAACCAGCAGGCGCTCGATGTCGGCCGGCCCCTGGATCATGCTCCCGTACCTGGGCAGCACCGCCAGCCGCAGGCGGTGGCGCGCGCATGCGTGCTCGGCGGATCCAATCAGGTGCAGCAGCCGGGCCCAGCCGGAGCTGGACAGGACGATTCCGTGGGCCTCGTCCGAGCCGCGAGGTGGGATCGCCGCCAGCACCAGCGTCTCCGCGCCAACCGCGGCCAGCCAGCTGGCGTGACCGTCTACATGAGCCAGCTCGGCAGCCGTCGGGTCGTGATGGTGGAGGACGGCCTGGGCCTGGCCCGCGACCACATGCAGCCAGTGGCGCCGCAGCAGCGGCTTTGCCAGATCGCTGCGATCGGGAAGGAACCCTGGCGGCCCCGCCTCGATCGCGCTGATGCCCATGCCCCATACATCCGACAGCACCCGTTCGGCGTCGAGCTGCCGGCCCCACTCGGAGAGCTCGCTCACGCCCCAGGACGAAGGAGAAAGAGCGATGCGTGGGCCGCCTCGATCGCGCGCCGGTTTCAGACCCGGGACTTTCGCCAGCGCGCGCCCAAACACGGCGCAGAGATTAACCGGATGCCCGGTGCTAGGCTGGTCGTCCGCTCATGCCCGTTCAGCACCAGTGCTCGGCCGTGTGATGGACGCGCCGTATGGCGTCAAGACCCTGCCGGAGCTCTACAAGGAATGGGCGGCCAGCGGGATGATCGCCAACATCGGAACGCGCCTGGTCCAGGTGGGGTCTGGGACGCTTGTGCTGGAAGGGAACATGACCGCGGAGGCGCACGGATTCCCAACCGGTCGCGGCCCGATCATCCACGGCGGCGCGATCGCGACCCTCGCGGACGAAGCGCTCGCCTCGGTGGCTTTCACGCTCGCGGAACCCGGCGAGACGACAGCCACCGCCGACCTCAAGGTCGACTACCTGCGGCCCTGCAAGCCGGGACACCTGATCGCCCGCGCTACGGTGCGCCACCGCACACGGCGGCTGGCATTCTGCGAGGCGCGAGTGGAACACGAAGGCGGCGATGTCGTGGCAGAAGCTCGCGCCGTGATCGCGTACGTCAAGGCGTAGGTCCAGGGTTCCGGGATCACGCGGTGATTGGCGGCAGCAGGTACATGTTCCAGTGGACTCCGCCATCTTCGGTTCTTTCGAGCAGGGGGCGGCTGCCGGCCATCGCTCCGAACCAGGCGTGGTTCGCGTCGAGCAGCTGCAGCGATCCGGGCACAGGCTCGGGCACGCCGAGGCTGCGCACGCGCGTCCATGTGCGGCCGCCGTCGTAGCTGGTCGACCAGCGACCGGAGCCGATCCACCACCAGTTGAGCGCGTCGAGATAGCCGATGGCTCCCAGCGAGGAGGGCGGCGCCATCGCGCTCCACGTTGCACCCTCGTCGGCCGAGGTCATCTGGACCTGGGTGGACAGCTTGAAGCTGCCGAAGCGGACCGGCTCCCCGGCGGAGTCGTAGGCGACGAACTTGAAAGGCGTCGGATCACCGAACCTCGGGTAGATCCAGGTCACCGCCCCGCCGGCGTCGAATGCTCGCACGCCAAGTGCGGCGTAGCCCACCTCGCCATCGACCGGCCTGCCGTTGGCGAACACCATCGCGATCACTGTGGCCAGCACTCCGGCGCCGACCGTGGGCCTAGCCGCGACGAGAAACCTGTCTGGCGTCCGCCCCTTGCCGGTCGGCCCGAGCCATCCGCCGGGCGGAGCGGGCAGCGATGCGCGGCGCCACGTCTCGCCGCCGTCAGAGCTCGTGTACGCATAGGGCCCGGATGAAGAGCTGTAGAGCCAGCCGTGTCGGAAATCGGTGAAAACCACCCGGTAGGCAACGTCCTGTGGAAGGGCTGGATCGCCAAGGCTGCTCCATGTCCTGCCTCCATCTCGCGTCCTCAGCAGGTCGGCCGCCTGTTTGTTTCCAGTCGTGGTGTCGGCCAGGAGCCAGCCGTCACGTGCACTGGTGAAGACCGCCGACACGATGTTGCCTCCGCCTTGGTCGAGGGCGCTGCGGCTCCACGTCTTGCCTCCGTCAGCGGTCTTGAACATGAGGGCGCTCGGCCCGAGCACCACCACGACGCCGCGTGATCGGTCGAAGAAGTGGACGTACTCACCCAGCCTTCCGGATGCACCTGCCAGCTGCCGGGACCACGTGTTCCCGGCGTCGGTGGTGTGCATGATCACGAAGTCGCGGGCACCCTCTGCCAGAACCCAGCCCACGGAGGGGGCCACGAAGTCGATGGCGATGAGCCGATGGGGAGTCGCCGCCAGGACGTCGGTGACAGCGCCGGCTGCCACCGCCCCAGGCGGGGGTGCCGGGTGTAGGTAGGCAAACCCGCCGACGCCAATCGCCAGCACGGAGGCGGCCATCACCGCCAGCGCTCGCCCGGCGCGAGCGAGGCTGGTGAGCGGCTGGAGGTCCTCTTCAGGTTCCATCCCCGTCAGGGATAGATTGTGAGCGCTGATGATCCGCACGGCCACGATCCTTGACGCGCCCGCGATCGCGCGCGTTCACGTGTCGAGCTGGCGAACGACCTACAGGGACCTGCTGCCCGCTGAGTTTCTCGAGTCGCTGTCCGAGTCCGGCTATTCGGAACGCTGGAAGCGGGTGATCGCCGACGGCAGCACGAGGATCTACGTCGCTGAGGAGGACGGCGACGTGATCGGATTTGCGTCGGGAGGCCGCGAGCGCGCTGGAGAGGCCGGCTACGAAGGCGAGCTGTACGCGATCTATGTGATCGAGCCGGCCCAGCAAAGAGGGTTTGGCAGGGAGCTCGTTCGAGCCGCCGTCGGAGGCCTTCGTGAGCTCGGCCTCGCCGACATGATCATCTGGGTCCTACGCGACAACCAAGGAGCGCGATTGTTCTACGAACGCCTCGGCGGTGTGTACGTGCGCGCGCAGCCGATCACCATCGGACTGGCGACCCTGGAAGAGGTCTCATACGGGTGGCGGCGGCTCGAGGACGTGCGCTACTGATGGCCTCGGCATCCTTCCCCGCATCAGCAGCGGGCTCGCGGCTCCCAGCAGGCACGCGGCGGTGATGGCCAGAAAGGCGTAAGTGGGCCCGATGGTGAACAGGTAGCCGCCGGCCAGGGTGCCCACGATCTGGATCGCTGTCTGGATGGTCTGAAACAGGCCCTGCGTGCGAGCCTGGTGACCCGGTTCGGCGGCTCGGCTGACCTCGGCGAGCAGACTCGGTCCGCCTGACACCGTGAACGCGCCTTCGATCAGGCCCAACCCGATCAGCCACGGTACG
>DASXTG010000068.1:0-11969 GCA_036505515.1 Candidatus Dormiibacterota bacterium | reverse complement strand
CCGGGTCGCAACTCAGACGTCTAGTAGGGTCACATCCAGATTCTTTAAACCCTCCGGTGGCTCAACTCCTGCGGTTTGGAGGCGCTTCAGCAGCGCCAGGATGTAGCGCACGCCTGCGAGGTTGACCCTGTGCTCGCGCGTAAGGGTCTGGATTGCCTGCAGCTTCATCACGTCTCTGCGCGAGTAGCGCCTTCGGTTCGTGACAGTGCGTTTGGGATGGATCATGTCCAGATGCTCGTACATCATCAGAGTCCGTGGGTGTGTCTCAAGGATCTCGGAAGCCACACTCAAAGTGAATATGGGCTTGTCGAGGTCGATTCCTGCGTCACCCGCGCCGGCCTCTGTTGGCGCGGCCGACTCTCTCTGTCTGGCCTTCATACTCTTGTTGACTCGGCGGATTATATCGTTTGGGCGATTGACAACCTAACTTTGGGTGACAGGAGCGGGGTCACTTTCCATGCGGATTCTGGCTCACTCCTGGGGCGGGCGCAATGTTTAGTTGTTAAGGAATGACCACAAATCTGGCGGGAGGGGTTCGGAACTAGGATTGTCCGCAGACTTGCCACAGACTCCCGATCTCGAGAACGTCCTCCTTGCCGTCGACGGTCATGTCGCCACCATCACCCTCAACCGGCCGGACCAGCGCAACCCCCTTTCGGCGGGCATGCTTCGCGACCTGACCACCGCTTTGCGGTGGTGCAAGGACGCGCCCGAGGTCAGGGTGCTCGTGGTCACTGGAACCGGCGACAGGGCTTTCTGCTCAGGAGCCGACCTGGCCAGCTTCGAGTCCGGGGCGTCAGAGCAGGACGCGCACCAGGCCCGGCGGGCCTTCATCGATCTCTTCCTGCTGATGGCAGATCTCGGCAAGCCGATCGTGGGACGCATCAACGGGCACGCGCTGGCGGGAGGTCTGGGCCTGGCCGGATGCTGCGATCTGCTCGTTGCGGTCGACACCGCCACCTTCGCCACCCCGGAGATCAACGTCGGCGTGTGGCCGATGATGATCTCGGCCGTCCTGGCGCGAAACCTGCCGCGAAAGGTGCTGCTCGAGATGATGATGCTCGGCGAGCGATGGACTGCAATGCAGATGCAGGCGGTCGGCTTCGTCAATCGCGTCGTCAGCCGCGATCTGCTGAACGCCACCGTCGGTGAGATGACCGACAAGCTCGCCAAGAAGTCGCCGGCAGTGATGCGGCTCGGTCGGGATTCCTTCTACCGCCAGCAGGACATGGAGTTCGGCACAGCGCTTGACTACCTGCACGGCGAGCTGCTGAAGGTGGCCCAGACCGAGGACTCGAAGGAAGGTGTGCTTGCCTTCTTCGAGAAACGCGAGCCTCGATTCACCGGTAACTAGCTATGAGCGAACGCTCCCGCAAGCTCCGCGAGCAGGCGCAGAAGGGTGGCACGCGCTACCTCCCCAAGCTGCGCGAGCAGAACAAGCTGACCGCGCGCGAGCGGCTCGAGCTGCTTATCGACCGCGGATCGTTCATCGAGGACGGCCTTTTCGCCAATGTGCTGGCGGACGAGCTGCCCGCCGACGGGGTCATCACCGGTCTTGGCACCATCGACGGACGCCAGGTGGCGGTCATGGCCAACGATCCAACTGTGAAGGCGGGAAGCTGGGGCGCGCGAACGGTCGAGAAGATCGTGCGGATACAAGAGACGGCTCAGAGGATTCGCGTGCCGCTCTTCTACCTTGTCGACTCCGCGGGTGCTCGCATCACCGATCAGATCGATATGTTCCCCGGGCGCCGTCATGCCGGCCGGATCTTTTTCAACGAGGTGCAGCTTTCCGGTTTCGTGCCGCAGATCTGCCTGCTGCTGGGACCGTCCGCCGCCGGCGGGGCCTACATCCCGGCCTTCTGCGACGTGGTCGTGATGGTCGAGGGCAACGCGTCGATGTACCTCGGCTCACCGCGCATGGTCGAAGTCGTGGTCGGTGAGAAGGTGAGCCTCGAAGAGCTCGGCGGGGCACGCATGCACTGCACCGAGAGCGGGTGCGGCGATGCGCTGGTTGCCGACGACAAGGAGGCCATCGACTTCGCGCGAGCCTATTTCGCCTACATGCCGCAGCACGCGGGCGAGAAGCCATCCCCTTGCACGTCCAAGGAACCGCGTGCGGGCTCGAAACCCATCGCTGACCTCATCCCCGAGGAGCCGAACCGCGGCTACGACATGCGCAAGGTCATCGACGCGCTGATCGACGAGGGGAGCTGGCTCGAGATCAAAAAGCTCTTCGCCAAGGAGCTGCTGACCGGTTTGGCGCGACTTGACGGCAGGGCGGTTGGCGTCGTCGCCAACCAGCCGATGCAGAAGGGAGGGGTCCTCTTCAACGATTCCGCGGACAAGGCCGCACGGTTCATCTGGCTGTGCGACGCGTTCGAGATCCCGCTGCTGTTCCTGGCCGACGTCCCCGGCTTTATGATCGGGACCGACGTCGAGCGCCGCGGGATCATCCGGCACGGGGCGAAGATGATCAGCGCCGTGTCGGAGGCAAACGTGCCGAAGATCTCTGTGATCGTCAGAAAGGCTTACGGCGCCGGCCTTTACGCGATGGCCGGGCCGGCGTTCGATTCGGACTGCGTCCTCGCGCTGCCCTCAGCGCAGATCGCGGTCATGGGACCGGAGCCGGCTGTGAACGCGGTCTTCTTCAACAAGCTCGCCGATTTGCCCGAGGCCGAGCGGGCGGAGCGCCGCAGGCAGCTCGAAGACCAGTACCGCGAGGACATCGACCTCTACAAGCTGGCCGGCAATCTCATCGTCGACGACGTGGTCGAGCCCGATGAGCTGCGCGCGAGCCTGATCGCCCGCTTTGCCGCTTACTCGACGCGGACCTCGGCGCGTCCAGATCGCAAGCGCGGAATACCACCCGTCTAAAGCGCCCCTCCTCTCCTCGGCGATGCTGGGAGGCATCTGGAAAGTGGCGCGCCTGGTGACGGCCGGAATGAATCCGGCCTAAAGCTCCACCTAGCTCTATCGCCCGTCTAGCTGGTGCGGTGGAACGGCACCGCGTAGTGCACGACGATCGCGTAGAAGGTGATGCTCGCCGTGATCACTGCGAGGTGAAACAGCTCGTGGTAACCGAAGACGCGCGGCCAGAGTCGCGGCTTCTTGAACGCATAGGCTGCCGCGCCCAGCGAGTACTGGATCCCACCGAGGGCGATCAGCGCCGCAGCCACCCACCCGAGCGCCGCGGTAATGGGGACGAGAGCGACTACGGCCAGCCAGCCCATTGCTAGATAGAGCCCTGCGAGGGCCTTCCGCGGGATGCGCAGGAAGGGCGCCGCGCCCGCCACCCCTGCCGCTGCGAACGTCCAGATCGCGGCCAGGACGCCGGCTCGCCACCAGCCGTCGAGCACGTTGACCGCGAGCGGCGTGTACGTGGCCGCGATGAACAGAAAGATCGTGGCGTGATCGGCACGCCGCAGCCAATCCTTGACCCTCGGCGGCCAGTTGAATATGTGGTACGTCGCACTCACGCCGAACAGCAGCACGAGGCCCGCGCCGTACACGGCCATCGAAGCGAGCTTCGCCGGGTCGTCGCGCGTGATGACGACCAGGGCCACCAGCGCGGCGATAGAGGCGACGAACGCCACCGCGTGCGACCAGCCGCGCAGCAGCGGCTTTGGGAAGTTACCGTTGACCAGGCTCATTGACACGCTGCAGCATATAAGCAGCTAGCGTCACAGAGCGCGCGAAGCCGCAATTCCAATGCCCAGCGCGACCACTCCCCAGGAGAATGCGCGCAGGGCACGCTCGAGCGGCCGCAAGAGCACCGCCTCATTGAGCGGCACCTGTCCCCCGTCGCCCAGGGTCATAATGCCGGTCACCGACCGAGTCCTGCGGCGCAGCGTCCGCGCGGGCGTGCTGAGTGTGCGCTGGCCGTAGGACAGCGCGTAGGCGCCTGCCGCTGCTGCGATCGCGCCCAGCGAAAGCGCGCCCGACTGCGCGAAATACGCTGTGAGGACAGGAAACGCCCCCCACGAAAGCGCAAACCAGAAATCACCGTGAAGGCGGCCGCCCAGCAGCTCCAGGTTGTACGCGATGACGAACAGCAGCCCCAGCGCGATGAAGGCGACCAGGCCGATGCCGACGACCGTCACGCCCGCCACCCCGAGGCCGACCGCGCCCGCGAGCCCGAGTCCGGCCGCGGTCTTCAGGACCCACCCAGGAATCTCGGTGCGCAGCGGGCGTCCGTTCAGCTCGTCTAGCGCGTGGGCTGCGATGCCGACGGCGAGGAAAAAAGCCAGCAGCGTGGCGATGAGCCGCAAGCCGCTGAAGGTCGGAGCCAGGCCGGCCCCAATCAGGACATATGAGAGGTGCCAGGCCGTGTACGGCGGATGCAGGACGGCCCACACGTCACGGCGCCAGCCGCGCGAGCGCGCGGTGTAGTAAGCCGGCGCAAGAGTTTCAGGCAACGCCTTTCGTGCCCCACATGACAAGACCGCCCCCCAGGCTCATGGGGCGGAACTCGACATCGCGCATGCCCGCGGCCTGCCACGCCTCCACGATTCGCTCTACGGGGAGGCGGCGATAGTGAGACGAGATGCTGGGACCGAGAAATCGCCCCACGCGCGACCAGGCCAGGCCACCCGTGGCGAGGCCGGCGATCGGTAGCACCCCTCTCGTGTAGAGCCACCAGGCCGCGTGCCACAAGGGGTTGGCGGGGACGAGGAAGTCGAGTCCGGCCATCACGCCGCCTGGACGCAGGGTTCGCGCGAGCTCGGCGATCGTCGCCGTCGGGTCCCCAACGTAGCGAAGCACGTAGGTGAAGCTGACGGCGTCGAATGATTCGCCGGCGAAACCAAGCGCCTCGGCACGTCCGCTTTCGAGCTGGATGCGACCTCCGAGCCCGGCCGCATCGACACGCCGGCGGCCAACCTCCAGCATTTCGTGGCTGACGTCAACCCCGATCACCGTTGCACTCGTCTGTTTCGCGATGGCTATGGCGACTCCCGCCGTGCCGGTGGCGACGTCGAGGACGCGATGCGGGTTGCTACCGGCGATGCGCCGAACGACCATTTTCCGCCAGCGTGCGTTCTGGCCGAACGACAAGACCTCTGCGAGCAGGTCGTAACGGTCGGGCAGCTTGCGAAACAGCTGGACGGCGAAGGTGTTCTCCGCGCTCGTCATCCCAGAAGCAAGGTTACGGTGGTTCACACTACGGAGACGTTGGCCACCGAAAAGCAGCCGGACGACCCGCCGCCGATCGTCCTGAAGGAGGTTTACGAGCACCGCTTCAACGAAGAGGACCAGGCACGCAAAGAGGCGATCTGGCGCGAGCTCGGCCAATTCCTGCAGCGGTACATCGACCCCAATGCACGCGTCGTCGACATCGCGTGCGACCTCGGCTACTTCATCAGGAACATTCGCGCGGCCGATCGTTGGGCGACAGACATCCGTGACGTGGCGGCGACGCTCCCCAAGGAGGTGCATTTTGTCCGCGCCAGCGGGCTTGACCTGGCCGGCGTGCTTCCGACCAACACCTTCGACCTCGCCTTCTTCAGCAACTACCTCGAGCATCTGGCTTCAACTGAGGCTGTGCTTCAGCAGCTCCGCGTCACCTTTGAGCTGCTCAAGCCGGGCGGCCACGTGCTGATCTTGCAGCCCAACATCCGCCTCATCGGGGGCTCCTACTGGGACTTCATCGATCACCAGACCGCCCTCACGGAGAAGAGCCTCGCCGAGGCGGCGGTCATGGCTGGATTCACGACCAAGCAGGTGATCGCGCGCTTCCTGCCCTACACGACTAAGAGCCGGCTCCCGCAGCATCCGCTGCTTGTGCGGGCCTACCTGAACTTCCCGCCGGCGTGGCTGCTGCTGGGCAAGCAAACCCTGTACCTGGGTGAGAAGCCATAGGCACCGGAACCCCGTTAAAACGCGTATGCAAAGCAGCACCGTGAATCCGGCAACACATGACGTCCCACTGCTAAGCGCTCGCAGGCGACCTAATGCGGGCCGCGTGATTCTGCTTCACGCGAGCGCCGGAAGCGTTCCTCAGCCTCGGCCTGGTCGCCGCGGCGCTCCGACACCCGCGCCAGCGCTCGCCACGTCCACCCCGGCAGCTGGCGGTCCCCGAGCTCCTCGGAGATCTTGAGCGCGTAGCGCAGGTCCGCCTCCGCCTCGTCCAACCGGCCGAGCTCGCGCTTGGCGATGCCGCGTGCGGCAGTCGCATCCGCCAGCTCCCACCGCGCGCCGAGCTCCCCGTAGATGGCGATCCCGCGGTCGAACCAGGTCAGCGATTCTTCGCGGCGGGCAAGATCATCCAGCAGGCGGGCCTTCTGCACCGCCGTGTTCGCGATGCTGAACTGGTCACCCGTCTCCTCCGCCAGCGCACACGCCTCCTCGATCAGCTGCATGGCACCTTCGAGGTCGCCCATCTCGGTCCGGTTGATCGACAGCGAGGTGAGGGTTCTCACCCGCGCCCAGCGGTCCTTGGGATCGACGAGCGACAGCGCACGGCGCCAGATCGCCTCCGCTTCGTCGTAGCGCTCCCTGGTCCAGGGCACCCAGCCCGCGAAGAGGAGCGTCCGGACCACCGCCCAAGAATCTCCGAGCTCCTCCGCAGCGCGGAGCGACCGGTTGAGCAGCTGCTCCGCCCTGTCGACGTCTGCCTCGACGTTGATGGCGAGGTCGCCGAGGAAACGCAGCGCCAGGGACAGCGTGAAAGCATCGCCATGCTTCTCACCCAGGGCCACCGCTCGGTTCAGCGCCTCGGTGGCCGCCGGATACTCTCCGAGCCAGTAGCGCGCCTCGCCCATCCCGGCGAGGACTCGACCTTCGCGGATACCCCAGCTTTCTTCGGGGCCGGCCATCGCCAGGGCGCGCTGGTAGCGGTCGACGGCGGTGCGGCCCTCCATCCGCCGGCGGGCCCGGTCGCCGGCAACCAGCAAAGCGTCGGCGGCTCGATCGGGCAGCCGTCGATCATTGGGATCGAGGTCGAGGGAAGCCTGAGCCGCCAGCTCCATATGGTCTGACGCCCAGATCGGGTGGCCCAGGGTAATGAGGCGCTCGGCCACGAGCTCGTGGAGCCGCAGGCGCTCACGTTTCGGCAGGCTTCCGTACGCGACCTCGCGCAGCGTCGCGTGCCGGACCCGCCATCGAGGCTTGCCTGCCTGCCGATCACCGACCAGGACCTCGGCATCCTCGAGCTCCTGGAGCTCGACCGGCGTGGCCGCTGGATCGACCACTGCCAGCTCTTCGAGGTCGAACGCGTACAGAAACACGGACGCACGCCGCGCCAGCTCCCGCAAGCGCGCCGGCAGCGCATCAAGGCGCGCGCTGACGACCGCCTGCACCGTGGGCGGCAGAGACGTCCGTGTCGACACGGAGCCGCCGTTGGCCTGAGGCAGGAGCATGCCCGTCGTCTCGATGATGAAGTAGGGGTTTCCGCCAACTCGCCTGGCGATCTCCGCAGCCTCGGCGTCGTCGATCACTCCGCTGCCGGCGTGACGGACGAGCCGGATCGACTCATCGGCCGAAAGGGGCTCCAGGCGAACCAGCACGGAATTTCCGCTGCTCGATCCCCAGGCCGGACGTGCCTCGAGAAGCTCGTTTCGCGCAAGCGCGAGGACCATCGCGCGACGTGGTCCCCGACGGCTCTTGACACCGAGACGCTCGATGAGATCCAGCATCGCCGGCTTGAGAGTGTGCGCATCCTCGAACACGATCACCACCGGGTGGTCGCGGGCCAACCCGTCGACGAGCGCGATGAATCCCGCCTGCACGTCATGGACGAACGCTGCTTCCTCTCGCCTCTCCGACAGGCCGAAGAGAAGCGCAAGCCATTCGACGATCTGGTCGACGCTGGATGCGTCGCAGCACCCGGCCACCAGCTCCCGCAGGCGGGTCAGGACCTTGTCCGACGGATCGCTTGGCTCGATGCCGGCAAGGTCGCCGATGATTGCCGTGACGGGTGCGAACGTCGCGCTGTCCGTGTAGGACCTGGCCTGGCCCTGCAGGATCAGCACCGCTGCGCCGAGGCCTGCGACAAGCTCGTCTGCCAGCCGGGTCTTGCCGATTCCAGACTCGCCGATGACCGTGACCAGGACAGGCCGGCCGGTGGTGCTGGCGAGGCCGACGCTCTGGCCGAGGATCGACAGCTCGCTTCCCCGACCGACGAATGCAATGGTGCGCCGAGCCGATCGCGTGCTGAGGCCTTCTATCGGGTATGCCTGCAGCCCGTCGCCAAAGCCCCGCGCCCGCACGCGGCGGCGCCGCCCGTAGGACACCTTGGCCGTGGTCAAAGCATGGGTGGTCGGGCCTGCAAGCAGCTGGCCCGGCTGGGCCGCCGACTGGAGCCGCGATGCAGCGTTCACGACCGCTCCGGTGACGAGCAGCTGCCCAGAGGGTCCGAGCCCCATGGCGGCCTCACCCGACTCGATCCCGATCCGAACCTCGAGAGGTTCGGCGAGCCCGGCGGATTCACCCAGCCCGCGCGCGCGGCTGCGGATTGCGAGACCCGCGCGGACGGCACGCAGCGCATCGTCCTCGTGCACGTGCGGCAGCCCGAAGACGGCCATGACCGCATCGCCGATGAATTTCTCCGGCCGGCCGCGAAGCGCATTGAGCTCCTCCGCCGCCGCGTCAAAGAAGGTGCTGAGCATCTCGCGCGACCGCTCCGGATCGAGACGCTGCGCGAGCCCTGTCGAGTCGACGATGTCCGCGAACAGGACGGTGACCATCTTTCGCTCCTCGGTGCCGAGGAGCGGGCCGGCCATGGCTCCGCAGTTCGGGCAGAACCGAGCGCCGTCCGGCAGGACGTGGCCGCAGACCGAACAGGAGACGGGCACAGAAGCAGGATAGACGCCTATCTGGTGGGCTCCGGCCTCGGTCGTTATGCTGCACGGCATGGCCGATCCGAAGACGACCGCCCTGGCCCGGGTGCCGCTCTTTGCGCACTGCACGGCGGAGGAACTAGCCTTCATCGCGAGCCGAACCGACGAGGTCGACGCCCCTGCCGGGAGGCAGCTCACGCGCCAGGGGCACTCAGGCGAAGCTTTCTACGTCCTCCTCGAAGGTGAGGCCGACGTCGAGGTGGACGGCAAGCGCCGGCGGACCCTGAAAGCGGGCGACTTCTTCGGCGAGATCAGCATGCTCGACCGGGGCCTTGCCAGCGCCACGGTGGTCACGACGACCCCCGCGAAATTGATGGTCATGTCCCACGTCCAGTTTCGCGACGCCATCAAGGCGAGCGATGGGGTTCTGGTGAAGGTGCTGTCGGCCATGGGCGAGCGGCTGCGGGCCGACGCGGCGGAGAAAGGGGACGCCTAGCTAGCGGGCCGGGGTTTCTCGGGGCTGTTTCTCGAGCTGGATGGGGAGGCGATGGCAAAGGTTTTAGTCGGCATGATCGTGTCGCTCGACGGCTTCGTCAACGATCGCGGTGGCAGCGTGCAGCGTCTCTACCCCGATCTCGAGGCGCTGCGCGAGACCGTGATGCTCCAGGATTCGATACGAGCCACAGGTGCTGTCGTCATGGGCCGGCGCGCCTACGACATGGCTGAGGGCGACCTCAGCGGTTACGAGTATCAGGTGCCGATTTTCGTGCTCACTCATCAACCTCCGGAGTTTGTTGCCAAAGGAGGTTTGAAGATCACCTTCGTTACCGACGGGATCGAAAGCGCGATCGCGTAGGCAAAGCGAGCCGCCGGCGATCGCGATGTCACCGTTGTGGGCGGCCCCAGCACCATGCAGCAGTGCATCAGCGCCGGATTGGCGGACGAGCTGCATGTCGGCCTGGTGCCGGTGCTGCTTGGAGGCGGCCTGCGAATGTTCGACAGCGGCGCCGGTGGTCCGATCGAGCTGGAGAAGATTTCGGTTCAGGAATCCCCTGGCCGGACCGATGTCAGGTTCCGATTCGTGAAGCGCCGATAGCGCTGGCGATTAGCGCCCATTCCGCGTTTTCGCGGCTAGCGCGGCTCTCCGCTTGGCTTCAGCAAAACGCGGAGGAACCTCGAGTAGGCCCAAACGTCGAGTCTGGGAACGTTCAGACCGCGGGCGCCGAGTATCGACAGGATGTGGTGCGATGGTCGTCGGCGTGGTGTATGGCTTGCGCCAGCGGCACCCATCCCGGAATGCGATAGCCATCACTGGCTGTCGCCTCGCGCTCTCCCAAGCTGCTGTCACTCATCAGGTCTTCCCATTGCCGGCCCACTCTGCGCATGCGCTCCGCGAGCTCGTCCAACTCAATCGGCACGTCGGGTGGAAGGGGCGAGAACGGCTCGCCGGTCAGGAAGCTGAGGTCGTCCTCATCGGAAATCACCAGATGTCGCAGGGTGTCCCGGATGGTGCCGTAGGTGCCTGGAGTGGTTGCATCCAGTTGCTGTTCGTCCAGCTTTTGGCGGTGTTGGATCAGGCTCAGCGTTGCCCAGGTCTTATATCGGAGTAGTTCCAGCAGCGTCGCGTCGCGCATGTTTCGGTCCGAAGCTGTCAGACAGATTCGAGCTTGAACACCGCGTGCTCGGGTGCGATGGCGGCGAATTCGGCGTCCGATGACTGCCGCGTCGCGCCAAAGTAAGGCCGCAACATCTGGCTGCCACCGAGACCGATCCGTTCTCGAAGGAACGGTACGCGTTCGGAGACGGGAACCTCCCTCAGGCTGACCTCTTCACGCACGGCACCACGGCTCAGGGTCACCCGACCAGCCACCCGCGCGTTCTTGATGGTGTTCGTTTCGCCGAACACCGCGACCCAGTACCGACCGTCGGCTTGTTCCACGAGCCAGATCGGCGTCGAGTATTCCCTCCCGGTCGTCCGGCCGCGAACCGTTACGAGCCGAACGGCCTTTGGTCCCATCCCGCCACGCACCACGAGAGTAAGCAGACCGTTCCCGACCCGCTTTCCCATCGTGTGCCTGTATTCCTTAGCGATGCCAGGATTGTGCCACCGATCACGGGCCGAAGTCATGATCTCGACGCGACCTCCCAATCAGTTGAATTCGGGTGGTGCACCCAGACTTAGACAATAAGAACCTTTATGGAATTCTTAAGACGCCGGTGATCGCTGTCGCCGGCAGGCACTCCAAGGTCCGACGCGCAGGCCGGCGCGGCCACGCCTACCGCCGGCGCTGATGTCAGTCGCCCCAGCTGACTGAGATCTTGCCTTCGATTCCCGGCAGTGGTAGCGAGTTGGCTTCGGCCTCGACCGCCTCGCGCTCGGCGCGAGATAGGCGGCGCCACGGGTGCACCGCCATGGCCGCGTTCGCGCGCCGCCAGGTGCCGGCGATCTCTCCATCCACGACGAGGCCGCCGGGCCAGACGCGCGGGGTCCATAGCTCGCTCCGCCGGTTGGCATCCGGGACCAGGAGCTCGCGATCGGCGCCATACAGGAGGATGTACGAGTCGCCGCTCGGCAGCAGCCGTGCCTGCGCCACGGGTCCCGAGGTTTGGCTGAAAGCCGGCTCGTCCTGGGTGAGGATCCAAGCCTCGCCGATGGGAGTCTGGACCGTCGTCGGCGTCTTGCGCAGTGCCTCGAACACCACCTCCGCGTAGCGCGGACCGACCGAGGCGGGTCCGTAAATATGAAGGTCAGGGCGTAACGCGTACGCCCTGACCTTTGGTTTCCAGCTGTCGAGCTAGCGGAGGTCGATGCTGCTTACTGTGTAGATGCCGGCCTGGTCCGCGATGATGAACGGGATGGCTCCCGGGGCAGTCCGGTAGGTCGGGTTGGCGGCCGCGAAGGCATCCCAGTTGGCGTAGTCCACGCTGTTGAAGTTGACCGCGCAGGTCGCCGATGCGGTGTCGACCGTGGTGCTGGCCGTCGTGTTCGGACCGACGGTTGCACCGCAGCCCGCGGCGTCGAGGAAGGCGTACCCCTCAACGGTGCCGCCAGTGCCGTCGGTGTCGATTGGGATGCTGAACCTCGGTGCGCCACCAGCCACGTCGCCGGTCGACACGAACGAGAAGTGGACCGCGTTGAGCGGCTTGGCACCCTGGCTCCTGGAGTTGATGTAGACGCCGCCGTATTCGCCA
>DASXTG010000067.1:0-7043 GCA_036505515.1 Candidatus Dormiibacterota bacterium | reverse complement strand
CGCAGCTACCTCCGCCGCCGACCCAGGTCTGGCCGTCCGTGTAGACCTGGACGTTGCCCAGGTCCGAATAGGTGCTTGACGCAGCGTCGAAGCGCTGGTGCGCGTAAAACGCACAACCACCGGCACGCGTGATCGCGTTCTCTGCAAGGATGGCGCCCGCGACGTTGACCTGGCCGGCGGTGCAGCTGAGCGTGGTCGCCGAGATCGCAGGCACCGATCCAGCCAGCGCCTGAGCCACGGCGCGTCTCGTGACCGTGGTGTTGGTGGCGCCGAGCTCACCCCCAAACGAGATTGGGAGGTTGAGCGTCAGGATCACCTCGACCTGCTGCTGATGGGCCCGGTACGGATACCTGTATGTCGCGCTCAGGCCGCCCGCGAAGGTGTCTGTGCCCTGGTATGGGGTCGCGCATGTCCCGGCGGCGATGCTCAGCGACCCTGTCCGCGTGCGCCGGGTGGCCAGGAAGTTGTCGGCCTCGGTGATGATCGCGTTCGCCTTGGGGGCGTCGCAGCCGGTGCCGATCTTCAAAGCGGAGTCGAGGGCGGTGGAGTCGGCCAGCTCCTGGAGCTGGTTCTTCTGCCACTCGACGGAGCCGGCAAGCAGGATGAGCGCGGCGGAGCCGATGAGCGCAAGCAGCGCCACCGCGACGAGGACCATCACCTGGCCTGACTGCTGAGGCGCGCTCGTCGACGCCATCAAAACTCGAGCCTGTCCACGGTCTGCGAGTTGAAAGTGATGGTCGTGGGCAGGCCGAGGAACCGGGCCAGGACGGGCTGCCACTTGAGCTGGAGGTCGACGACGACGCGCTGGTTGCCAGAAGTTCTCACAGCAGCCCCGTTGGCCGCGGCGCAGGTCGGGCAGCTCCAGCGAGGGCTGGGATTGCCGGGCGTGGAATCGAGCTCATAAATGAAGACGTAGACGGTGTTGGTCACGGTGCCACCCGCCAGCGTGATCGTCCCCGGCTGCGTCGGGTCGGCGTTCGCAACGTACGAGCCATACGCGGGGGGTGAGCTGATCGCCGTCGAATCCTGGTACACGACCGAGACGCCAAGGGGATCCAGAAGGTGGGCGCCGTTGACGAGCGGAACCAGGGAGCACGGCGTCGTCAGGGCTGTGCAGTCTGGCGGCAGCGTGTTGGAGCCGCTGTAGTAGACGAGCGTGGCTTGACGGGCGGTGTCACGCGACGCCCCGGAAAGAAGCGAGTACAGGAGCAGGCCGCGGCCCATGTCGACGGTGGCGCCGATGATGAGAAGCAGTACCGGCGCAACGAGCGCGAACTCGACCAGCGCTTGACCTGCGCGGCGGCTCCGCTCCCCACCATCTGGGGAGCTCCGCCTGCGCCCGAAGGGCGCCGGCGGTGAGGGGCGGTACCACGGCCAAAAACTCACCAGGACGTGGTCGTCTTGCTCGATCCAGACAGGGTGACCAGTCCGCCCAGGAGGTTGAGGTCGTTGAACCCGTAATAGACGTAGACGTCCACCTCTGACGCGTAGAGGGTGGTCACGCTGCCGGCGCAGTTCGCGCTCGAGCCGCAGTAAACGGCGACGACTGCCTGGCCCGCAGTCGGAGCCGCGTAATCGGTCCCCACCACGAAAGGTGGGGCGTGCCCGATCTGGGTTGGGCAGCTCACGTTCGCGGTGACGGCCGCCAGGTCCGCCGTGATCAGGTTGCACATCGCCGCCAGCCCAGGACCGTTGGTCGTCGATGTCTTTCCGGCCACGTAGCGAGCCCCATCGCGAGCGGCATCGGACATGGCGAGGGTGAGCGAGTAGCCGCGGCCGAGCTCGAGGACGCCGGCGACGAGGAGGATGAGGATCGGAAGGGCGACGGCGAACTCGACCAGCGCCTGCCCGCGCAGGCGCTGAGCCTCAGCCATCGAGCTTGAGCTTGCCCGCGACGGTGCGGGCGAGCTCCGCAGCCCCCCGTGAAACCTGGGAGGAAGGGTCTCGCTGCAGGACCAGGCCGCCGGCCAGGGTTGCCTCTTCGGGCCGGGAGTCATCGAAGCCGACGGTGACGCTCATCTTCCGCCCGAGGATCGACTCCACGGCACCGCGATCGAGCGGCGGCCGCGGTACGCGCTGATTCAGGACCAGCTCGATGCGGTTGTCAGGCACGCTCATGATGTCTCGGAACACCGCCAGGGATCGCTTCGCATCGGTGATGGCAGCGATCTCGGCCGGCATTACTACAACGAGACACTGGGCCCGCTCGATCACGGCGAGCGCCGCCTCACTCAGTGCCGTGCCGAGGTCGGCGATGACCACGCGTTGTCCGACAGCCACGGCCTCGAGCGCCCGCCCCGTCAGGTCGCCCGTCATCAGGTCCACCTGCTCCGGCCGCAAGGTGCCGGGCAGGACGCCCAGGCCGCTGCGGTGGTAGACGACCGCCCCGCGCAGGGCCTTTTCGAAATCGGCTGGGCTGGCCCTCGAGGCGCCCGCGATCGACCCGGTCGTCACGAGATCTGCGAGAAGGGCCGCATGGCCGAACGGCGCGGAGAGATCCACCAGCAGCACCTGATGTGGATATTTGTTGGCGAGCGCGGCGGCGGTGTTCACCGCCAGGGTGCTGACTCCAGAGCCGCCTTTGGCCGAGAAGAAGGCGACGATTGGACCGCCGCTCCTGCTCGCGGCCTGAGCCTCCATGGCAGAAGCGAAGGCGACCTCCTGCTCCCACAGCTTGTCGAGGGCGACCGCCACTTTCTCCACGTCGGCGCCTAGACCCTGGAGGAGAGTGTCCTGGTCGAGGGTCAGGACCACCGCGTCGGTCACGCCCCGGATGTTGGCCACGAAACGGTTACCGGTGCGCGGGGCCGGGAGGATGAGCAGGTCCCCGGGCATCGCCCGCCGGGTCAGCAATACCTTACCGGACGCATCCGTGATCGAATGGTCCGCGCGTCCGGACGCCAGGAAGACCATCCCATCGCCCCCCTGGGCGCCAAGTCTGAGCGTCTCGCCGGTCGACAGCTGCACGATGCGCATCCGGCGAGCCAGCGCCCGCAGCGAGCCATCGGGCAGCTCCGCGAACACCGACGACATCTCCAGCAGCCGCACCCGCATCTGCAGCGCGGATGGAGCTTGATCAGCGCCGGCACCGCTGCTCGCAGCCAACTCTCGTGGTTCTCCCATTGCCCCCTGGCTTTCACGAAGCTCGCGGGCGCACAAAACCCCGATAATGTACCCCCCGCACCTCTAAACTCCGCATCCCAGCATCGCCTTGAACACCAAACCACCGTTCGAACTCGAATCGGATCGCCAGACCAGGAGTCAGGGCGCCGTTCGAGCAGGCACACCCCGATCTCGCCTGGCGGCACGCGTTGAGCGCGTGCTGACCGCCGCCCTCGCCGGAGAGCCGAACGTGGTCCTGGACGTCAAAGCGTCGGATCTCCTAGGGGACGCCGCCTCCGTGGCGTTGGCAATCCGCGGCGTGCTCAGCCGGGCGCAACCTGGGCTCACGTCGCAGTGGCGCGTGACGCAGGCGTTCATGCGGTCGGGCCTCGACCGTGAGCTGCTCGACTCGCTTGCCCATGCGGACCCTGAGATTCGGGTCGCAGGGGCCCGCCTCTGCGGAGCGCTGCGACTCACGGACGCCGTGCCTTGGCTTGGCGACCTTCTGGACGATCCCGAGCCTCGCGTCCGCGATGCCGCGATTCGCGCCCTGGGGAAGACCGGCGGCCGGCGCGCAGTCGACACACTGATGAGCGCGGCGGACCGTATTCGACCTGGCAGGCTTGCGATCGAGCTTTACCACGCCGCGTCCGACGTCGAGCTCGAGTTCCTGCAGCGCCGACCGGTAAGCCCGCAGGCTGAGGTCCCGATCATCATGGCGTGCGGACTGAGCGGTGACGTCCTACGGGCTCCGTGGCTGGCGGGAATGGCGCAGGACCGCGAGCTGGAGTCACGGCTGCGGGTGGCCGCCTGCCGGGCGCTGGCGATGATCCGTCACCCAGCGGCGGCCGACACCCTGCGCACCCTGGCCACAGAAGCGGATCCTGACGTGAAAAGGGCGGCCGTTCGGGCCCGCAGGCGAGTGAACGCAGCCCTGAAGTGGCGGCTGGCATGAAGCTGTCTGAGCGGTTCGACCGGCGCTACCAGCAATCTCCGGTGACCGTATCGCCGCCAGCGACCGCCGCCCCGGCACCACCGGCCGTCGATCGGACCCCAACCGCACCAGTTCCGCTGCCTTCGCCTGCCCCAGGCATCACCCAGACATTCCAGGTCCCGCCCGAGGCACTCGCGGAGCAGGCCAGTGTGCTGAGCCCCGCGCTCGCAGCTGCAAAGGCTGAGATCCACGGCCAGCTCCTCGCGCATTACACCGCCCAGATCGACATCAACAACCGAGCCGGCATCCGCCGCCTCCTGCTCCAGCTCACTGAGGAGCACTTCCGCCTGAAGCCTCCTGCGGCCCTGGTCACGTCCGCCGACAAGGAGCGGCTGGTCGAGATCCTCTTCGATGAGGTGATCGGCCTGGGGCCGCTCGAGACCTTGCTCCGCGACCCTGACGTGAGCGAGGTGATGGTCAACCGGCCGGAGCAGATCTTCGTCGAGAGGCGAGGCAAGATCGAGCTCACCAACCTCTCGTTTGAGGACGAGCGCAGCCTTCGCCGCGTGATCGACCGCATCGTCTCCACGATCGGCCGCCGCGTCGACGAATCCGAGCCCATGTGCGACGCGCGGCTCAAGGACGGCTCGCGCGTCAACGTCGTCATTCCGCCGGTCGCCATCTACGGTCCATGCCTGACGATCAGGAAGTTCGGACGCGAACTCCTGAGCCCGGAACAGATCGTCAGCTCGGGCGGCGCCACGGTGGCGATGATGGAGTACCTCGACGCCGCAGTTAAGACGCGGCTCAACATCATCGTCTCGGGCGGCACCGGCTCGGGAAAGACGACCTTCCTCAACGTCCTTTCTGGGTACATCCCAGCCACTGACCGCATCGTCACCTGCGAAGACGCCGCCGAGCTGCGCCTCCGCCAGGTCCATGTCATCAGCCTCGAGTCGAAGCCGCCCAACGTCGAAGGGAAGGGTGCGATCGCCATCCGCGACCTGGTTCGCAACTGCCTTCGGATGCGGCCCGACCGGATCGTCGTCGGGGAGTGCCGCGGGCCGGAAGCGCTGGACATGCTGCAGGCCATGAACACAGGGCACGACGGATCGATGAGCACGCTGCACGCCAACAATCCGCGCGACGCACTCAGCCGCTTGGAGACGCTGGTGCTCCTCGCAGGCACTGAGCTGCCGTCGCGCGCCATTCGCACGCAGATCGCTTCGGCGGTCAACGTCATCGTTCAGATGGAGCGACTGCGCGGTGGTTCGCGAAAGGTCGTGAGCATCGCCGAGATGCTGGGGATGGTCGAGGGTGAGATCGCTGTACAGGAGCTGTTCGCCTACAGGCAGGTGGGGGTGTCGAGCGACGGCCGTGCCGTTGGATATCACACCGCGACCGGAGCACGCTCAGCGTTTACACAGCACTTCCACTCCGACGGCGTGGATATGCCGGAGTCGATGTTCGAGCCGGTCGACCAGCCTTCCTTCGAGCACCTCTACTGAGTCCTATGGAAGAGCAGGAAACCACGCAACAGACGCCGTCCCAGACGCCACCTCCAGCCCAAGATGGCGAGACCGCGAGGGTGGTGGAGCAGCAACCGGCGGAGCTCCTCGCCGATTTCGGTCACCAGCTCCGCGACGAGCTGAACGCGATTGTCGGCGCGGCCGGGTTGCTCTCGGCGACCGCGAGCTCGAACGAGGAGCGTGAGCTGGCTTCGATCATCGAAGCGGGCGCCGACCACGTCGCAAGGCTCGTCGACGACGTCCTCGATGCCGCCGTGATCAGGAGCGACGAGTTCGAGCTCGCGCTGCACCCGTTCGACGTCCGCTCCAGCGTGGAGGGATGCCTCAGCCTTGTCGTCGGCGCCGCGGGCGCCAAAGGCCTAGACCTTTCTTTTCACCCGGAGCCCGACGTGCCCGGCGTGATCGTGGGCGACTCACGTCGTCTGGATCAGATCCTGTTTGCGCTCCTACGCTCGGCCGTCGTGCGGACCGAGCGCGGCGGGGTTCATGTCGAGCTGAGCTGCGAGCAAAGGACCGATCACGTGGCCCTCACATTCAAGGTTCGCGACACCGGCCGCGGCGTGCCGGCGAGGATCCTTCGGGCTGCACTTTCGGATGAGCCCGGCAGCAAGGGCGGACTCGAGGCGGGGGACTCGCTGGTGGTGCTCAGCCTTTCCATCTGCAGGCGATTGGTCGAGATGATGGATGGCGAGCTCCGCGTGGAGCAGGGCGGGGTGGAAGCAGGCCCCGACGCCGGTACGACTTTCGCGTTCACGATTCTGGCCGAGGTCGTACCCGCACCCACCACCAGCAGCCACCTGACGCTCGAGGCGATGCGCGTGCTGGTCGTAGCCGCCGACGCGACGGAGCGCCGGGTGCTGGAACTGCAGGCGGAGCTCTGGGGGGCGCCGTCCACATCCGCGACTCCGGCAGACGCACTCGAGTTGGTGCGGTCTGGGAATGTTTTCGACCTGGCGCTGGTTGAGCACCGCCGCCCGGTCGTCGACGGCCTCGCCATCTCGACTGCGCTGCGCTCGCTTCGCGGGCCGGATCAGCTGCCGATCGTCCTCATCGCCTCCGCGCCCCCCGGACCAGAGGAGGCGGGCGCTGCGGACGGTGGGCTCGTACAGGCCACGCTCACGAAACCGGTGACCGCCCGCAAGCTGCACGACGTGATGGCGCAGGTGGGGACGCACCAGCAGGTGCCGCCGCCCACGCGAGGCGAGATGCCGCCGGGCGCCCTCAGGGTCCTGGTTGCCGACGACAACGCGCTCAACCAGAACACGCTGAAGCGCCTGGTGGCCAAGCTCGGCCACCAGGTCGATGTCGTCTCGAACGGGCGAGAGGCCGTGTCTGCAGTGGCGAAAGGCGGCTACGACGCGGTGCTCATGGACGTGTTGATGCCCGAGATGGACGGGCTCGCCGCCGCGGAGGCGATCTGCAGGCGCTGGCCTCGTGGCACGCGACCTCGTCTCATCGCCTTGACCGCGCTTGCCGCG
>DASXTG010000066.1:0-5982 GCA_036505515.1 Candidatus Dormiibacterota bacterium | reverse complement strand
TGAGGCCCTCGGCGCTGTGCTCCGGCAGCGCCGCGAGGCGGTCCACCGCACCCTGACCGAGGTCGCTGGAGAGGCGGGCCTGTCTCCAGCCCACCTGTCCGAGGTGGAGAGGGGACGGAAGGAGGTTTCGACCGAGCGCCTGCTGGCTGTGGCGCATGCACTCGGGATCCGGCCGGCCGACCTCTATGCCGAGCTGGCCCGGCTGTTGGGCGCGGACCACGAGCGCCCGACCTGGCCGGAGGACCCGCCGGTGAAGCTGCGGCTGGCCACGGCGAGCCTGCCGCTGGAAGCGCTGCGAAGCGTCGCCGACTTCAGCGCGTACCTGGCCATGTCCAACCCGCCGCCGAAGACTCGACCGCGAATCGGCTTTGAACCAAGGAGATAAGACGATGACGCTGATCCCGACGGTGATCACCAACGACGGGCGCGGCGAGCGCGCCTACGACATCTACTCGCGTCTGCTCAAGGACGGTGTCGTCTTCGTGCGCGGCGTCATCGACGACGACCTCGCCGCCACCGTCACCGCCCAGCTCCTCTTTCTTGAGAACGAATCTCCCGACCGCGACATCCAGCTGTACATCAACAGCCCGGGCGGCTCGCTCACCGCGGCGCTGTCAATCTACGACGCGATGCAGTACGTCGGCCCCAAGGTGGGCACCCTGTGCACAGGCCTGGCGGCGAGCGGCGCTTCGATCCTGCTCGCGGGCGGAGAGGCCGGGATGCGGATGTCGCTTCCCCATGCCCAGATCCTCATCCACCAGCCGTTCACGCAGGGCATCCAGGGCCAGGCGACCGACATCCAGCTGCACGCGCAGGAGATCCTGAGGCAGCGCGAGTCGATGGCCCGCATCTACGCCAAGCACTGCAAGCGCGAGCTGGAAGACGTTGAGCGGGCGATGGAGCGTGACTTCTTCATGAGCCCCGAGCAAGCCAAGGAATGGGGCCTCATCGACCTCATCGTGGAGCGCAACCCGGCCTCCCTGCACCCTACCGCGACCTGAGTACGGTCTAAGCTTCGCGGGCGTATGACCCGCCGTTACCGGCCGTACGATCCTTTCGAGCGTGGCGGCCCCTTCGACGCCCGCGAGATCCGGATTCCGCGCCCGCCACGTCGCTTCTGGGTCGGCGCCGCCCTGTTGGGACTCGCGGTCATCGTCTTCATACTCGCAAGCCCGGTCGTCTGGTTCTTCACCGAGCTGCAGTGGTACGACGCGCTGGGTTTCAGGGACGTGTTCACCACGCGATTCGTGCTGCAGGCGGTCCTGTTCGTCGGGAGCTTCGCCCTCGCCTTCGCCTACCTAGTCGTCAACGTCCTCATCGCGCTGCGCGTCCGCTCTGGACCGAGCCTGCGCGCAGTCGGCATCCGCCGCAGCAGCCTTCGAAGCGGGAGCGGCGGCGCGGCCCTCGGAGGCGCCGCCCTGGTGGCGCTCGTCCTGTCGGGGGGCGCCGGTACGCAGTGGCAGAGCCTGGTCTTGTTCCAGCACGCAACCCCCACCGGCATCACGGACCCGGTCCTCAACCAGGACGTTTCCTTCTATCTCCTGACCCTGCCGTTCCTGCACGCGATCGTGAACTGGGCGATCGGACTGGGTTTCCTGTCGACCGTCCTCGTCGCCGTCGTCTACGCCTGGCGGGGAGACACGATCGACCTGAACTTCAGCCCGGTGTCGATCGCCCACCTGTCAGCCATGCTCGCCGTCTTCGCCCTCGTCATCGCCGGCTGGATGTGGCTTGGACGCTATGACCTGCTGTTCGCTCACAACAGCAGCATCGTCTGGGGTGCCGCCTACACGGACGTCTACGCCAGGCTCCCCCTCACCACGTTCCAGGCTGGAGTGGCCGTCGTCCTCGCTGGGGCGCTGGTCGTGAACGTCTGGCTGCAGCGCCTGTGGCTCCCGGTGACGGCGGCCGGTGTCTGGGTGGCGCTGCTGCTGATCGGGCAGGTCTACCCGGCTGTCGTGCAGAGCTTCTTCGTCACCCCCAACGCCCAGTCGTACGAGCTGCCCTACATAGAGCGCGAGATCGCGGGCACCCGCGCCGCCTACGGCCTTACCGGGGTCACCGTGAGCAACTTCAACGGAGACAAGCCGCTCACGCTGCAGGCGGTGCAGGGCGACCAGGCAACCGTCGACAACCTCCGCCTGTGGGACTTCCCGGCGCTCAAGGACACCTACGAGCAGCTGCAGACGATCCGCACGTACTACACGTTCAACGACATCGACATCGACCGCTACACGATTGCCAACAACTACTCGTCGCTCGAGATCAGCGCGCGCGAGTTCGACTCTTCCAGGCTGCCTCGGGCGGCTCAGAACTGGGTCAACGAGCATCTCCAGTACACGCATGGCTACGGGCTGGCGGGCAGCCCCGTCAACGCGGTGATCGGTGAAGGCCTTCCTGATTACGTGGTCGGCGACCTGCCGCCGACCGGGCCGCTCAAGGTCACCCAGCCCGCGATCTATTTCGGCGAGCTCACCAAGGACTTCGCGCTCGCGCCGTCGAACACCAGGGAGTTCGACTATCCGCAGGGGGCGCAGGACGTGTACACGACGTACACCGGCACGCATGGAGTGCCAATGACGCCCGTCAACAAGGCGCTGTGGTCGCTCAAGCTCGGTGATTTCAACCTTCTGGTGTCGGGCCAGGTCACAGACAAGACGCTGATGCTCTACCGCCGCAACATCGTTGATCGCGTGACCGAGATCGCGCCCTTCCTCACCTACGATGGCGACCCTTACGTGGTCGTTGTCGACGGCCGCGTCTACTGGATCATCGACGCGTTCACGACCGCCGACACCTACCCGTACTCACAGTCCGTGGCGTTCAAGGACCTCAACGACATCAACTACATCCGCAACTCGGTGAAGGTCGTCATCGACACGTATGAAGGCACCGCGGTCTTTTATGTGATGGACCCGAAAGACCCGATCATCAGGGCCTACCAGGCGACCTTTCCGGTGCTTTTCCAGCCGGTCGACGCGATGCCCAGCGGGCTGCGAGCGCATATTCGCGTTCCCGTCGACCTGTTCAACGTCCAGACAGAGATCTACGCGACCTACCACATCAGCGACCCGAAGGTGTTCTTCGCGCGCGAGGACGTGTGGGACATCCCGACCGCCCAGACGGCGCCGGGCAGCACCCCCACCCCGGTGCAGCCGTACTACGTCCTGTTCCGCCTGCCAGGCGAAAAGAACCCCGAGTTCCTGCTGATCATGCCGTTCACGCCGCGCCAGAAGAACAACATGGTTTCGTGGATGGCCGCGCGCAGCGACGGCGCCCACTACGGCGAGTACGTGTCCTATGTGCTCCCGAAGGACAAGGTCATATTCGGCCCGCAGCAGGTGGCAAACCGCATCAACCAGGACCCTGTCATCTCCCGTGACTTCACTCTCTTCCACGGTGCGGGATCCCAGGTGCAGCAGGGCAACCTCCTGGTGGTTCCGATCGGCGACTCGTTCCTGTATTTCGAGCCGATCTACCTCAGGGCAACGTCGGCGTCGGGGCTGCCCGAGCTGAAGAAGGTAATCCTCGCGGACCAGACGCAGGTGGTCTACGCCGACTCGCTCCAGCAGGCCATCGACCAGCTGGTCGGGACCTCGACCGGTCCACCTACGACGACGCCTCCGCCCACGATCACCCCCGCAGTCGTGGCTCAGATCGCCGACCTCGTGGGGCAGGCCAACCTGCACTACAACGCGGCCTATCAAGCGTTGAAGGCGGGCGACCTGGCCAAGTTCGCCTCCGAGATGGCAGAGGTCGGCAAGATCCTGAAGCAGCTCGAGCAGCTGACAGGGTCGGCGGTCCCACCGAAAGCCTCTCCCTCACCTGGCCGAGCCTCTCCATCACCCAGTCCGTAGCGGCACAAAGCGCACAGGGAACAGGGAGCGATGGACGAGCTGGTCGCCTGTTCGCCTGTAAAGGCGCAGGTCCTGGTGCTCGTCAATCGACCTGCCCACCGGGATCACCAGCCGCCCCCCGGGGGCAAGCTGCTCGATGAGCGCAAGCGGCACGTCCGGGGATGCGGCGGCGACCATGATGATGTCGAAGGGGGCGCGTGGCGGCCAGCCCAGGCGTCCATCGGCGACCGCGACCTCGACGTTGTCATAGCCGAGGCGTGACAGCACCTCCGATGCATGTTCGGCGAGAGCGGGCTCAAGCTCCAGCGTGACCACGTGCCGCACGAGCCGGCTCAGCACCGCAGCCTGATAACCCGACCCGCCGCCAACCTCGAGCGCGTTGTCATCGGGCTTCGGCTCCACCGCCTGCGTCATGAGCGCGACCACGAGGGGCTGCGAGATGGTCTGACCGCACTCGATGGCGAGGGCGCGATTTTCGTAAGCGTGACGGCGCAGCCGCCCGGACAGGAATTCCTCGCGTGGAACCTCGGACATCACCTTCAGCACCCGCTCGTCCGTGACTCCGTTGGGCAGCAGCTGCTCGGCGACCATCCTCTGCGCCGGTGTGCTCATGGCCTCTCTGCTCGGAGAGTACAATCTCGGCGTTTCCTTGGCGTCGTCCGCCCAACCCTCCGTCCCGCAGAAGTGGCGCCGCCCGGTCCGTCAGCGGTCGCGTCTTGTCAGGCGAACGGGCCCTGCGCACTCACGAATCGAGTTCGCCCATCCCTCGGAGCAGGAGTTCGCGCGCTTTCTCGACTACTACCGGATCCGGTGGATGTACGAGCCGGTTTCCTTTCCCATCGCGTGGGACGGCACGCGCGTTGCGGAGATGTTCACGCCTGACTTCTACCTGCCCGAGCACGACCTCTATGTCGAGCTCACGACCATGAAGCAGTCCCTCGTTACTCCCAAGAACCGCAAGCTTCGGATGCTTCGCGAGGTCTACCCCGACGTCAACGTCCGGCTCCTGTATCGCAAGGACTATCAACAGCTCCTCGCCAAGGCCGGCTACGGAGCGCTCGAGGTGCAGAACCTCCGCAAGCAGGACATCGGCGCCATCCTGATCTCTCCTGTCGAGCTCGAAACGCGCGTCAGAGCGCTGGCGCGGAAGATCTCGCGCGACTACCACGGGCGATCGCTGATCCTGGTCGGCGTGCTGAAGGGAATCACGTTCTTCCTGGCCGACCTGGCGCGCCAGATCAAGGTCCCCTTCGTCATCGACTACCTCGACCTGAGGCGTTACGCGGGCGCGCAGCCGCGCGAGAGGGTGCGCATCGCGCGGGACATCGACTATCCGATCGAGGGACGCCACGTCCTTCTTGTCGAGGACATCATCAACACTGGTCTCACTCTGGACTATCTGCTGTCCGAGCTGCGCGAGAGACAGCCGGCGTCCATCGACGTCATCACGCTGTTGGACCGCCCCGGCCGGCGCCTCGTCGAGGTTCCCGTGCGCTACGTGGGCTTTCAGATCCCCAACGACTACGTCGTCGGCTACGGCCTGGACTATCGCGAGCTTTACCGAAACCTTCCCTTCATCTGCGCGCTGAAGCAGAGCGTCTACGACCCGACGGCCGGCGCCGACGGCGCGACCACCCCGAGGCTCGTCTCGTAGAGAGCGGCGCACGCCTGGAAAGCCTGCTGCGATGGATGGCAGGGCAGGACTTCGCGATCCTTGTCTCCGGCGAGCCGAGCCTGCTGCGCCAGGTCGAGCTGATCGTGCTCGAAAGCCATCGCAGGCTCTATGCCGCCGAAGGCCGGCCCTGGTCCGAGCCTATCGCGTACCACTGGCTCCGCTTTGAGGATCCGATGCCGGTGGCGCGCCTCGCCGACGGTCTCCGCAGGCTCAGGCGGAGGGGTGCTCCGTTGGATTCGGATGCTGTGGACAAAGCCTGCCTGGAAGCGGGCAAGCGCGGGTTTTCGAATTGAGGGGAGGGCTGTGCAACGCCTGTGGAAAAAGATGCCCCAAGAGACCTTCCTGTTTACCCTGAAGTCCCCTATGCGTTTTTCGGTTTCCACCCCGGCTTGCGCCGGACCTTCCACCTACTCGACGTTCGGTATCCTCAGGTTTACCGTACTCAGCCGC
>DASXTG010000065.1:0-8135 GCA_036505515.1 Candidatus Dormiibacterota bacterium | reverse complement strand
CACGGTGTTCCCGGGGCACACGTCGGGCACGTCCATATTCCCGCCGAAGGGCCCAGGCGCCAGGGTCGAGATCGCCTCCAGGTCGGGTGCGACCGCGAGGGTGCCCATGAACGGCTGCCAGGGGAGAGAGAGCCGAAGCCTGTCGTTGGTCAGCAGTCCCTTCTCCAGGCGCCACAGCCAGACCTCCTCGTCGAGCGGGGCCTGGAGGGTGCGCGTAAGTGAGGTAGAGGTCAAGCCGCCGAAATAGGGGATCAGGCAGCTGACCGCGAAATCCCTTGTTGGCGAGATGTCCTCGATGTCGACCGCCAGCACGTCCCCTGGCTCGGCGCCTTCGACATAGATCGGCCCTGTTTGCGGATTCAGGAATTTGGCGCCGGCCAGCGCACGGCTCGGAAGGTCCTGCTCTGACTTGATGCGGCTTTCGAAGGCATCCTCACAGTGGATGACGACGCGCTGGCCCTGACTCACGCGCGCGATCGGCTTGCGGTAAGGGCTGAACACATAGCTGAACGAATCAGGGATCAGCTCGACGGATTCGTGGATGTCCATCTCTACCTCGCTCATTTGCGGTCAGCCGGCATCGCGGTCGGCCTTCCCCGCACCCAACCAGTCCCCAACAGTCTGAAAACGAGTCCGTGCATATGCCGTCCGGAGCCGGCACACGAGCAGCAGGAGAGCGACCAGCGCGACGAGGTAGACGCCGTACATGGCCACGTCGCCTGGGCCCGACACCTGGATCAGGTCCCAGCCCCACACGCTGTGTCCCTGGCGAACCGGGAACTGCTCCAGGGCCGCGCTCTGGTCCATCAGGATGGTTCCCAACAGCGGATCCATGAGCGGACGGGGCGCCAGCCACGCCAGGAGCTGCTCGAACGAATACAGGCCGCTGGGGTCGATGAAACTGTCCGCCATCGCCCCGCGCTGGTAAGCCGCCTCAGCGCCGATTGCCTGGATGACCACCGGAGCGATGAGCCCGACGATTCGTCCGAAGGCGCACGTCAGGATCGTCGCCAGCATGAACAGCGGCACCGCGTTGAGGAAAAGGACGAAGGCGCGCAGGGCCTCTTCTCGCTCGTAGCGCCCACCGAGGTTCAGCACCTCGACCGCGAGCCCGAGCGCCGCGGTCGCGATGAGCAGGCCGCCCGCGCCGACGATTGCGCGGCCGGCGGCAAATGTGACGGGACGAGATTGCCCTCGGGTGCTGAGCGGCTCGAACTCGTCGCGCAGATCCGGCGCCACGAGCTTATAGGCGCTGACCAGGGCGAGCACCACCAGGACCCAGGCGATGATCTCATTCGCGCTCTCCAGCTGGGCGAGCTCGCGGTGCACTGCGCCCGCCGGCGTCGACCCCCACAGCCGCACCGCGACAAGCAGGAGAACCGCGGCCAGAAGGAGCACAGGCATCAGGCGCCCGCCCCATGTGCGCCGCCACGCTATGCGGAGCTCGGCGCTCAGGGACTGCACCAGCTCACCCCGCCCTGCGCATGGCTGCTACCTGCCAGAGGAAGCCAGGCTGGTTCAAGGCCGTCGCGAGCCCGCGCCGCTCGGCGGTGGCCAGGATCTGATCCGGTGCGTGCACAAAGACCTGGAACTCGCGGCGCATGACCCGAAATATCAGGTTGGCGAGCGCCAGGCCGCCGCGCGTCCACCAGCGGTCTTTCGGAAAGCTGAGGACCAGGAGCTCGCGAGCATGCTCCGCCGCCGCTCCGGTCAGCTTCGGCATGTCGGGGTAGCAGCAGATGACCCGGTTCATGACCACGACGTCGGCGGCCTCCACGTCGCGGGCCGCCTCGGCGAAGTCCATGACCCTGCGCTCGACTCGGTCCTCGAGCCCGGCGTCGCGAAGCAGACCGGCCGCTGCGTCCTCATATGTGGGCGTGAGCTCGATGCTCACGGCCCGGCTCATGCCGGCCTTCAGCAGCTCGATCTGGATCGCGCCGATGCCGCCGCCCACCTCGAGCAGCGATCGGCCGGCGATGCCCTGCTGCTTCAGGTAATCGACGATTCGCTTCGAAGTCGGATCGAGACCCTTGCGCCGGTAGCGCTTCGCCTCAGCCCTGGCGCTCCTCTCGCTGAAGATCCATCTGTAGCCCTTGGGCGAGCAGCAGTCGCTCACGCTCGGATTATCGGCCGCGAGGGTTTGCCGATGCTCTCCAGCGGCTACGCCGGGAGGCTGAACCAGAATCGAGTCAGTCCCGGTCTGGAGTCCACACCCACTTTGCCGCCGGCCGCCTCGACCAGGTCCTTCACCAAAGCAAGACCGATCCCAGCGCCGCCGCGAGCAACTGCGCGAGATTTGTCGACCCGATAAAAGCGCTCGAAGATGTGGGGCAGGTCCTCGGCTGGGATACCGTCTCCGGTGTTCGCGACTGACACGAGGACGCTGTCCGGCTCCGCGCGGGCGCGGAGCCACACCAGGCCGCCATCGGGCGTGTAACGACCTGCGTTTTGCAGCAGGTTGCCGACGACCTGAGCCAGCGCGTCGGCGTCGGCGCGCGCTCGCAGGCGCGACGGGAGGTGCGTCTCGAGGCGGAGACCTCGGCGTCCGAAAACCGGTTGGTGCAGCTCGACGAGAGCGGTAAGGATCGGAACCATGTCCATGTCGACGGGCGCCTGCCCGCTGCTGTCCCCATCCGCGAGAGCGTCGAGCGACCGTGACAGCCTGTGCAGGCGATCGACCTCTTCCTGGAGCGAGACAAACGCATGCGTGTCCGCGGAAACGATGCCATCGCGCATGGCTGTGAGGTAGCCGTGGAGGTTGGTCAAGGGCGTCCGCAGCTCGTGGGCGAAGCTGAGGATGAGGTCGCGACGCTGGCGCTGCTGGTCCTGGAGGCTTGCGGCCATCTGGTTGAAGGAGTCTGCGAGCGACGCCAGCTCCTGCGTGTCCGGCCGTGTCACGCGGATGTCGTAGCCACCCGACGCAATCCCCCGGGCAGCCTCGGCGACCTCTGCGAGCGGCCGCTCGATCATCCGCGCGACGATCAGCGCCAGGACCAGACCGCCGGTGAGAGCGATCAATGCCGCGACGATGACAACCCGGGTCACCGACTGGTCGAACATCTCGTAGGAGAGCGCCGCGGTGGTCCCATGCAGCGCCATCAGCTCCTCGAACGTGGAGCGGCCGATGACCAGGACGCCGCCGACCAGGACGCCCGTGACCAGGATTGCGATCGCGAGTCCGAGGAGCGCGATGCGCACCGACAAAGAGCGCAGGCGCCGCCGCATCAGCAAGGCCCCAGCCGGTAGCCCACCCCCCGCGCCGTCACCACGAACCTCGATCGGGCCGGGTCGTCACGGAGCTTGGTCCGGAGCCGGCCGACATAGACGTCGATGCTCCGATCCTGGATCCCTTCTCCGAACGGGCGGATGCGGTCGATGAGCTGCTGGCGGGTGAGCACGCGGCCGTCCCCTTCGATGATCGCCGCCAGGAGCTCGAATTCGGCAGCGCTCAGATCGATCGCGGCGCCCGCGACCACGACCTCTCGCCTCTCGAGGTCGACCGACAGCCGGCCGCGGCGCAGCACACCCGACGGTGCCGGCCGGCGCGCCCGGCGCAGCACGGAGCGCACCCGTGCCACCAGCTCTTGCGGTGCGAAGGGCTTGGCGACGTAGTCGTCGGCTCCGCCCTCGAGGCCGGCGACGCGATCACGCGTCGAGCCGAGAGCGGACAGCATGACGATGGGAACGCGAGCCTCCTCCCGCGCCACGCGGGCCACAGCCATGCCGTCGAGCTCGGGCAGCATGAGGTCAAGGACGACCAGGTCCGGCTCCATCTCGCGGAGGAGCCGCACCGCCGCGATGCCGTCATTCGCAACCGCGACCCGGTATCCGGCCCGGCTGAGGTACATCTCAACGAGCGCGGCGATCTTCTGGTCGTCGTCGACCACCAGGACGAGGTCAGAGTTTGCCGCCGCCGCCCTCAACTGGCGATCTCCATCGTTGGCCTCTACACCGAAGCATATGGGGGGCGGCGCCGGCCGGCCCCCCTTGGCGTGCGTGCGTCCTCAGCCGGCCGTGATCGGACAGCGGAAGTCGCGATCCGGCATGCGGGTGAGCGTCACGTCGCCCGCCTGGGCGGCGCCCATGACCGCATCCGCCGAGGTCAGAAGGTAGGGAGCATGGCCGGCGTTGAATGTCACCGTCCAGACCTGCCACTCACCGCCGTGGTAGCTGCCGATCCCGGGTCCGACCCCGGCGATGCCCAGCTGGCCTGAGACGCCATTCGTCACCATGTAAAGCGGGTCTCGGCCGCTGCCAGGGTCTACGTGGGCCGGCGCAACCACGGTGCCGACGATCTGCCCATCCAGGTACAGGTGGCCGAAGCCCGCCTGACTCGCAAATGCGCTTTGAGCAGCGCCGATGCCCAGCAGGCCGGCACCGAGCAGCGCCGCGCCCGCCAGGCGTGCGCGCGCGATGACGGCCTTGCGGCCGCATGCTCCTGAGTTCCGCGACACTGTTACCACGTCATCCATCCGGTCACCTCCAAGGTTTGTCCTATGAAGGCGACCCTAGGCCGCCAATGTGACAGGGCCGTGACAGTGGGGAGGCTAGATCTCGACCCGCCGGCCCTCTTGAGCGGACTCCAGGATGGCGTCACAGACGACAGCGTTTCGGTAGCCGTCGTCGAAGGTTGCCCCCAGCGGCGCAACATCTCGGTCGTTGGCGATCGCGTCGAGGAGGTGGGTGATCTCGTGGACGAAGGAGTGCTCCCAGCCGAGGATGTGACCGGGCGGCCACCAATGCGAGATGAACGGGTGCGTAGGCTCGGTGACCAGCACCTCCGTCCAGCCTTGCGTCTCGGCGCGTCCGTCTTGCCAATAGACGTTGAGCTCATTGAGCTTCTCGAGGTTGAAGCTGAGCGAGCCCTTCGACCCGTTGATCTCGAATACATTGTGATTCTTGCGGCCGAGCGCAAACCTGGTGGCCTCGAGCGTGCCCAGACACCCGCCCTCGAGCTCGATCGCGGCCGCGAAAGCGTCATCGACATCGACGGGGGCTTCGCCGCCGCCCCCCGGGACGGGTCGTTTCGCGATGAAGGTCCGCGTCATTGCGGAAACCGCCTTCGGCTCCCCGACCAGGAAGCGCGCGAGGTCGATGATGTGCGAGCCGAGGTCGCCGAGGGCTCCGCTTCCCGCCGCTTTGCGGTCGAGGCGCCAGACCCGCGGGAACTGCGGATCGGTGATCCAGTCCTGAAGATAGGCCGCGCGGAAATGCCGGATCTCGCCGAGATGGCCCCCGCGCACCAGCTCGTACGCCTGGCGGACGGCGGGCACGAACCGGTAGTTGAAGGCAACCATGTGCTTCACCCCGGCGCGCCTGACTGCCTCGAGCATCTGCTTGGCTTCGGCGCCGTCACGAGCCATGGGTTTCTCGCAGAGCACGTGCTTGCCCGCCTGCGCGGCGGCGATAGACGGTTCCGCATGCACGTCGTTCGAGCCGCCGTTGTCGAGCAGCTGGACTTCGGGGTGCGCCACCATGCGGCGCCAGTCGGTGTAGTAGTGCGCAAAGCCGTATCGCTCCGCCGCCTTCCTCACGGCGTCCTCATGGCGGCCCGCTATCGCCACCAATCGCGGCGTGACCACGGGGGGATCAATCATGTAGGCCAGCGTCTTGTAGGCGTTGACGTGGGCCTTGCCCATGAAGGCGTACCCCAGCATGCCGACGCCGACTTCCGTCACCTGGTCCACCACGCGTTGGTCAGCGGCGGTTCGGACGGCATCACCTGCCGCAGGAACGCGACGCACTTGCGAAAACCCTCGTCGATCGAGAGCAGCGCATCCTCATGCTCGATCGACAGCACGCCCTCATAGCCGGCGACCCGCAGCGCGGTGACGATTCGCTTCCACTCGCCTTCGCCATGCCCGTAGCCCACCGTGCGGAACACCCATGACCTCCGGGCGACCTGGTCCAGCGGTGTGGTGTCGAGCACGCCGTTGCGCGCCGTGTTGGCCGCGTTGATCGCGGTGTCCTTGGCATGCACGTGATGGATCGCGCCGGCGCGCCCGAGCTCTCCGATCGCGGTCTCGATGTCGATCCCCTGCCAGAACAGGTGGCTGGGGTCGAAGTTCGCCCCGACGCTGTCGCCGCACGCCTCGCGAAGGCGCAGCAGCGTGGCGGGGTTGTAGACGACAAAGCCGGGATGCATCTCGAAGCCGAGATTGACGTGGTGCTTGGCCGCGAAAGCGGCTTCTCGCTTCCAGTAGGGGATGACCTTCCTCTCCCACTGCCACTTGAGGACCTCCTGGAAATCGGTCGGCCAGGCGCAGGTGACCCAGTTCGGGAATCGAGAGCGCTCGGAGTCGCCGGGGCAGCCGCTGAAGAGGTTGACCACACCCACCTCGAGCTTCTCGGCCAGCTCCACAGCGCGGCGGAATGTCAGGTGGCTGGCGCGCGCGACTTCCGCGCGAGGGTGCAGCGGGTTGCCGTGGCAAGAGAGCGCCGAGATCTCGAGGCCGCGAGAACGGAACGCGTTCAGGTATTCCTTGCGGCGGGACGCAGACGACAGAAGGGCTGCGACGTCGATGTGCGCGCTGCCGGGATAGTTGCCGGCGCCGATCTCGACGCAATCGAGACCCGCGGCTTTGACCGTGTCCAGCACAGCTTCCAACGGCCGATCTGCGTACAGGGCGGTAAGAACCCCGAGCTTCATGTGTCTACCCCCTCAATCCAGTGGAACCCGCACCGGGACGGGCTTCCTCTTGCGTGCCGAGTCGACCGCTGCAAACATGAGCGCCAGGCTGCCGAGGTTTTCGCGCCCGGAGCTCACGGGTTCGCGATGCTGCCGAACCGCGTCGGCGAATTCCGCCAGGGTGCCCCACCTGTCGATGCGGCGTAATCGAGGCAGCGGCAACACCTCGGCCTTCGTGCCGCCCCGCTGCAAAACAACGGTGTCGTCCAGGGTGCTGTCCTCGCCGCGACTGGTCCAGAACAGCTCACCATGCTCGAACTGCATCCGCCACTCGCCGGCCCACGGCGTGATCGAGCCCGAGCTGATCCAGCTTCCGCGGTAGCTGGCGGTGACACCGCCATCGAACTCGATCGTCGCCGACGCGCTGGGCGGACCCGTGAAGCGGGTCCACTCCGAGTTCCAGGTGTAGCAAGAGACGCTGTTCGCCTCACGGCCGAGAAGGAAGCGCAGCAGGTCGAAGTGGTGGATCGACATGTCCATGAGCAGGGGTTGGTCGTAGGCGTGGTGCGTCCGGGGGCCGTCTTGCCCGACTGGCGAGTGACGCCTGAACTCGATCCATACCTGTCCGAGCTCGCCCAGATTGCCTTCCGCGATCATGCGCTTGACCGCGCGTACGGCAGGAAAGAACCGGTAGTTTTGGCTGACCATCAGGGTCCTGCCGCGCTCGGCGGCGAGCCTGACCAGGGCGACCGCATCTGCGAGGCTGGGGGCGAACGGCTTCTCGACCAGCACATCCTTGCCGGCTTCGAGCGCTGCGCGCGTAACCGTCACGTGGCCGGGCAGGAGGGTGGTGACGAGGACAGCGTCAGGATCGGTCGACGCGAGCGCGCGCTCCAGCGAGGTGAAGAACCTGTCGGCCGGAAGCTTCACATCGGGCCTCGCCAGCTCCACAGATTGCGGGCTGAGGTCGACGCATCCCACCAGCCGCACCGATCGCACACCGGGGACGATGCGCCACGCCCAGTCGCGCCCCCAGCCTCCCATGCCGACCTGGAGCACGCGCAGCGGTCCGGCGGTCTGCGTTTTGCGCATCGCGTGATTCCTATCACAGCTGAGGATCGGCGATCACCTCCGGTGGAAACCACCTGAGTTGCGCGACCATTAGCGGGTGCGCCCGCAGTCGGAGACGGTGGTTGCGGCCCTTGCCCGCCTGCGTGCGGCCGCCGACCGCGTGGCCTCGGCCTGGCCGGACATGGAATGGAGCGGACCGAAGGCGGCCAAACCCCTAGTGCTCACACGCGGTGAATTCACAGACCTGGTCGTCGAGCCTGGCGCCGTCATGGAGCTGACCTCCCCGCTGCGGCTACCGCGCAGCCTCGAGGGAATCGAGCTCGCGGGCGAGCCGATCGACGTGATGGTGGACAGCATCTACCCGATCGAGCTCGAGCACGACGGCGCCGCGATCTTCCACGACGCGAACCCGGCGGTCGCGCCAGGCCCGGCGCTG
>DASXTG010000064.1:0-6861 GCA_036505515.1 Candidatus Dormiibacterota bacterium | reverse complement strand
CGTGCCGGAGTGGGACCAGTACGTCCACCTGCGGACCCTGCTCGAACGCCACGCGACCGCGAACCTCGAGAACGTCTGGAACGGCCGGCCGATCTCGAAGATCCTCCTCGCCACGCCGCTCGAGGTCCTCGACGGGATGTCGGTCCCGCTCATTGAGCTCATCCCGCCGGTCCACCAGCGCGTCTACAAGATGGGCCTCGAGCACCTCGGGGTGGTCATCGGCGACGAGGTAGATGCCTTCTCGCGGAAGCACCGCGCCGCGCTCACCGGGCAGCAGTTCCAGAGCGCCTACAATGAGCCCTACTACACCCTCTTCGAGGACTTCACCCACGTGAAGTTCTACCGTCGATCGCTGTACGACGTCTGCGTCCTCGAGGGCGCCCGGTTCGACGGCTTCGTCCACGTCGATGACTGGGTCCCGCAGCGCCTCGTGACGGCGACCGGCCCGAACCCTCTGCCGCGGTGACCGGCGCCGCCCCGCCCGTCGCGAACCTGCTCGACCTCACGGGCCGGGTGGCGCTCGTGACCGCGATCGCCGACGACCAGACGATGATCGTCGCGCAACGCTGAGCGAGCCCGGCGCCCGGGAGCCGATGCCTCCGCGTCGGCGATACTTCGCGCGATGAAGCTCTACTTCGCCGCGCCGCTCTTCTCGGCCGCCGAGCGCGCGTGGAATGCCGAGCTCGCCGCCGCCGTACGCGACGCTGGGCACGAGGTGTTCCTGCCCCAGGAGCAGGAGCCGGGCAAGGACTCGCCTGGCATCTTCGCCACGGATGTCGGCGGCATCGATTGGGCCGAGGGCCTCGTTGCGATCATTGATGGGCCCGATCCCGACTCAGGGGCCGCCTGGGAGTGCGGCTACGCCTACGGCAAGAAGCCGGTCGTCGTCGTCCGGACCGATTTCCGGGAGCACGCCGGGCGGAGCGGCCCGTATAACCCGATGGTCAGGGAGTCGGCGACGCTGGTGCTCGATCTCCCGCTCGCCCCGATGGCCCATGTCATCCGATCGGTGCTGGACGCGATCGAGGCCGTGGAGGGGAGGCCATGACCCACCCGCTCGTCGAGCAACTGCGATCCGCCAGGTCCGAGTGGCGCCGGGCCCTGCGAGGCATTCCGGAGGCGGACGGGTTGCCGGAGATCGCTATGAGGCCGCGTTCGCGCTCGCGTTCATCGGGCTACGTGAGGGTGAAGCCCTGGGGCTGGCTTGGCAGGACGTCGATCTTGATGCAGCCACAGCATCGATCTGCTACGAGCTGAAGGGCTCCGGCGAGATGGCGACGCGACACCAGCTCAAGACCGAGGCGTCCGAGGCGACCGTCCCCCCTGCCACCCTTCGTGGTGGAGCGCCTGCGGGCTCACCTGGAACGCCAGCGTGCCGAGCGGCCTGATGCCGCGCTTGATGAGGGACTCGTCTTCGTCACCTCGCGCGGCCGTCAATGGGTCATGGTTGACGAAGCATTTCCAGGCACTCTTGGGGCGCGCCGAGCTTCCCCGCATGCGCCTGCACGATCTAAGCCACGGAGCCGCGACTCTGCTCGTTGGCGCCGGCGTTCATCCGCGGATCGCCCAGGAACTGCTGCGACACGCTTCGAGCAAGACCACGATGGAGCAAGAGGCTGCTTACGGCCGGTTCGCAAGCCCTGTCTGCCGCTCGCCGTGCCCTCGTTGGGCATGCATCGCCCGGAGCGGACGGGCGAGCTCCCTAACTGAGAGTCACGCTGAGAGTCACGCGACCTTGGATTGGGTCGGAACAGATTGGGCAAGAGAGGGCCCGATTGAGCGTGAAAGTGGCTCCGGCGGTAGGATTCGAACCTACGACCAAGCGGTTAACAGCCGCCGGCCTTCTCCCCCAATTCGTGCTCAGAAGCGGCCGCCCCGCGCCGACTGAGAGTCATTCTGAGAGTCACCTTTCAGCGTGAGGTCGTCGGCCGACGAGATTGGTACCGCACATCGGATTCGAAGACCAGCTCGAGCGGCGTGACCCGCTCCTCGCCGTCGACCGAACGAACGTGCATCAGCCTCGAATACGCCCAGCCAATCGCAAGGTTCGAGACCGGCCCGGGTCGAGGCGGCTGGTTTCGTTCATACCGTCAGGTTTGGGGCGTGCCCTTCGATTGAAGCTCGGCGATCTGGGCCCGGGCGGCCGCGACAAGCTCCTCGTTCGTGTTGGCGTGTCCCACCAGGCCCCAGCCGCCCTCGATCGCCTCGGTGAGCAGGACCCACGTCCGCTCCGCGAGCGAGAGGTCGCCGGCCGCCTCTCCGACGATCGCCGAGAAGCGGGACACGACCGCCAGCTGCTTGGCGCGATCGAGCGCCCCCGCATTCGTCAGCACCTGGACCCGGACGTAGGTGCTGTCGCCATCGACATTGGAAATCCCCGAGGACGGCAGCTCGTGGACGAAGGCCGCGGTGTCCTTTATCGGCGAACGCTATCTCGCCCATGCGCGGCAGGACGTGGCGCTTAAAGAGGCTGAGCGAATCCGTGCGGCTGTGTCGCGGCTGGCACCCGCGGGCTCGCCCGTAAGGCTCCTCTCAACCACGTAGGTTCCGAACGAGGAGTGGGTCTTCGATCTTTTCGAAGCGACGTCGGCCGAAGATGTTCAGCAGGTCTACGCCGAGAGCGGGGTCGCCGTCGATCGAGTCACCGAGGGCGTGCACCTGCCGGGAACCTGAGCGGCGGCGGACAACCGGGGGAGCGGATGGTGATGGCGCGCCCGGCAGGAGCCGGACACGGGGGCACCATACGCTACCGCATCCGCATCGTTGGACGAACCGAGGATCTGGATGCGATACGCCGGCTGACGCTTGCGTGATGGACGGCGGCCAAGTGGCCGCCGTCGCTTCGACCGAAGCGTCATTGACGATTCGGCCGCTCATTGGCCTGCCCTCGGGTAAGGGTCAAGCTGGCGCAACGTTATCGGTTCAGCACGTCCCTGGATCAGCCGCATCGATCCGCGGGCCGGCCCCAGCGGGCACGCCCAGGTACGTGACATACAGTTCGACGGTGTCCGTGGCACTCAGATTGCGCCCGAGGTGCACGTGCCCCGAACCGATGTCGACGAACGACTGGCCCGCCGTGTAGGGGCGTCCCGTACAGGTCGCGTCGTCGCCGTCGTACAGGGTGAGGGCACCCGCGGCGATCAGCACGATGACCGGGCCGGGATGGGTATGCCAGCCAGTGTTGCCACCGGGGCCGATGAGGATGTGCTGCATGAGCACGTCACCCGAACGGACCTTGGCGACCCTGGTGGCCCCCTCGGTCTGCACCGTGACCTTCAGGTCGACGTTGTCGATGAACGCCGCCCGGGCAAGCAGCGAGGCGGAAACCCCCGAACCAGAGGTCGCGACGGCGCCTCCGACCATGAGTAACGCCACCACTACCGCCGCCATGGTCGCAAGATTCACTCTCCGTCGCATCTGCTGATCTCCTCGGCTGCCTGGTTGTCGGAACAGCCCGCTCATCAAGCCAGTTGCGGACTCCCATTGACGAAGCCGAAGATGCGTGCGGGACCTTGCGGATACCTTGCCGTCCCCGGACGCCGAATGCGAACATGAGCCATGCGACACGTTCCGGGTCCACGCTGACGTCCGGCGGCGGCGGCGCCAGCACCGAGCCACTCGAGATCCGGCTGCTCGGTCGCTTTCAGGTCCTCCGTCACGGCCTGGAACTGCCCGCGACGACCTTCGGGGGTCGGCTTCCGCGGACCATCGTGCGTGTGCTGGCGGTTCGGCGCGGCGCGCTCGTGCCCCGCGACGTGCTGGCAGACATCCTGTGGGGCGAGGTGGCCCCGGCCGATCCGGATGCCAACCTCGACGTGCTCGTCCACCGAGCCCGTCGGGCGCTCGTTGACCCGAAGTTGATCATCACGGGCTCCAGCGGCTACGCGTTGGCCGACGATGGCCGTGTCCACGTCGACGTCGAGGCGTTCCGAGCGGCGGTCGTCGAAGGACGGGAACACCTTGCACGGAGCGACGACGCCCGTGCCCTTCACGCGTTCCGCCGCGCACTGGATGCTTGGTCCGGCGAACCGCTGGCGGAGGACCTCTACGCCGATTGGGCGCAACCCCATCGGCTCGAGCTCCAGCGCCTGCAGCTCGAGGCACTGGAGGCCGGGGCTCGGGCCGCCCTGCGCCTCGGCGATCCCACGCAGGCGACGCAGCTAGCCGAGATGGCGATCGTGCGCGATCCGTTGCGCGAGCCGGCTCGACTGCTGTTCATACAAGCCTTGGCGGAGGCTGGCGATCGGGCCGGCGCGCTGCGCGCCTTCGAGGAGATGCGACAGTTGTTCGCCAACGAGCTCGGGGCGCAGGTGTCGGCGGACGCGATCGCTCTTCACGACCGGTTGCGTCGACGACCGACCTCCCCAGATGAGCTCGAGCCCGCGCCCACCACGGTTGCGGCCGACGAGGCAGCCGAGGTGTCAGCGCAGCTCGGAGGTCAGGGCAGCGGGCCACGCCGCGCGCTCGTCCTGTCCAGCATGGCAGCGCTGGCTGCCGGCTCCGAAAGCTATGAGCGCGGTGGCAGGCTTGCGGACCTGGCACTTCTCGAGGCCGGTGCGGATCCGGGTGCCCGCGCCGAGGCGCTTGCCGTCGGAGCCGTCGTCGACATGAATCTCGGCCGATTCGAGCGATCGAAGCGGCGGGCCCAGGAGGCCCTCTCGCTGTTCGAGGCCGCGGGTGATCGACATGGGATGGCGCGGGTGCTGGATGTGCAGGTCATGCGCGATTTCATGACAGGCAGGATCGCCGATGCGACCGAGGCGTTCGCTCGTGTGGCAACGCTCTTCGAGGAGTCCGGCGATCTCCTGCGCGTGATCGTTCCGCGCTCGACGCGCGGTCACGGCCTCGTCTTCATGGACCGACCGCGCGAGGGCCTCGACGAGATCGATCGTGCGCTTGCGGTGGCCGAGGAGATGGGCCACCTTGAAAGTGTCGCCTACTGCCTGTGGCATCGCTGCGAAGCGCTCGCGGCGCTTGGCGAACCGAGTCAGGCCATAGCCGATGGAGAGCGAGCGCTGGCCATCGCCGAACAGCTCCGGCATCGCGAATGGCAAGCGGCCGCGATGTGCGGACTGGGGCTTGCCTACCTCGCCGATGACAATCCGGTGGCGGCCGAACATATCCTGCGTCGTGCCCTCGAAACCGCGGCCGGCATCCCGGTATTCACCTCGTGGGCCGCCGCCAGGCTCGCCCGCACGCTGATCATGGCGGAGCGACTGGCGGAAGCTGAGGAGTTCGTGCAGCAATCGCTCCAACAACCCGTCGCGAGCGCCCTGTTCGAGGCTCGATTGGCGCAGGTGGAACTCGTTGGAGCGCGAAACGAGCCAGAGTTCGAAACCCTGGCTGCCGAAGCGCTGTTGGTAGCGACTACAAGCGGGCACCTCGCGAGCGCGCGCATCCTGCGCGAACTCCTGGTGAAATAGCAGGCTGACCCGCGAGCGGATCGCCGAGCATGATGAGGAGGACACCAGAGACCGAACGGCACCGACTGATGCAGGCCCTGGCAGAGAAAGTTGCGTTGGCGCGGCCAGCAGGAGCCGGACGCGGCGGCGCCATACGCTATCGCATTCGCATTGTTGGACGGACCGAGGAGCTGGACAGGGTGTCGGACTCACAGTCGTCGGCCTAGCATCTAGCAAGTGCAAGGTCCAACGGAAAAGGCACCGATGACTGCGGCAAGCCTGAAAGCCCGGATCGGGATGGCTCTTCCCTACCTGGCCTTTGTTGCCCTTGCTGTCGGCATGCTCAACTTCTTGTGGTTCATGTCAGAGACGCTCCCTCTCAATCTCATACCTTCGGAAGGCCAGGTGATCGGGGGTCACTACTTCCTGTGGAGCAAGACCAATGGCGGACTTGTCGAGGTCAGCCGGTCGTTCTGGGAATGGAGCCGATTCCACGAGGCAAGTCTGTTCCTCACCTGGCCGCTTGTGATGCTCGCCGGGGGGTATCTGGTCTTTGCCGAGCTCGCGAGCAAGGTGGGCCGAGCCATATCGCCGATACTGGCATCCGAGCGCGTTCGGCTGGTCCGGGCAGGTCCGCTCCTAGCGTCGACTCGCAGCGCCGGCCTGATCGGCACGGCCTGGTTCAGTCGATCGTTATTGCGCATCCAGGTCTACCCCGCCGGCGTCGTTCTGAAGCCGGTGTTCATGGCCGAGCGCGCCATCTTGGCCGTTGAAATCAGCGCCGTGACGCCCATGGGCGGCCTGTCGGCGAAATCTTGTCCCCGAGAGGCTGCCCGTCCTGGGTTTTGGAGTCAGCGTGGTGTCGCTCACCTACCGACCACGAGGCCAGTTCGTCCAAATCGAACACGCCGGCGTCGGGGCGGCTTCGCCGCTCCTGATCGAGGGATCCGGTAACTGGGACATCGCACAGGCGATCAGCACCGTCGCGGATGGCGCGCGGGCAACGTCCAGCGGCCAATGTCCTCACTCCTGCTCGAGAGGCGCCCATGGCAGGGCTGGCAGCGCTGCATCGAGGGGCGGGACGTCGACGCTGCCCGCGGCTACCTCGCCGATGACTACGCGCTGGAGCTTTTCCAGCCGGCCCGCGCCTGCTTTGCACGCGCCATGGAGCGGCGAGCCTGCTCGTCGGAGCGGGCGTCCATCCGCGGATCGCTCAGGAGCTGCTGCGTCACGCGTCGAGCAAGACGACGATGGAGATCTACAGCCACGTCAGCGCCGCCCAGCAGCGTGAGGCGGTGGAGGTTCTCCAGCGAGCTCTGGCTGAGAGTCATTCTGAGAGTCATCTTGCGGCCGATTCGCGCGGCCAAGACTGGGCCAGGGCGGCCGAAACCGGCCAACTTGAGCGTGAGAGTGGCTCCGGCGGTAGGATTCGAACCTACGACCAAGCGGTTAACAGCCG
>DASXTG010000063.1:0-5135 GCA_036505515.1 Candidatus Dormiibacterota bacterium | reverse complement strand
TCCTGATTACCGACTTCTGTCCGCGGCGATTGCCGCTTGCGGCCGGCCGCCGGTGGCTGGCTTCACCGCCACCGCGACTCCACAGGTTCGAACCGATATCGCGAGCAGCCTGGGGCTGCGCCATCCCTTCATCTCGGTCAGCGGATTCAATCGGCCGGCGTTGACACTTTCCGTCATCCGTTGCCGGGGCGAACGAGCGAAGCGCGATCGGCTCCGCAGTCTGCTCGGAACGGCTGGTCGGCAGGCTCTCGTCTATGTCGGCACCGTCTCCGCGGCTGAGGAGCTGGCCGCCGAGCTCGGCGTCGCTTGCTACCACGGGCGGCAGGCGGCGGAGGTGCGGCGGCGTATCCAGGACGACTTCACAGCCGGACACATTGAGGTCGTGGTGGCGACCTCCGCGTTCGGGATGGGCGTCGACATCGCGGGCATCAGGCAAGTCATCCACTACCACCTGCCCGGAAGCCTGGAGGCCTATTACCAGGAGGCCGGCCGCGCAGGGCGCGACGGTAGGCCCGCCGAGTGCACGCTCCTCTACAGCCCGGCGGATCGCGACCTCCAGTCCTTCTTCATCGAGCAGTCGTGTTTGGAGGACGGATCGCCGCTCAAAGACCATGCCTACGCGCGGCTCGCGCAGATGATGGCTTACGCCGAGATGCGCGACTGTCGGCACGCCCGGATCGCGGACTACTTCGGCGAGGAGGGCGTCGCGCGGCGATGCACTGCATGCGACAACTGCCTCAGGGTCTCGCCCCCTGAGGAGCCTGTGCCGGAAGAGGCCGTGCAGGCCGGGCTGGCGGCGGTCGCCAGATTCAGCGGGCGCGTCGGGCTTGCCAACGTGGCGGCGGTGCTCGGCGGCAGGCGCACGAAATGGGTGACCGCGCAACCCTGGGTCCGGGAACTGCCCTTCCACGGAGCATTGCATCGATGGAAGGAGGATCGGATCAGGCAGCTGCTCGCCGAGCTGATGAGCGCCGGTCTCGCTCGTCAGAGCTCGGGCGAATACCCCGTGGTGGAGATCACGCCCGCCGGCCGCGACGCGGTGGTGCACCGCGCCGCGCCGACGCTCACGCTGCCCGCCGAGGCCACTTCCGCCCAACACACCGATGTGCCGGCAGACACGCTTGATCGGTTGCGCCGTTGGCGGCTAGAGACCGCCCGCGCCGGTGGCGTGCCTGCGTATGTGGTCTTCCACGACTCGACCCTCGCGGCGATCGCATCAGCGCGACCGGCGAATCTGACCGAGCTGCTGCGCGTGTCGGGAGTGGGAGAGTCCAAGCTGCGGAAGTACGGGAGCGATGTGCTCGAGGTGTTAGGCGTCGAGCCTGCGTAACCGGCAACCCCGTGACTCGCGCTGGGCGGACTATTGGTCGTGACCGGCGTATACGTCGGCGCGCTGCGTGGCGCGCCACCGCCGGCCGACCAACCGACGAGTATCCGTACGGAGGGGCTGGGCTACGAAGCTTGGGTGCTGATTTGGTGGCGTCCTCTGTCAAAGACACCCCTGCGGAACAGCAGGTAGGCGAGCATGCCCAATGACATCGCCGGGTACATGGCCGTGACAAGCCACAGCAGGTAGGCGGCTCGCGTCAATTGACCGAGTAGGACGATCGCGGCCACCGGCAAGAGCATCGCCACGGCCAGCTCGAGGCTGCGACGCCGACCAAGACCGCGGATTAGCAACCAGATCACAACGGGCACGGTCAGGAAGAGCACGTCCCCGAGGAAGTACGCGACCGTACCGGGCCTGTAATCCATCGCGTAAATGGGCGAAGCCCGCGCGACACGCCCGACAAGAAGACACGCCAGCGCGCCGAGCGCCATGGCGAGTTGCAACTCGACGAAGGGGAACAGTCGACGCCCAAGGTCCGCTGCAGCTCCACGAACGCGTGCTCCAACTTGAAGCCACTCGCTGCTCATGTCTTCTCTTTCACATCTGCTTGCGCGCCCTATTGCCGCCCGGCCGTGGCTGTCGCGAGGATCTCCGGCAGGTGGTTCCAAAGCAGCATGTGCGCTTCGCCAGGGCAAATCGTGAGGTCGGCCCCCGGGATTGTTTCTGCCAGATACCGCGCCTGGTGCAGGGGAATGACAGCGTCAACCTCCCCATGCCACACATGAACCGGAACTCGTATGTCCTCGAGCCGAAATCCCCACGGGCTGGTCAGGACTCGCAGGTCATCGTCGTAGCCTTCAGAGCCACCACGCACAGCTTCGAGAAGCGTCGCCACCACGGATGACCTCACCCATGGCGTAGTCAACACCTGCCGGTCAGCCACTGGACTGTTATCAGTCAGGTTGTCGACGAAGTAGGCGGGGTGGCGTTCTATCAGGCCGCTGAGCAACTTCACTCCGCCTTCAAAGATCAACGGCAGTGTTTCCACGAGCCACAGCCCCGCTCGGTGGGGGAACTGCATTCCCGCCACCGCCCCAGGGTGGTCAAACGGAGCAGGACTGCCCGTGGTCACGACTGAGAGCAACCGGTCTGGAATCAGCGCAGCGCAGGCAAGGGCGTAAAGGCCGCCGCCCGAGAGGGAGACAACACCGAAGCGGGGGATGTGCAAGGAGTCAGCCAGCTCGATGACGTCCGACGGCCACTCAACGAGCTGACGGCGAGGCTTCTCGTCGGACAGGCCGTAGCCTGGCCGGTCCGGCGTGATTACGCGCAGCTTGAGCGATCGGTAGAGCTCTTGAGCCGCCTCGTGATCCAGCCGGGAGCCGGGCGTCCCGTGCTGGAAGATGATCGTATCGCCACCCTGATCGCCCCATTCCGTGTACGCAAGCTGACGGCCATCCCGAAGCCTCAACAGGTGCGTCTCGGGGCGGTCATCGTCAAGGTCCACGGCAGCGAGCGGTAGGCTTGCTTCCAACTGAGCCAATGCTTCGTCGCTCCGCTTGATGAGATCCACGAGGGAATCGCCTGACGCCGAGAGCGTGATTGCCATGATCAGGGAGACGAGCGCTCCAGCCAAGTCGCGCACCGCCAACGTGGTCGGGCCTGGCCCCACACGAGCCGCCACCACTTCTGCAACCCGGTCGACCATTCCGCCGAACTGTGTCAACAAAGCTGCACGCAGTTCGGCGTCGTTTCTGATCACCAGGGCCCGCTGACGCACCATCGCGCTCTGTTCGGGTGCTGCCTCTGACAAGACGCTCCGAAGTGCGTTGCGAAACGCGGCCACAGGGTTGAATCCGGGTGGTTGGGCTTTGAACGCAGCGAGCACCAATGCGTCGAGATCGTCCTGCATGACTATGGCCGTCTTGCTTGGGTAGAGGTTGAGAAGGTCGCCTGGCGAAACCGCAGCCGCCTGCGCGATCTCCTCGAGCGTGGTCTCTTGAAATCCGTTCCGCAAGAAGAGCCTCAGAGCTTCCTGCCTGATCGCGGCTTTGGTCTGGATACCGTCCGTTCGCTCAAGCAGGTCGCGCATTGTCCTCTCCTCCTACAAGGGAGCCCGGTCCACCCTCGGCACAGCTTCAGTCCATACAGGGTCGACTTCTGGACCTCTATCGGGCAGTGCCTTCAGGCCCTCTGAAAGGGGGTCACTTGCGTGATCCCGCTGTGATCCGACGCTGAATGCTGGATGCCCCGTCGAGCTCATCGATGACCCTCAGATCAATACGCCGCAGGCATCTTCGATGCCTTCTGCGTAGTGAAAGTCATCGCGCTGCAGAGTTTCGGCCTGGTCCCGAGTGTCAAGCCGGTGAAGACGGCGAGGTCGTCGATATCGCCAATCGCCTCCGATCAGCCACGTTCGCGGACGGCATGCGTCTCGGTCTCGCCATCGGTGGCGTTTTGGCCGCGGTTTGGAGCCTGAGCCTCTTCCCAATTGCTACGGTCGGCGGCCTCGTCGCTCGCGCGTTCGCCGTTATGTGGCTTGCGCTTCTGGTGGTGGGGTCGGCTATTGCAGCATCAGGCCTCGGGCGCGACATCGCGTGGACTGGGGCATTTGAGGTAATTGCGTGCCCTCTACAGCACCGAGGCGCCGACAAACTCCACGAGTTCACCAAGAAGCGGCAACCACCTCGCGGAAGCCATCACGAGATCCACCCGGGCGACCGGCGGCGGACCACCTGCACGAATGACAGCGGCCAGCAGGTCAAAGTCCCACACCACATTCACATCCGACGGTCCGCCTAATCGTGGGCGGACTGTCACCTTTCAAGATCAAGGAGGGAGCGGATGCGTCAGCAAGCGACGACATCAACAGAGAAGATCGACTTGAAGGGTGGTCGGGGAGAGTACCCGGCTTACAAATCGGCCATTGGGTCGCGGGAACCCCGCGACCCAACGGCTCCGCACAAGACTCAGACCGCGACCAGAACTTTCTCCTCTGCGACCGCCTCGATGTAGGTCTCTATCGGGAAAACGACCGCGGACTCGAGGTGGAACAAGCCGAGCTCCATGATCTTGGTCCGCGCCTTGAAGGCGTACTCCTCGTTCGGATATTCGGCCAGCGATACGAAGTCGTACCGGCCGATCGTCGCCCACATGAACTCCACTTTCCCCTCATAGGCCCGGGCGATTTCCTGGACCTTGGCAAGGATGGCGGGGACCTTCTCCGGCGGCGTCAACTGACCCTTCTCAGTCAGTTTTGCGAACGTGATGAATTTGACCATCACCTGTACCTCCTGAACTGGGCGCAAACCATGCGCTTCCAGGCTCAGGCTCGCTCCCCTGCGCGAGCGAGGGGAGAGCCTAAAGGCCCGGCTTGGTTGGGACCGCATTCCTTTCAGTTGAAGCGGACTCTCAGCCAGGCTTGGCCGCTGACGGGTCGGGACGCCCGTCGCAGGGAGTTGCGCCGAGGGCCGCATCATCATCAGGGCAAGGATCGCCAGGCACAGCACGCCCGTGAACGCAAGCAGAAGGAATCCCAGCGTGTACCTGCCGAACGCCGTGCGTGATGTGCGCCAAGATGGCGTTCATCGGGCAGGGACCCGGGTAGCGGGTCTGCGCCGACGATGTCTTGCAACAGGTGTCCACGATGTCGTCAGACATCACAGTGGTGGGCCGGGAGGGAGTCGAACCCCCAAAGCTTTCGCGGCGGTTTTACAGACCGTTGGGCTCGCCACGTGCCCTTTGCCGACCCAGCGCGCTGACCCGATCAGGCGAGAGCGAGCCTAAAGTCTACCCAACCTCATAA
>DASXTG010000062.1:0-4162 GCA_036505515.1 Candidatus Dormiibacterota bacterium | reverse complement strand
AAAGACAAGAAGGCCGATAGTTTGGTGCGGGATTCGTTCGGAGCAAGGGGAGAGGCAAGAGCGGGGCGGTCACTACACAACCACTACTGGTGCATTCGCTTTAGTCGATGACTTGCGCCCTCTGGTGGTTCTGAATTGGGGGCTTCGATTTGGGCCCACCCTTCCGCTCCCTAGCGCCTCTGCTCACTCCCCCGGCGGGACAATCCCCCGCCGCAGGGCGTAGCGGACGAGATCCGACTGAGAGCGCAGGCCCAGTTTCCGCATGAGATTGGCACGGTGGGTCTCGACGGTACGCGGGCTGATGAACAGCCGCGCGGCAATGGCAGGGTTGAGGTGGCCCTCGGCAGCCAGTTGGAGCACCTCCCGCTCACGGGTCGTGAGCGTCTCGTAAGAATCGAGCGGGGTGCTTTGGGCCTTTCGGACGTAGGCCTCGATGGCGGTGTCGGAAAGCGGCGGGCTGAGGTAACGTCTGCCCGCCGCCACGTTGCGCACTGCCTGCACCAGCTCAGCGGCGCTGGCATTTTTCAGAACGTACCCGGCTGCGCCGTTTCTCAGCGCCTCCAGCACGTAGCCCTCGCTGGCGTGCATCGAGAGGATGACGACCCGGGTATTTGGTAACCGCTGGCAGACTTGCCGCGTGGCCTCCAGGCCGCTCAGGCCAGGCATCATCAAGTCGAGCACCAGCACGTTCGGCTTGAGGCGCTCGACCAGTCGAACCGCCTCCAGTCCATCGCCCACCTCACCGACAATGGAGAAATCCGACTCGGCCTCCAGCAAGGCCCGCAGACCCTGTCGCACGACCTGGTGGTCATCGGCCAGCACGATGGTCGTCCGGCTCATGTCCGCTTCTTTCTCGTTTCGACCCGGCTGTCCAAGGGAAATTCTGCCGTCACACGGGCGCCGGCACCGGAGGCCGACTCCACGGTCAGTTGCCCGCCCAACAATGCCGTCCGCTCGCGCATCCCCGCCAGGCCGCTGGAGGTGCCGGCGGCCAGTGTCGCCCCGACATCGAAGCCCTGGCCCTGGTCCTCGATCTGTATGCAAAACGTGTCCTGAGTGGACCACAAGCGTACTGTCACGTCGCTCGCGCGGGCGTGGCGCGCGGCGTTGGTCAGCGCCTCTTGCACGATGCGATAGGCGGCCGTCTCCAGCTCTGGCGCAAAGCGCCGGTCCAGTCCGCTGTGCTTGAGCGTCACGCGCATATTGGTCTGCGCGGTGTACTGATCGAGGTGCCAAAGTAGTGTGGGCAGCAGGCCCAGGTCGTCGAGCATAGTCGGCCGCAGCTGGAGCGCCATGTCCTGCACCTGCGCGATCAACCCATCGACCAACGCCTGCGCTTCGCCAAGGCTGGTCTTGGCCTCGCCAGTGCAGCCTCCACGCGCGTTGATTTCCAGGGTGATCTTGAGCCCCGTCAGGACCTGGCCGACCTGGTCGTGGAGTTCGAGCGCGAGGTGGCGGCGCTCCGCCTCCTGCACCTCCACCAGCCGATGAGAAAGAGTCTGCAGGCGCTCGGCCTCCTGCCGGAGCGCCACCACCAGCCGATTGCGCTCGGTGATAGCCACGGCCAGAACCTGGAACGTCACCGCCGCCACGGCCATGAAGATCTGCAACTGCGTCAAGCGCTCGGTGAGGGTCCCGCCAGTGAAGGGGCCGAGCCCCTGCACCGTGCCCCAGATCGCCATGCCCGATGCCACAAATGTCGCCGTCGCTGCGCCATATTGGCCAAATCGCACAGCCGCCCACATGAAGAAGGGGAATACGGCATACGGGAGCAGATAGTGGGCGCTCAGCGCAGCGATCCACCCGCTGAAGATGAGCCGGCTCGCCGTCACCAGGCAGAGCAGCAGGGCCCCGGCCTCAGCGGCGAAGCGGAGGCGTCGCCCACTTATTCGGGGCCATCCCTGCCGCGTCAAATACAGCATTGGGGCCACCACCAGGGCGCCCATGGCGTCCCCGAGCCACCATACTCGCCAGGCTGCCCCATAGTCCGTCCAGGGGATGACCCCTGCCAGACCTAGACTGGCCACGCCGATGCTAGCGCTGAGCATCGTGCTGAGCCCCGCCGCGAGGAGTCCGAAGCCGAGGACATCCTGGAATCGCTCGGGAGGATTCCGAAACCCGATCACGCGGTGGAGCAGGTAGGCGCCAGAGACCGCTTCCAACGTGTTCCCGACCGCGATGCCGAACACCGCCGCGAGCGGTACGCCGGTTGAAGCATTCACCAGGAAGGCGCCGAGCGCGATGCCCGGCCAAAGGTGGTAGCCACCTAATAGGATCGCGGCCAGCGCAATCCCTGTCGTGGGCCAGACGGGCGTCACATTGCCATACACGTCGGCCAGCAGCAGTCCGAGTTTCCCCGAACCGAAATAGGCGGCAACAAGAATCCCCACTCGCGCCGCATACGGCCAATGTCGATGCATCATCGCTGGCTCCTCAGTGGCCCGCTGCTGAGATGACCCTCGACGGCCCTATGCTTGGTAGCGACGTGGTGTACGACCCGAGGCGTTGACAGAGGCAGGAAGATTCTCCCCGATGGCTCGGTCGAATACCGTCTCGAGGGGCACCCGAGCCTCCGGATGCGCCTCTTGCGGAGGCGGACGGCAGCAAAACCGATCCCGGCATTCGGGAACTCTGGCTGCCGTTGCAGCGACTGCCGGTGGTAAGATCCTCGGCAACAACGCCGCCTACAGCCGGTAGCCCCGCGTCCGGAGCGCGGTCTCGACGGCGGCGCGATGGCGGCGCTCCCAGTCGTCGAGGCTGAGCGCCGAGTCGGCGCTGACCTTGGCTTGCGCCTTGGAGAGGACATCCTCCGCGCGAGCTCGGGGCACGACGACGATCCCCTCCTCGTCGGCGACCACGACATCGCCCAGATTGACCACGACCCCGCCGCACCGGATCTGGACGTTCATCCCGCCCTCGCCCACGCGCTTGGCGGGAATCGGCGCGACGCCTCGCGCAAACACGGGGAAGCGCTTCTCCCGCGACTCCACCAGAGCAAAGGAGACATAAAGTAGAAAATCGCCGCTTCCCCACGCGTCAGCGGGTGGCTCTTGCCGCCCGCCCCCCCAGGTACAGCGCGGACAACGGGCCTGTCAAGGCGATTTCCGGAGGCGTCAGGAGCTGGTTGACCGGGATGCAGGACCGCTCCGGGCCCGAGCGAGCAGGCCTCGGCGTCGGCGGCGCCCGGATGGCGCTCAGGCGCTGATCGCAGCGGCGTGGCTGGTGTCCAGCGACGCGGCGAGGGGCGGCGCTCGATCCGCCCGCTCTCGCGACATCGCGAGGGCGGCAAGGATCGCGCGAATCGCATCAGGACCCTCAACGGTCGCGATCAAACGCATTCGTCCGCCTGCCTGAGCGACCGCCGGGCGGAGCAGATAGCGGCACTATGCGGACCGTGGAGTTATGCGGACCTCCGGGACCATTTCGTCGTCCCCTTCATGGGTTGACCGCGTCAGAACTCCGCATAACCCGTGGAGACGTGCAGCGCGGCGATCAGTCGGTCGGGCGGCCGGAACTTCCCCGGCCGCAGGGCCGGCGCCGTCATCGCCGCGAGTGCCTCGAGCTTCTCCGTCGGGTCGGCGTCGGTGGTCTGCGTGCGGGCGTGGCCGAGCCACAGTGAGACCTTGCGCAGGTCCCGCGTCGCCTGCAGCGTGTTGAGCGCGCAGGTGTGCCGCAGCACGTGCGGCGAGACACGCTTGGCTCGGAGCGACGGCACAGCGCGGCGGCCGCGGCGACGTGCTTGGCGAGCACGCGCTCGAAGCCGGAGCGCGTCATGGGCTGGCACCGTCTGGGAGGGAAGCCGGCCTCCCTTCGGCGAGACGAAGACGTAGTCGCTCACGAGGCTGGCGCGCCGGCGCAACTCGAGATAGCGGCCGAGCGCCGAGGCGGCGGTATCGTGAAGGGGCACGAGCCGGCTCTTGTTGAACTTCGTCTTGCGGATGACGAGGCCGTCGCTTGTGACGTCACCGAATCGCAGCGCCCGCCAGCGTGACGCCTGGCCGTCTCGAGGAAGGCCTCGATGTGCTCGTCGATCACGCGGTACAGCACGGCGTGCTCGGCGTCGCGCGGCCGGTAGTCCGCGGCGCTGAGGGGCATGGCGGCGACATAGACTCGGGATGGGGAGGCCGACAATGCCCAAAGATGGATACGCCACAGACATTGG
>DASXTG010000061.1:0-2793 GCA_036505515.1 Candidatus Dormiibacterota bacterium | reverse complement strand
GACGAAGGCCGCGCCGAAGCCGACGAACCACGCGTAGTCGTAGAGCGGCTTCAGCGCGGGGACGACCCACCCGCCCCAGGCCAGCGCGCATCCCAGCAGCGTCGCCGCCACCGCCTTCAGGTTCCAGCCCCCGCGGTACCGGTAGGTGCCGTCCGGGAGGTATAGGTCCTCGAGCTTCAGCCGGGTGCCGCGCACGACCCAGTAGTCCGCGATGAGCACACCGGCGATGGAGCCCAGCCCGCCCGAGTAGCCGAGCAGCCACGCGAAGATGTAGCCGGAGGGATCGGCGAGCAGGCGCCAAGGCTGCATCGCGATGCCGAGAAGCCCGGTGATGAGCCCGCCGGTCTTGAACGAGATCAGGCGCGGAAATGCGTTGGCAAAGTCGTTGGCCGGGGAGACGACGTTGGCGGCAATGTTCACGGCCAGCGTCGCCACGACCGCCGTGAACATGGAGATCGCCACCACCACCGGGGCCTTGAACCGGCCCACGAGCTGGATGGGGTCCCATATCGCCTGGCCGTAGATGATCACCGTGGCGCTCGTGATCATGACACCCATGGCCGCGAACACCGACATCGTCGTCGGCAGCGCGACCACCTGGCCCACGATCTGCTCGCGCTGGCTGCGGCCGAAGCGTGTGAAGTCGGGCATGTTGAGCGACAGCGTGGCCCAGTACCCGATCATCGCGGTGAGCGAGGGGATGAAGACGGGCACGAACTCCCGCCAGGTGTGCAGCTTTCCCGGCTGCTGGAGCAGCGGACCGAGCCCGTTGGCCTGCCGCACCGCCCAGATCAGCAGCACCGTGGTCATCACCAGCACGAACGGCGCGGCCCAGTTCTCGACATGGCGCAGCAGGTCCATCCCTCTATAGATGATGTAGACGTTGAGTCCCCAGAAGAGGAGGAAGGAGAGCCACGCGGTCGTGGTGTGGCCGCCGAAACCGGGCCCGAGGAGCGTGGGCCAGGAAGGGATGAGGCTCGAGAACAGCGTGTGGAGCGCCTCGCCCCCGATCCAGGACTGGATGCCGAACCAGCCGCAGGCCACCAGGGCCCGCATGAGGGCGGGCAGGTTCGAGCCGATGGTGCCGTAGGAAGCGCGCGCGAAGACGGGGAAGGGAATCCCGTACTTCGTACCCGGGTGCGAGTTGAGGAGGATGGGGATGAGCACGATGGTGTTGCCTAGCAGGATGGTGACGAGCGCCTGCCACCAGTTCATGCCGGTCGTCATCAGCCCCGAGGCCAGCATGTAGGTGGGGATGCAGTGCGCCATGCTGATCCAGAGTGCCGCGTAGTTGTAGGTGGTCCAGTTGCGCCGGCTGAGGGGGACGGGCGCAAGGTCGGGGTTGTAGAGGGGGCTGGCCTCGATGCGGCGCGTGTCGGCCAGCTCGACGCGGCCGTCGGGGTGGTGCAGCTCGGTGGGTTCGGCCATGTTGCGCGACGCGCCATCCTACTGGCGGGCGGTCAGGGTTTCAATAGGTCAAGAGGCAGATCAGAGCTTGTGCTGGACGAGTGGTAGATTAGGGGCGTGGCGCGCACGTACGACGATTCGAATCCGGCGGCGCTCGAACCCGATCCTGTAATCGAGGCCTTCAAGAAAGACGTGGACCGGACCCTTCTCCGGCGAAACCTCGGGCTGACGGTGGAGGAGCGGCTGCGCGCTCTTGCCGAACTGCAGCGTTTCGCGCGGGAACTCCGCCGCGCCGGGAGCGAGATCCGGCGTGACCGATCCTGAACGCCTTCTGCGGACCCTGAGCGAAAGCGGCGTCGAGTTCATTATTGTCGGAGGCATGGCCGCAACTGTGCATGGCTCCGCGCGACTCACCCACGACCTCGACGTCGTCTATTCGAGGTCGTCATCGAATCTCACTCGGCTCGTAGCTGCGTTAGCTTCACATTCTCCGTATCTGCGGGGAGTCCCTCCTGGCCTTCCGTTCCGATGGGATGAGGCGACCATACGGCGCGGGCTCAACTTCACGCTCACCACCGATCTCGGGGACCTGGACCTGCTGGGAGAGATCGTCGGGGGCGGGACCTATGAGGATCTGCTGACCGATAGCGCCATCATCCAGGTATTCGGCATCGAGTGCCGCTGTCTCGGGTTGGCAAGGCTAATTCACGTGAAGCGGGCTGCCGGCCGCCCGAAAGATTTGGAAGCGATCGCCGAGCTGGAGGCGCTGCTGGAAGAGCGTCGCCGACCGGACGAATAACAATCGCACCAACTCAGATGCGGAGAGGACCGACGCCGGCGTCGACGGTCGGGGTTTCGCGCGGGCGTGAGCGCGGTAGCCTGCGAAGCGGCCTATCTCTTTTTCGTGGACGCCGCCTGCTGCTGCTCGCGACGCAACTCGCTCCGCCAGCGCTTGAATCGGGTCGCCGCTCCTCGGGCCTCGCGAATCACCGAGGGATCACCCCGTAGGAAATCGGGAGCGCAGTCACGGAGCGCCGAGGCGTAGTGGCGTAGCAGCCTCTTGACGTCTTCGTCGGCCGATGGAAATTCGCTCTTGATCTCGAGATGGCGCTCAGGGCAACGGTGCTGAATCACGTAGTCGAGTGCTCTTTCTTCGGAGCGATCGCGACCACCGTCGTCGAAACGACCCGTCAGCATCACGCCCGGCAGGCTGCCGGCCTCGCACTCGACAGAGACGGCAACCTTGCCATCTTTCCTGAAATCCACCGAACACTCGTAGCTGATGACCGTCGTCTCGGAGTGCTCGAACCCGAAATCCCGGATCAGGAACCGGAAGCGCCTGAGTGTCTCTTCGACGAAGGGCGCAAAGACTCCAAGGTCGTCTTT
>DASXTG010000060.1:0-6349 GCA_036505515.1 Candidatus Dormiibacterota bacterium | reverse complement strand
CACCAACGTCGGCATCCTTGACGACAGCACCGTGTTCGGTGTCGGCGTCGCCAAGGCGTTCGAGGACGAGTTCAAGAAGCTCGGCGGCACCGTGGCCAAGCACTCGTCGTACAAGAAAGAGCAGACCAGCGACTTCAAGTCGATCCTGCTCGGCTTCAAGAACGCAGGCGCCAAGGCCGTCTATGTCGGCGGCACGGACGACCAGAACATCTGCATTCCGCGCAAGCAGATGAAGGACATCGGCTGGAACGTCCCCTTCACGGGCGGTGACGGAATCGAGACCTCGGACTGCATCGACCAGGCTTCCGGCAACGAGGTGAACATCTATGCGACCTCCGCCGGCGCCGACGCCACGCAGGTTCCGGGCGCCTCGCAGGCGATCGCCGACTTCCGCAAGGCGTTCCCTGGAGCGAACGACTTCGGCGGTTACACGATGCAGGCTTACGACGCCGCGAACGCTTTGATGGGCGCGATCGGCCGCGCGATCAAGGGCAACGGGGGCAATATGCCGAGCCGAAAGCAGGTCCGGGACGAGATGGCCAAGACCACCGGTTTCACGGGCGTGATCGGCACCTACGACTTCGACCAGAACGGCGACACGAGCCTCAAGATCGTCTCCATTTATGTCGTCGAACAGGCTTCCGATCCGTCCAAGACGACCGGAGTCTGCGGTTCCAAGACGGCCAAGAACGCGTGCTTCGTCTGGAAGACGCAATTCGACTTCGCGAAGGCCTAAAACCGACAGCACAGACAGTCACAGGGAGGAGGCCCGCGGCCTCCTCCCTCCATAACTGAAGGAGGCGGCACTGGAGTCGGGCGGATTGGGAGCCGGGGTTGCGGCGCTGAGAAGGGCGCGGTCGCTTCGTCTCGGCGCCATCAGCCTCACCGACTATGGCTTCTACATCATTTGTGGGATGGCGATCGTCCTTCTTGCGGTGCAGGCGGTCACCGATCCGACCCAGTTCGTCCAGATCCTCGTCTTCGGACTCACGCAGGGTGCCATCTACGCGCTGGTAGCGCTGGGCTACACGATGGTTTACGGCATCATCGAGCTGATCAACTTCGCGCACGGCGACGTGTTCACTCTGGGCGCCTATGTCGGCTCGGCGATTCTCGGCCTCTTCGCCGTCACCGAAGGCGCGTTCACGACGATCAACCTCATCGCCCTGCTCGCCGTGTTCCCGGTCGTGATGCTGGTCATGGGCGGTATCAACGTCGCGATTGAACGAGTCGCCTACCGGCCGTTGCGCAACGCGCCGCGCCTCGCGCCGCTAATCACCGCGATCGGGATGTCCTTCCTGCTGGAAGGCATCATGTTCCTGTGGAAGGGCCCCGCGACGGTGCACTTCCCGGATATCCTTCCGCAGGTTTCGACCACGGTGGCGGGCGTTTTCTTTGGATTCAAGGACGTCTTCGTCATCGTCACGGCGGCGATCCTGGTCGCGCTGCTCGCGATCTTCATCAACCGCACCAAGCTGGGTAAGGCGATGCGCGCCACGGCGCAGGACCGCGATGCCGCGCAGCTGATGGGCATCAATATCAACCGCACGATCGCGGCCACGTTCTTCATCGGGGCATTGCTCGCGGGCGCCGGAGGGATGATCTGGGGCCTTTACTACAACACCGTCTACTACCAGCTGGGATTCCGCAGCGGCCTGATCGCGTTCACGGCCGCGGTTTTCGGCGGTATTGGCAACATCCCGGGGGCGGCCCTTGGCGGCCTGATCATCGGCCTGACCGCAGCATTCAGCGACTCGTACATCGGCTCCAAGTGGACCCAGGTCGTGGTCTTTGGAATCCTGATCGGCGTATTGGTCTTCAGGCCTACCGGCCTTCTAGGAATGCGGGTGCCGGAGAAGTGAGCAAGCCAATGGCCAGCAGCACGTCGTTCTTTGCTCGCTTGCATCTGCGAGAGCGGATCCGCGACCGGGACACGGCCGTTTACAGCGTCCTGCTCATCGCCGCGCTCGTGTTTCCGATGGCCTCCATCTACGCGACAGACGGCACGGCGCTGGTCTCCCAGGCAACGCGTGCCGGATACTTTGTGCTGCTCGCCATCGGACTGAACGTGGTCGTCGGATTTGCGGGGCTGCTTGACCTCGGCTACGCCGCCTTTTTTGCCATCGGTGCTTACACGTATGCGCTCTTGGCGTCGAAGCAGCTCGATACGTCGCCAGCCCACCACGCAGTCCACATCTCGTTCTGGATCCTGATCTTCGTGTCAATGTTTGCGGCGGCGATTGCGGGCGCCGTTCTCGGATTTCCGACGCTTCGCCTGCGGGGCGACTACCTCGCGATCGTGACGCTCGGGTTTGGCGAGATCGTGCCGCAGCTCTTCTACAACTTCGAGCAGTGGACGGGCGGCATCAATGCCATCGGCCTCATAGACCAACCGAAGCTACCGTTCTGGGTCCAGGGTCCGTGGTCCGGAGACGGTCCGTTTCAAGTCGTGAGTAACTTCAGCTTCAACAGCGATCCCGTGGCCTATTACGTGCTCATCGTCATCCTGATCGGCCTCGCCGTCGTGCTCGTAAGCAACCTCTATCGCTCACGCTTGGGTCGTGCCTGGATGGCGATTCGCGAGGACGAGGTTGCTGCCGCGGCGATGGGGATAAACACAGTTACCACCAAGCTGCTGGCCTTCGGCATCGGGGCCTCATTCAGCGGTTTTGCGGGCGCTTACTACGCCGCGAATGTCGCCATCGTGAGCCCCGACAACTTCCTGTTCATCGTCTCGATTACCGTCCTAGTCATGGTGGTCCTCGGCGGGATGGGCAACATCAGTGGGGTCATCGTCGGAGCGCTGGTCCTGTACTTCGTGGTCTTCTACCTCATACCCGGGTTGCCGGAGAATGCCCTGAACTTCGCGAACAGCGTCGGACTGAGCGGGCTCAACGCCCGCAACGGCGACTGGCCGGGCCTGGCCGAGGAGATAGGACGGCTCAACTTCCTCATCTACGGCATCATCCTGGTCTCGATGATGCTTTTGCGGCCCCAAGGCCTGCTGCCAAGCCGAGTGCGCGAGCAGGAGCTCAAACACGCCGCGGTGCAGGAAGAGGAGACGGTAGTCGAGCAGGTGCACGCGGGATGAGCGAACGTCCCACCGACAACATCCTCGAGCTGACCAACCTGACCAAGCGCTTCGGCGGCCTGGTGGCGGTGGACAACGTCAGCCTGCACATCCGGCGGGGCGAAGTTTTCGCGCTGATCGGGCCCAACGGCGCCGGCAAGACGACTCTCTTCAACAACGTCACCGGCCTGTATCAGCCGACCAGCGGCCGCGTCGTCTTCGATGGCCGCGACATCACAGGGTTCAAACCCCACCAGGTCGCGCGCTGGGGCATCGCGCGGACCTTCCAGAACATCCGGCTGTTCGACTACATGAGCTGCCTCGACAACGTGCGCGTCGGGCGCCACGTCCGCATGAAATCGAAGGTTTGGGACTCGCTCTTCAAGCTGCCGCGGGAGCGCAAGGAAGAGGAGCGGGTGACCGAGGAGGCGATGGAGCTGTTGCGCTTCGTCGGCATCGGCCGCCAGGCGAATCAGTACGCCCGCAATCTGCCGTATGGGCAGCAGAGGCGCCTCGAGATCGCTCGGGCTCTTGCCACCGAGCCGAAGCTGCTCCTCCTCGATGAGCCGGCTGCCGGCTTCACGCCCCAGGAGAAGGTAGAGCTGATGGCGTTGGTCAAGAAGATTCTCGCCCGCGGCATCACCGTCTTCTTGATCGAGCACGACATGAAGCTGGTGATGGGCATCTCGGAGCGCATCGTGGTGCTGGACCACGGTGAGAAGATCGCCGAAGGTCCTCCGGACGAGGTCCGCAAGGACGTCCGCGTGATCGAAGCCTACCTGGGCAAGAGCGCTTAGGGGTGCTCTAACAGTTGGCTCTCCTCGAGGTGAACGGCGTGGATGCCCTCTACGGGCGAATCCAGGCCCTGCGCAAGGTGACCCTGAAGGTGGACAAAGGCGAGGTCGTGGCATTGATCGGATCCAATGGCGCCGGCAAGACCACGACGCTGCGGACGATTTCCGGCCTCATGCACCCTGCTTCGGGAACCATCCATTTCGACGGTCGCGACATCACGCACACGAGCCCGGACAAGATCGTCGAGCTCGGCATCGGCCAGTCACCGGAGGGGCGCCGCCTATTTGCTCGCATGACAGTGCACGACAACCTGCTGATGGGCGCCTACACGCGCAACGACGGGCCTGGGATAGCCGCGGACATCGAGAAGGTCTTCGTCCTTTTTCCGCGCCTGAAGGAGCGACGGACGCAGATCTCCGGCACGCTTTCCGGCGGCGAGCAACAGATGCTTGCGATGGGGCGGGCCATGATGTCGCGGCCGAAGGTTTTGATGCTGGACGAGCCGTCGCTCGGCCTCGCCCCCATCCTTGTCGAGACCATCTTCACGACAATTCGCGAGATCAACGCGGAAGGGACGCCTGTGCTGCTCGTGGAGCAGAACGCGCACAAGGCGCTCGAGGTCGCGCACCGCGCCTATGTCCTGGAGACCGGCGTCATCGTGCAGTCAGGAACCGGGCAGGAGCTCCTCGCCTCAGAGGAAGTCCAGAAGGCCTACTTGGGTATGTAGGTCTGTATGAGAGGGACCCGTCCCGGCTCCCTCTCACTGGCTCCCGCGACTGCGTCGCGGGGACCCCAGTGGAAGACGACTTCGCCGGCAGCCAGAAGCACGCTTTGAGGCAACTCTGGAACGCCCCGGGTCGAGCGCCCCTGCTCTCCCTCCGACGATGTGACTAATCCTTATTTAGTCACGCCCAGCGTCGATCAGGCGCGGAAAAAACAAAGTCGCGGCCGGGGGAGACCCCGGCCGCCCCTGCCACGCGATCGACGTGTGTTAGCGGCCGGGTTGGTAGCTCGAGATGAACAGGTAGATCAGGACGGCGGCGAAAGCTGCGTACTCCAGGACCACATGGCGGGTGAAGCTATCCTCGACGGAGTGCCGCACCAGGCCTCGGTTGATGTACCAGGCGAACAGCAGCATGACCGCGAAGGTGCCCTCGTTCACCACCAGGTAGAGGGAAAGGGCCGTGATCGCCCACGCGAGGAACGTCACCACCTGGCCCACGAACAGGGCGAATAGAAACGCTCGCCGGGGCGGGATCGAAGCCCCGTTGATGCGGAAGCTCCGGTAGGCGGCGAGAAACGAGATGAAAAAGATCGCGAGCAGCTGAAGGATCGGGTTGAAGTGGATCGTCACCACCACCAGGTAGGCGCCGGCCAGCACCAGGACCAGGATCGCCTCCTGGAGCAGAACATGACCGCGCTTTTCCTCATTTCGGAGGCGCAGGTAGTCGAGGCGCGCGGCAAGGATGAAGCCCAGGCCGAAAGTAGCGGTCAGCACCGCGTACTTCCACAGCTCGGGGACCAGGATCGAAAGCCCGGCCAGTGTGGTCGCACCCAGCGCGACCGGGATGTAGTGCTCAAACCGAGGCAGCTCGACGTCCCCGCGCAGGTAGCCGAGGATGGCAGGCGCAGCGACCACGACCACGCCGAGCGCCAGCGCCCAGACCTGGCCCTGTCCGAGCAGCTCTGACTTGAAGCCGAGCGCGATCGCCGCGAGCACGACGCCGGCAAAGATCAGGAAGCTGCGATCCCGTTCGCTTTTGACCACCGTCGTTGCCCGCGCCAACCTTTCCTCAGGAGCAGGTGGCGTCTTCATCGCACGCGAGGAAGTCTACTGATTGGTCCGGCCATAGCGGTCTTCGAGGCGCACGACATCCTCCATCTCGGGAGTGGAGACTTCGAAGATGTCGGTGTCTTCGATTGCCGTGATTCGATGGCGAGTCCCTGGCTGCAGGTGCACGGCGTCGCCCGCGCGCAGGCGGTGCTTGGTCAGCGCCTCCTCGTGCTCCCCCACCTCGAGCTCGATCGAGCCCGCGCTGACGAGCAGGCATTCATCTTTGCGCTCGTGGTACTGAAGGGAAAGCGCCTCGCCCTTGTTCACATGCAGGACCTTGCCCAGGTAGCGATCCGTGATCGCCCAGCGAATCTCGTATCCCCAGGGTTTGTCGACACGCGTCTGGTCCGCGTGGATGATCGCGACCCGCTCAGACACGCGCTCTCAACCCCGCTACGTCCTCGAGCGCCCTTATCCGCGCCTCGACTGCATCGTGATCAGCCGCCTCCGAGTAGATGCGTACGAGCGGCTCCGTCCCGCTCGCGCGGAGCAGCACCCAGCTCCCATCCGCGAGGTGGAACTTGAAACCATCGTCGGTGGTCACGCGAGCGACCTTGACGCCCGCCAGCTCGCTCGGCTGACTCTTCGCCATGGCATCGAGGATTCGCTGGCGATCCGAGTCGTAAGTCGATCGCTCGAGATGGATGTCG
>DASXTG010000059.1:0-13978 GCA_036505515.1 Candidatus Dormiibacterota bacterium | reverse complement strand
ATGAGGGCTATCTTCCCTGAGCGCGGCCGGCGGCCGAGATAGAATCGCGGTCGCCGTGGCCGGCACCCATCATCCCTCCGGCGATGCAGCACGCATTGCGGTCGAGAGAGCGGCGCTGCCATGACGCGACAGCCACCTCTTGCATCTATCGATGTATAGCGCTGTATGCAACCAGCGGCAGGACCGTTCCTGAGAAATCGAGGAGGCTGTGCAAGATGGCGGCGCCGACCAGGTTGCGCGTGCGGTCGTAAACGACCCCGATCACCAATCCGATGGCGGTCGCGCTCAGTACCTGCACCGCAGTCGGCCCGATCGGCTGGTAAGTCAGGTTGACCAGGTGCCAGAGTCCGAAGGCGCCGGCAGCCAGCATCGTTCCAAGCCGTAACCGCAGCCCGAATACTCGCAGCTCCCAGGCCACGGAGCCATTGACGCCGGTTTGAACGAGGCCTCGAAACAGGAGTTCCTCGGTCGGCCCAACGACCACGCCGAGGAACACGAGATCGGCGACCAGGAGCGGCGCGGCAGGCAAGCGGATGCTGTCGGGTGGCGCGCTGAAGGCGAGCAATGCGTTTCCCAGAACTGCGAGCAACCAGAGCACATACCAGGGAATCAGCTCGCGCCGGGATAGCGTTCCCACCGGGAATCGCCGACCGAGCCAGAAGAACCACGCGAGTGCGATGGCGGCAAGCCAGGCATGCGCCGCATACGCCGCAACGATCCCAGGGAACCAGTGCATCCGGAGCGAAAGTCCGGCGGCAACCGCGCCCACTGTCGCCAATGCAAGGCCGGCCGCAGCGTCTGTCCATCGAAGCTGCTTGCCGGTGCTGCGGCTCGCTTCTCCTGGTGCTATCCGGGACCTCTAACGTGGGTTACCCGACCGCGAAGCCCACCGAATGCAGCCTTCTGCGTCGGGTCGTCAGGCTGAGCCGACGCATCACCTTCCCCTCAAAAAACGACGATTGCGTCCGGTGATCGGATTATGTCACCAGAACCCCGATCGGTCGTGGTCGCACTCCATTTGAGGGCCGGCGCACGGCCGAGATAGAATCGCATTCGCCGTGGCCGGCACCAACCATCCCCCAAGCGATGCAGCACGCCCTGCAGTCGAGACTCGACGGCTGACTCGTGTCTACAAGACGCGCCGCGAGGTCACCACCGCCCTCCAGGACGTCGACCTCAAAGTCGACAAAGGAGAGGTCTTCGGCGTCCTCGGACCGAACGGAGCCGGCAAGACGACGCTGATCAAGATCCTGGTCACGCTGCTGCTGCCGACCTCCGGCCAGGCTTTCGTGGACGGCTTCGACGTGGTCAGGGACTACAAGCGCCTGCGGAGCCGGATCGCCATGGTCTCCGGGGGCGAGCAGGCCGGCTACGGGATCCTGAAGGTGCGCGAGCAGCTCTGGATGTTCAGCCAGTTCTATGGCATGGACTCGAAGGTGGCTCGCAAGCGCATCGACGAGCTCCTCGAGCGCCTCGGCCTGGCCGATGCAGCCAACAGGCAGATCACCAGCCTCTCCAGCGGCATGCGCCAGAAGATGAACCTGGTCCGCGGACTCATGACCGACCCGCGGGTCCTCTTCCTGGACGAGCCGACAGTTGCTCTGGATGTCGGCGCGGCGCGCGATGTTCGGAATGAGGTGCAGCGTTGGATTCGGGAGGATCCGACGCGCACCGTGATCCTGACCACGCACTACATGCAGGAGGCCGACGAGCTCTGCGACCGGATCGCCATCGTCAACCGGGGCCGGATCGTCGCCGAAGGCGCGCCTCGGGCGCTGAAGGAGTCGGTCGATGAAGACGTGATCGTAGACCTCCAGCTCGATCCCGGCACTCCGTTGCTTGATCGGCTGCGGGCGATCGAGGGCGTGGGCGCGGCGAGCGTCACCGAGGAAGACGGCGTCGACCGCTTCAGCCTGCTGCTCGCCGATGACAGAGTCCTGCCCCGCGTCATCACGACCGTCGAAGGAGCCGGACGGCACGTCAGCGGGCTGGTCCGCCGCCAACCCACGCTCGAAGACGCCTTCGTGAAGCTGGTTGGCCGCAGCATGACCGAAGAAGAAGCCTGATGAGCACGGGAGTGCGCGCCGAGTACTCGCCCCCGCGCATCTTCCTGAAGACGATCGCAGCCAGGGCCTATCCAAGGGTCGTGGCCGCCAACCGCCAGAAGTCCTGGCTCTTCTTCGACATGGCCTTCCCGGTGGTCGGCGCGCTGGCGATGGTGCTTGTCTACCAGGGCTTGCATGCGCCGCGCCAGTACCTCGGGTTCGTGGTCATGGGCGGCGCCATGCTCGCCTTCTGGCAGAACGTGCTCTGGAGCATGGCTGCGCAGTTTTCCTGGGATCGCGGCAACGGCACGCTGGAGCTCTACGTGATCTCGCCCACCACTTTCGAAGGCGTGCTCCTGGGCATGGCGCTGGGCTCGATGTTCACAGTCACCCTGCGGGCGGGCGCGATCTTGCTCCTGGGATCGCTGCTATTCGGCATTACCTACGCGGCGGCCGGAACCCTGCCTGCCATCGGCGTCTTCCTGCTCACCCTCTCCGCGCTCTACTGCCTGGGGATGCTGCTCGCCAGCCTCTTCCTTTTCTATGGGCGCGAGGCCTGGCACCTGTGCAACGCCATGCAGGAGCCCGTCAACTTCCTGTCCGGCCTCTACTTCCCGGTCAACGCCCTTGGCGCATACGTTGGGGGCGCGGCGTCGCTGGTCCCGATGACGCTGGGGCTGGACGCGATGCGGCAGCTGCTGCTGCCCGGCACCCCGGTCTTCATCCCCGCCGGCACCGAGACCCTCCTGGTCGCCGTCCAGATTCCGGTCTTCGCCCTGCTCGCCGGCGCCTCGCTGCGCTTCATGGAGTCTCGGGCGAGGAAGGACGGGAAGCTGGTGACCCGATGGGAGTAGCCGTCGCGCGGCAGCTCTTCGGCTACACGGCTGCGGTCCGGCTTGGTTGGGCCGTCTCCAGCAACTGGACGCGCCCGCTCCTGTTCATCGTCTACTCGGTGCTGCGCCCGATCTCGATGGCCTTGATCCTGGCCGTCATGTACACGGTCATCACGGGGAACGCCGCCGCCACCCGGCCATATCTGGGTTTCCTGATCGTCGGAACGGCGTTCTGGTCGTTCATCCAGGAGGGCGTTTCCGAGTTCGCGACCGGGATCCTCGAGGACCGCGGCCGCTTTCACATCCTCAAGTACTCCTACATGGCGCCGCTGGGATTCCCGATCTTCCTGGTCGGGCGGGCGACAGCCAAGCTGGGCAGCGCCGCCGCCTCGGTGGTGATCGTGCTGCTCGTTGCGACGTTCGCGCTGCACCTGGACGTCAACCCTCTGCGGATCGATTACCCGCTCCTGGTCGCCGCCTGCCTGCTCGCGTTCGTCTCCGTGATCGCCTTCGCGATCACGCTCAGCATGGCGCTGTTGGCAGGCCGCGATACGCACGGCTACGGCGAGATCATGGCCCAGTTTCTCTACCTCTTCTCCGGCGCCATCTTTCCGATCTCGGTGCTGCCCGGTCCGGTCGCCTGGTTGGCCTCCCTGTCGCCGCTGCCTTACTGGCTCGAGCTCTGCCGGCGCGCCATCCTCCACGGTGGCGCTTACCAGATGTTTCCGAACCTCACCGACGGTGAGGTGCTGATCCGGCTCGTGATCGCCACCGCCGGCACCCTGGTGCTCGGCTACCTGCTCTACCGCGTGACCGACCACCGGGCCCGCCGGCTCGGCTACATCGACGTGGAAGCGAACTGGTGATCGCCCCTAGGAAACGAAGGGCAGCAGCTGCCGAAGGTTGTCAACGGTCAGCCCGGCTCCAGAGGCCTTGAGGTCTTCGGCCGTGGCAGCGCCGGTGACCACCCCTATCGGTACCATCTCGGCTTTGGCGGCGGCCTCCATATCCCAGATCGAATCGCCCACGTACCACACCCTCGACGGCTCGACGCCGATCTCGGCGGCGGCGTACAGCAGCAGGTCAGGTGCCGGCTTGGCGTGCTTCACGTGGCTGCCATCGATGACGGTCGGGCGCTTGGACAGCTTCAAGGCCTGGATCGAGGCGCCGACCTGATCGCGGCGACTTGAGGTCGCAACCGCCCACTGCAGCCCGCGCTTGTTGAGGGCATCCAAAAGCTCCGGCGCTCCGGGTAGCGGTTGGGGATCGACGTTCAACTCACTGTAGATGTCGCCCGCGTGGCGGTCGATTGCTTCCGCCCGTTCCGCGTCGAGAATGACGCCGGCCGCGCCGGCAACGGTTCGGGCCAGGCGCTTTCCATCAGATCCTATGAGTCGCGCCACATGAGCACGAGCGGCAGGTATGTCGAATTCTGCGAATGTGCGCAGCCAGGCAGCGATCCGCACCTCCACGGTGTCCACAAGCGTTCCATCGAGATCGAAGATCATAGCGGCAGGTCGCGGCAGAGCCAACTACCGGGGCCTTTGTTGCAACCAATCGAGGACCTCTGCCGGATGGGCATCGGGAGGAAACACGGGATAGAACGTCTTGACGATCCGCCCGGCATCTGCGACCAATGTCAGACGCTTGTAGAGGCGCAGACCTCCAGCTTCGAACGTAGGGAGACCTAGGTCCGAGGCAAGCCGCAGCTGCGGGTCGCTAAGCAGCGGAAACGTGATGTCCACGCGAGCCGCAAACTGCCGCTGCTCCTCGGTGTGTTGCGCGGAAAGGCCCATGACCGACGCGCCAAGACTCGCGAAACTGGCTTGGCGATCGCGGAATGCGCAACTCTCCGCCGTGCAGCCGATGGCCCCAGGAATGTCGGCCCAACCGGGCGCGGGTGCGTATGGAGTTCCGGTCGCGTGCGGGTAGACATAGAGCACGAGCCTGGAAGCGGCTTCGGCAAGGTTGACCTGGCCTCCGAGCGTCGATGCCAATTGCAGCGCCGGGAGCCGCCGCCCTTCGATGCCGAGCCCTGCACCGTCGTCGTCGGGGCGCGGGGCGTTGGCAAACTGTGAGGTCGGCTGCGAGCTCAGTGCGTTTTCTCTCTTAAACGACCGTCGGGCTCACTCGCGCTGATCAGGCTTGTTGCGAAGCCCTCGGTGAAAGAACCAGCCTTCGTGACCGGACAGGAACGCGTCTACCCCGAGCCTTTCCCTCGCACGTTCGAGTCGAGCCTCCCGGTCAGCGTAGCGCCGATACAGCTCCACGAGCCTGGCCTTGTACTGGTCCCATCCGCCCATGCTTTCGATGATCATCGCACCGCTGGTTGGTTTTCGCCGTGGAAAGCGTCAGGTCTGGCTCGTCAGGGCTCCAAACAAACCGTGACTCTCCTCGTCAGGACCTGCCGTGAAGAAGAGCGAATTGGACGGGCCGCTGTTGGTGCCCGGTCCTCCGCCGAACGCGATCGCCCAAAGGCCGTCGATGGTGATCGGCCGGTTGTCAGCATTGCGAAGCTGGCCGAGGAATTCCCCCGTGGCCGGGTCGATCGCGTTGATGCGGCCGTCGCCGAAGTTGCCGACCAGCAGGTCGCCGCTGAAGGGACCAAAGTTGGACGGCGCGATGGCGACCCCCCACGGCGAGTTGAGCCGGCCCCGCGTTGCGGCGCGGCGAAGCAGGTGGCCGCTGGTGTCGAACACGTCCACGTAGCCGTTGGCCGGGCCGGCGACATCATCGCCGTTGTCGCCTCGCTTTGCGTAGGTCACGTACAGGTTGCCGTTGAGGAGGGCGACGCCAAACGGTGCGAATCCGGTGTGGATATCGGGGTCGGAGAAATTGCCGTCGAGAGTCACCTGGTGAAAGGTCGAGTCGAAGACGTCGACTGTGGACGTGTTGAAGTTGGTCGCGTAGAGGAAGGTGCCTGCTGCAGTCGTGCCGATCGCCAGCCCCTTGTAAGCGGCGCCATCCGTGCTGGCGAATGCCACGATCGCATTGGTCACATCGACGGTCGGACTCCAGCCCGCGATGGTGCCGCTCTCGGTGGCGAATATGAACCGGCTCGGGGCGGAAACGGCTCCCTTCGACACCACGAAGCCACTCGTCCCGTTGAAGACCGCGCCGGTCGGCGCGCTGCCAGACGGGGGAATGTTGACCGTGAGGGCTTGCTTGCTCCCGGCGCCGTTGTAGAGCGTGCTCTTGTCGGTGCCATTGTCTGAGACCCACCAGGGGCTGGTCGGGCTGCGGGTCAGACCCCACGCATTGACGAGGTCGGGGTCGAGTGTGGTGGCGAGCCCCGGTACGTCGGAGACGAGGTTGGTCTGCGTGTAGGAGCCCTGGGCGGCGAACGAAGGCATCGAAGCCGCCACGCAGAGGGCTGCAGCCAGGAGAGGAGCGCCGAGCAGGCGATAGACGCGGGAGCGGTTCGCGTTCATTTGCTTTCCCCCAACCAATAGGTGCCGGCCTGGTGAATTCGAGCCTAGGCGCGACATCGCCCGCTTGTCCAGATTCGTATTCAACAGCCCCTCCCGTGCGCTCCATGGATGCCGCATGCGGTGGCCTCAGTCGCCGAGTTTCCGGTTCGCAAACCGAGGGGGGACTAAGATTCTGAATTGATATCGGCTCTCAGGGGGTGATAGCGGGGTGATGACCATGCGCAGGTTCGCGTTGGTCGCTGTGGTGGCGGTGGCACTGGCTGCGTGCGGAGGCTCCGCTGGAGGGGCGGGCTCGACCATCGTCCTTGGAGCCCCTCTAGGGCTCACGGGATCCCTGACCAAGGAATCGATCCTCACCCAGCAGGGCTACAACCTGTGGCTTGACTGGATCACCGCGCGTGGGGGGATCGTTGTGAACGGGGTCAAACACCCCGTCAAGATCAAGTACTACGACGACACCAGCAACGCCAACCAGTCGGCGGTGTTCATGCAGAAGCTCATCACCGAGGACAAGGCGAATTTCCTGCTGGGTCCGTATGGCAGCGCTGCCACGGCAACCGACGCCGCGATCGCCGAGCAGAACCAGATCCCCATGGTCGAGGCCAATGGTGCAGCGCAGTCGATCTTCAACCAGGGCTACAAGTACACGTTTGGCGTGCTCAGCCCCGCCAACAAGTACCTCCAGGGCGTGATCGACATGGCCGCGACGCTCAACCCCAAGCCGACCACGATCGCCATGCTGAGCGCCGACGACAACTTCAGCCTCGAGGTGGCCACCGGGATCGAAACCTACGCGCCCACCAAAGGCATGAGGGTGGTCGTGTACAAGAAGTACAAGAACGGCGCGACCAATCTCGCGGCTGAGGTGCAGGCGGCGAAGGCCGTCAACCCCGACATCGTGCTCAACTCAGGCCACCTGCAAGAGGCGATCGCCATCAACAAGGCGGCCAAGGAACAGAAGCTGAACGCGAAGATCTTCGCTTACTCGGTCGGCCCGTCCACGCCCGACTTCATCACCGCCCTCGGTAAGGACGCCAACTACGTCTACGGCGGCTCGCAATGGACTCCACAGGTCAAGTACACCCCGGCCTTCTACCTCACGGTGTCCGACTACGTCGCCGCGTACAAGGCGAAGTACCCCGGACTAGGCGATCCCGACTACCACGTCGCCGAGTCGACCGCGGCGTGCCTGGCCCTGCAGCGTGCAATCGAGAATGCCGATTCGCTCGATCCGAAGAAGGTTCGCGATGCATTGGCCGCGCTGGACGTGACGGTCTTCTTCGGGCAACTCAAGTTCGACAGCCGCGGGATCAACATCTACAAGCCGATGGTCGTGGAGCAGATCCAGAGCGGCGCGCACCACACGGTCTTTCCTCCGGACGTTGCTGACGCCCAGCCCATGTACCCGACGCCTTCCTGGGACCAACGCTGATTCTCACGGGCCCCGAGTAGGCCTTGGCCGACTTCGTCCAGCTGGTCATTCTCGGGCTGCTGGCCGGAGGGATATACGTCGCGGTGGGGGTGGGCTTCGGCCTGGTCTGGGGGGTCCTCAACATCGTCAACCTCGCGCACGGGGCCCTGGTGGTCGTCGGTGGCTACATCACCTGGCAGCTCTTCACCGCTTTGCACGTGGATCCATTCCTGACGCTACCGGTAAACGCGGTGGCGCTGTTCGTGCTCGGCTACCTGTTCCAGCGCGGGGTGATCAACCGAATCATCAGAGCTCCGCTGCTGTTCACTTTCCTGCTCACGTTCGGCATGAACCTGGTCATCATCAACGTCCTGCTGCTCATATTCGGCTCTGACTTCCGCTCGGTCACGCCCACCTACTCAGGGCAGGGGCTGGAGGTCGGCAGCGTGGTCGTCCCGTACGTTCCTCTCACGGCGCTCGGGGTTGCCATCCTGCTGTCGGCTGGGCTGGCCTTCATCCTGAACCGCACTCGGATTGGCCTGGCGATCCAGGCGATCTCGGCCGACCGTGACGCGGCCCAGCTCGTCGGCGTCGACCTGCGCCACGCCTATGCCGTGACCTACGGGCTGGGGGCAGCCTGCGCGGGCGTCGCGGGCGGGCTGATCGCCATGATCCAGGCGATCACTCCGACCGCCGGCGAGCCCTACACGCTGCAGGCGTTCGTGGTCGTGATCCTGGGCGGTCTGGGGCGGGTCAGCGCCACCGTGGTCGGCGGCCTGGCTTTCGGCCTGGTCGAGGCCTTCGGGCAGTCGATCCCCGGTTCGGGTTCCGTGTTCGCCAACGCGATCGCCTTCGGCCTCATGGTGCTGGTGCTCGTCACCCGGCCGCAGGGTCTTTTGGGACGCCTGCGGTGATCGTTGGAAGCGACGCGAGCCGCCACTGGCGTCGGATCTTCCTGATCCTCGGGTCGGCCCTGGTCGCCTATGCGCTCCTTGCCCCCCTCACCTCTCTCGACGTGGCTCAGTCGGCCAATGTTCCACTGCTGGCGAACAGGCTCTGGTTTCGGCTCGCAACGATCATCGCCATGTTCATCGTGCTGGCGACGGCCTGGAACATCATCGGCGGGATCGCCGGGTACGCCGCTTTTGGCAATGTGGCCTTCTTTGGCATCGGCGCGTACACGACGGGCATGCTCATCGCCAAGGCGAAGTGGCCGTTTCTTCTCTCGCTGCCCCTCGCGCCGCTGGTCGCCGCCACGTTCGCCGCCCTTGTGGGCCTTCCCCTCCTCAGGTTGCGCGGTCACTACTTCGCCGTTGCGAGCCTAGGAGTAGGCGTGGCCGTCGGCGAGCTGGTGCAGAACATCGACTATGGCGGCCAGCCGCTGTTCGGCGGCGCGAGCGGCCTGTTCCTTCCCGTCTACGCCATCGAAAACCGCGGCATCTACTTCTTCTATTTGATGTTGATGGCGGCGGCGATCTCCATCGCCATCACCTGGTGGGTGCTGCGAAGCCGCTTCGGTTACGGCCTGATCGCCATCCGCGAGAACGAGGAGGCGGCAGCCGTCCTCGGCGTCAACACCACTGCCTACAAGGTTGCGGCCTTCGCACTCGCCGCGGCCCTTACGGGCCTTGCAGGAGGGATCTTCTCTCAGTGGAACGTCTTCATCAACCAGGAGAACACGTTTCCGATCGAATACAACGTCCAGATGATCCTGATGGCGCTGCTCGGCGGCACCGGCACGGTCTTCGGGCCCGCTGCCGGCGCCGTCCTCCTTCAGTTGCTGATCCAGTTTCTCGGAGGCAGCCTGCCGATCACGTTCGACATCCCATTCGTATCGTCGGAGGCCCGCCCAATCCTCGCGCAGGACATCCTCGGCCTGCTTTTGATCGCGGTCGTGATCTTCGCGCCTCGAGGTGTGATCGACTTCTTCGGCGGTCGCAGCCGGCTGAGCCTGTCCTACCTCCGCCGGTCGCTTCGAGAAACCTCTCTGTGAGCGCGGCCACGGCCCCGCAGTTGGAGCTGCGTGGCGTCACCAAGCGCTTCGGGGGCGTCGCCGCCGTCGACGGCATCACCCTCGAGGTGGCCAAGGGCGAAATCCTCGGCATCATCGGTCCCAACGGTGCCGGCAAGACGACCCTCCTGAACTGCATCAGCGGCATCCATCGGCTGGACGGCGGAGACATCCGCTGGCAGGGCGCCTCGATTGCTGGTATGGCGCCGCACCGGATAGCGAAGCTTGGGATCGGACGCACGTTCCAGATCGTTCGCCCGTTCGGTTCCATGACTGTGCGGGAAAATGCCGCCATCGGCGCCCTGTTCGGCAGCGCGGAAGCCCGCCGAGGACCGAAGGAGGCCTTCGAGATCGCGGACCAGGTGCTGGGACTGGTCGGGCTGGGGGCCAAGGCAGGCCATCCGGTTTCGGCGCTCACCATCCCGGATCGCAAACGGCTCGAGGTGGCTCGGGCGGTTGCGACCAGGCCCCAACTGCTCCTGCTGGATGAGGTCATGGCGGGGCTCAACAACGTGGAGATCGACGAGGCGCTCGAGATGGTGAGGGCGGTACATGCCAGCGGTGTGACGGTGCTCCTCATCGAGCACGTCATGCGGGTCATCGTCGGCATCTGCCGGCGAGCGGTCGTCCTCGACTTCGGTCAGGTCCTCGCGCAGGGTGAGCCGGAGGTCGTGCTTCGCGACGACCGCGTGATCCAGGCCTATCTCGGTGAGCGCTACGCAAAACGGCTGCGCGCCGAGCGCGGCGTTGATGGGCCTTCTAATCGCAAGACCTGATCCGCTGCTCACAGTCCGCGGCCTGACGGCCGGTTTTGACGCTGGGCCGGTGCTCTTCGAGATTGACCTCGACGTCGCCCCCGCTGAGCTGGTGGCACTCGTCGGTGCAAACGGCGCGGGCAAGTCCACGCTGCTTGGCGTCCTGAGTGGCCTGGTCCGTGCAATCTCGGGCAAGATCGCTCTTGGCGGCAAGAACATCACTAATGCTCGCCCCGAAGTTCTCGTACGCAACGGTGTCGCCCACGTGCCGCAAGGCCGTCGCCTGTTTGGCACGATGTCGGTAGAGAAGAACCTGTTGCTCGGGGCGTACCTGCGGCGCGATGGCGAGATCCGCGACGACCTGGAGCGCGTGGTCGGCCACTTTCCGGCCCTCAAGGACAAGCTGTCGCGGGAGGCGGGAACGCTGTCGGGTGGCGAGCAGCAGATGGTGGCGATCGGGCGCGGAATGATGGCCCGGCCGAAGCTGCTCATGATCGATGAGCTGTCGCTCGGTCTCGCCCCCAACGTCGTCGACCGCTTGATCGACGTGGTCAAGCAGATCAACCGCGAGGGAACGGCGCTCCTCCTGGTCGAGCAGGACGTGCTGGTGGCGCTGGAGGCCGCGAATCGCGCCTATGTCCTGGAAAACGGACGGGTCGTCTTGAGCGGAGCCGCAGCTGCGGTGAGGGACGATCCTGGTGTGCGGCGGGCCTACTTGGGGTTATGACCGGCACCATGATTGCGAGTACGTTTCGGCGGTTTCAGACTCTTGTTGCGCTTCCGCGATGGAGCGATCCAGGCACGAGGACACCGATGACGACGCCAATGGCCGGAAGGACGATCACGGCCACGGTACGCGGGTCTATGAATTCAGCTTGCTGTAGGAACTCTCCCCACCCGAGCCCGGCCAACAAGCCGAGGACCGTCCCCACCAATCGGGAAGAGAGCGTCCGAGGGAGGTACAGGCTGGCTACCAGCCCGAGGAGTCCGAGCACCCCGATGATGAGACCCAGGAGACCGGCCAGCGTGGCTTGGGGGCTGACGTCGTCGACGACGACCAGGATGGAGCCGTCGCAGCTGTCGCTCTTGCCCGTTACCAAGAGGACACGGATGTAGCGGTCGTAGTCGGAGACCTTAAACGGTCCAGCCGATCCAGTCTGCTTGTTGCCTTTGCGATCGAGGAGCGACGTGGCAATTCCAAATGTGACGACCTGGACCTGAGCGAAAGTCTGGGCAGTTGGGGACTTCCCCTCCCCAGTCACTAAGTCGTTGTGATGGACGTGCCAGACGTCGGCGTTCGTGAGGTCGATAGACCCCGACCTGGTGGCAACCGCGGTTGCCGAGCAGCCGCCGCTGATCGTCGCCTGGGCCGAGGTCGGCGCGGACGCCAGCAGCAAGACCGGCAGCAGCACTCCGAGACAGGCTGCGCGACCGATGAGACGGGGCCGCTTCATAGTCCCTCCCACACGAGCAGCTTACCGTCAGTGGACCCGGTTGGACGATCAGGACGTTTGGGGTCGACGGACCTCGGCCAATGTGTTGGCAGCGAGGTCGTACATGTAGCCGCGAATCTTGTCGTGATGAACAAGGCTCCCAGAAGTCTTCAGGCGGTCCACGTCTTCGTGGACGGCTTCTATCGGGTCGGCGAAGCAGCCAAGCTCCTCAGCAAATCGATGGCCGGTGGCAGCCGTGATTCGCTCGGCAAGCTCCGATTGATTGAACCGGCCGAGCGCACATTCTGTGTGATGCAGCACCATGACTTCGCGGGTGCCCAGGATCGCCTGCGAGATAGCTAGAGAATTCAGCGCGTCGACAGTCACCCGGCCTCCGGCATTACGAATGACGTGAGCGTCGCCCGGCCTGAGGCCAAGCAAGGCGGACACGTCAACACGTGCATCCATGCAGGTCAGCACAGCAAGCTTCATGACCGGCTCGATGACCCGAGCCGCCATGCCCAGGTAGTGCAGCCGAGCATTCATGACGACCTGGTCGATTGCGTCCATAGGTAAAGGAGATTGACAGCACGCGCAAACGCGCGCAACGACCGCTCGTTGGTCGCGGACCGACGGTGTTAGCCTTCGATACCCATGCTGGCCCGCGTCGCCTGCCTGAGCCCCTTCGACGAGGCCACCGTGAGAGCGATGTTCCAGGGCCGCCACCAGGTGGAGGTGGTGCTGGTGCCCCCGCCGCCCGCGCAGGATGCCGTGGCTGAGGCGTGCGCGGACGCACATCTCGTGATCGCCGACAGGCGCCACAAGCACCGGATCGACCGGCCCGTGCTCGAGAGAATGCGCCGGTGCATGCTCATCCAGCAGGCCGCGGTCGGCTTCGACACCATCGACCATCGGCTCGCGGCCGAGTACGGCATCCCGGTCGCGAATGCGGGTGGTTACAACAAAGATTCGGTGGCCGACTGGACGGTTATGGCGATGCTCGCGCTCATCCGCCGGTCGTTCTGGGCTGACCGGCAAATCCGCGCCGGCCGCTGGGACGCCGGCGACCTGATGCGCGAGGAGCTCATCGGGCGCGAGCTGGCAGCGATGACAATCGGCATCATCGGGCTCGGAAACGTGGGCTCATCGGTCGCACGCCGCGTCGCCGCGTTTGGCTGCCGGATTCTGTTCACGGACCTGATGCCGCGCATGTTCGCCGGCGCCGAGCAGGTCGACCTCGAGACTCTTCTAAGTGACAGCGACATCGTCTGCGTCCACACACCGCTCGATGTCGACACCGGGTCCCTCATCGACGGCAGGGCACTGGCGAGGATGAAGCGCGGCTCGTACCTCGTCAACGCTGCGCGCGGCGCGATCGTGGACGAAAAGGCGCTCGTGGACGCCCTCCGCTCAGGGCACCTGGCCGGCGCCGGGCTCGACGTATTCGAGATCGAGCCGCTGCCGAAAGACTCACCACTGAGAGGCCTGGACAACGTGGTTCTATCTCCGCATAGGGCAGGTGCCACGCACGAGTCCGAGGCGCGGTTGATCGAGCTTGTCGGGGACAATCTCCGGCGCGTTCTGGACAGGCTGCCTCCGGTGAACGTGGTCAATGCGGTCGAGGCGAAGGCGCGATGACATCGCTGCGAGAGCGCTGGAAGGCGGGCGAGCCGACCCTGGGCGCCTGGTGCACGATCCCCAGTCCGTGGACCGCTGAGGTGGCGGCTCGGTCGGGGCACGACTGGGTCTGCATCGACACCCAGCACGGCCTGATTGGATACGACGTGATGCTGCCAATGCTCCAGGCAATCTCCGCTGGCAGCGTCCCCTCATTCGTGCGCGTGCCATGGAACGAGCCCGGCGCGATCATGAAAGCTCTCGACGCGGGAGCCGGCGGGGTCATCGTGCCGATGGTCAATTCCGTCGAACAGGCCAAAGCCGCAGTCGATGCTTGCCGCTACCCGCCCCACGGCATTCGAAGCATGGGGCCGACGCGAGCCCGCGCGGTGGACAGCGACTGGATGCTGCCGATCAGCGTGGTGATGATCGAGACCGTGGA
>DASXTG010000058.1:0-6105 GCA_036505515.1 Candidatus Dormiibacterota bacterium | reverse complement strand
CCGGCGCGCCTCCAGGTGACGACTTCACTGGAGACCCTGCTCGGCCTGAGCGGAGCGCCGGCGGCGGAGATGGACTTCTCGCTCCCGATTTCATCGAAGACGGTGGAGCGGCTGGCCTGCGACTGCAGCGTGACCAGGATCCTTCTCGGCTCAGACTCGATGGTGATCGACGTCGGGCGCTCGAAGCGGACGGTCGAAGGACCGAGGCGCACGGCGCTGGAGGTTCGCGACAGGCACTGCCGCTGGCCAGGCTGCGACCGGCCCGCGAAGTGGAGCGCGGCGCATCACGTCGTCCACTGGATCCAGGGCGGAAGCACCGACCTCGACAACCTCGTGCTGCTGTGTCATCGGCATCACTGGATGGTGCACGAGGGCAAGTGGCAGCTCGTGCGAGCCGCGGGCGGCCAGATGCTCACCATCCCGCCTTCGACCACCTTCGCCGCATGCGCTCGCGCTCCCGGCTCCGATGCGGCCGCGTAAGTCGGCAGTCAAGTCGACACGGGGGCGAAGGACGATGCAGCGGACTTCATCGCGATCGGTGAAGCAATCCTCAAGGCTCACGGCGAGGCCAGAACGCGGCTGCCGTAGCCTGATCGCGTGACAGTTGAGCGCAGGGCGAAACGCTGGTCCGCTACAAAGCTGCGATCTATTGCTCGCCGGCTAATGAATGCCTCCACCCTCTGCTCCATCGCCACGGTGGCGCCCGGAGGGCGGGCACACATCAGTCACGTGTATTTCGCCTGGGACGATGCGTTCCACGTCTACTGGATCTCCGACCCCGACTCGCTGCACTCGCGCAACCTGGCCACGAATCGCTCGGCAGCAGTCAGCGTCTACGACTCCAGGCAGGTCTGGGGCCGGCCCGACCGCGGGATCCACCTGTTTGGAACTGCAAGAGTGGTCAGCGGGCGGCAGGCGGCTGAGGCCGAGCGCACTTACTCACGCCGATTTCGGGACTACGACACCACGTCGCTCGAGAGCCTTCGCTTCTATCGCTTTCACCCGCGCACGCTCCAGCTGTTCGACGAGCGGTCACTGGATGCCGGCACGCTGGTCACAGTCAAGGTCACGCGGGACCGCATGACCTGGCTGCGGACCGAGGTCTGGACCTAGCCGCTATTGGCGGACGATCGCGGCCGCGCCCTTCCTCAGCACGTACTTCTGGATCTTCCCGGTCGCGGTCTTGGGCAGCTCCTGCACGAAGGTCACGCTGTGCGGCGCCTTGAAGTGGGCCAGGCTGTCGCGGCAGAACTGGATGAGCTCTTGCTCCGTTGCCGACGCGCTCGACTTGAGGACCACGTACGCGTGCGGCGCCTCCCCCCACTTCTCGTGCGGCAGCCCCACGATCGCCGCTTCCTGGACGGCCGGGTGCCGCAGCAGCACACCCTCGACCTCCACCGATGAGATGTTCTCTCCCCCGCTGATGATCACGTCCTTGATGCGGTCGCGAATCTCGACATAGCCGTCGGGGTGCATGACCGCCGCGTCTCCGGTGTGGAACCAGCCGTCGCCCATCACCTTCTCGGTCGCCTCAGGATCGCGGTAGTAGCCCTCCATGATCACGTTGCCGCGGAACACGATCTCGCCGAGCTCCTGGCCGTCCATCGCCACGTCCTTACCGCCGCTGTCGACCACCTTCAGCTCACCCGCCGTGATCAGCTCCACGCCGGTGCGCGCTTTGATGACGGCGCGTTCCGACGGCGACATTCGCCCGTGCTCAGGGCGGGGCTCGCAGATCGTGAGGAATGGAGAAGTCTCGGTGAGACCGTAGACCTGCGTCAGCTCCCAGCCGAACTCTCCCTCCATGCGTTCTATGGTCGCCGCTGCAGGTGGCGCGCCCGCCGTGACCACATTGACACCCTTCGGCACCTCGCCGCGAACGCCGGCCGGCGCATTCGCGAGAGCGATCAAGACGGTCGGCGCCGCGCACAGCCAGCTCACCTGCTCCGTCCGGATCAGCTCGAAGACTCGCGCCGGTTCCACTTTTGGGAGGCAGATGTGCGTGCCGCCCACCGCGGTCACGATCCAGACAAAGGTCCAGCCGTTGGCGTGGAACATGGGCAGCGTCCACAGGTACCGATCGTCGACCCGGAGGTGCAGGTGGACGAGCGTGCCCACGATGTTTGCCCACGCATTGCGGTGCGTGATCATCACGCCCTTCGGCTTGGCGGTCGTGCCGCTGGTGTAGTTCAGCGACAGCAGGTCGCCCTCAGCGATCTGGGGCCGCCTGAAATCCGAGCCCGCGCCCTCGAGTGCAGCCTCGTACTCCGCCCATCCCTTGCGACCGCCGGCGCTGCCGAGCGCCACGAAATGCTCCACGCCACCCAGCTGGTCGCGAACGCCGTCGATCGCCTCCAGGTAGTCAGGATGGACGCACAGAATATTCGAGCCGGCGTGGTTGGCGATGTAGACGAAATCGTCCGGCGTAAGCCGGAAGTTGATCGGGACCAGCACAGCGCCGATCTGCGGCACCGCATAGAACGACTCCAGCTGCTCGTGCGTGTTGGGCGATATGTACGCGACGCGGTCGCCCTTCTTGACTCCCATCCCCTGCATGGCCGCCGACCATCGATCGCAGCGATCGAAGAACTGCTCGTAGGTCATCCGCAGGTCGCCGTCCACGACCGCCTCCCGCCCGCCGTAGAGCTTGCGCGCCCGCCGCGCGAACTCCAATGGAGTGAGTGCGGTCTCCATGGCTAAATGATCACGGATTGAGCATGAGCGCGAAGTCTGCGTTCTTGATCCCGCCGACGAAAGCCCCATGGCCCTGCGGCTCGAGCTCGACCGAGCGTTCGTAGACGAATGCGTACACGTTGTCCAGGTTCCAGTCGCCGTAGCCCTGGATGCGCAGCCCGAACCGCAAGCTCTCATCCCTCCTGCCGCGGTCGAGCAGGTCCAGCGCTCGCGCATAGATGGCCTTGAGGATCTCGGCCTGCATCGTCAGCTCTGCGATGGTCCTGGCGTCACCATCGGCTTCGACCAGCTGCTCGATCTGGGTTTCGAGGTCGGCGATCTCCTTCTGGTAGTCGTCCACCCTACCCTCGAGACGAGTCTACGGAATCAAATGATGCGAGGCCACAGCCGCTGCGATGAGGATGGCGATGATGTTGACGACCTTGATCATCGGGTTGATCGCGGGGCCTGCCGTGTCCTTGTTGGGATCTCCCACCGTGTCACCGGTCACCGCAGCCTTGTGGGCCTCCGAACCCTTGCCGCCCAGGTGACCCTCCTCGATGTACTTCTTGGCGTTGTCCCACGCGGCGCCGCCGCTGGTCATCTGGATCGCGATGAACAGCCCGGTGACGATCGCGCCCAGGAGCATGCCTCCAAGCGCCTTCGGCCCGAGGATGAAGCCCACCGCGAGCGGAGCCACCACCGGGATCAGGCCGGGGACGATCATCTCGCGCTGCGCAGCCGCGGTCACGATGCGCACCGCTGTTCCGTATTCGGGCTTGGCCGTGCCCTCCATGATCCCCTTGATCTCACGGAACTGGCGCCGGACCTCCTCAACGACCAGCCCGCCCGCGCGCCCCACGGCGAGCATGGCGAGCGAGCCGAACAGAAACGGCAGTATGCCGCCGAAGAAGAGGCCCACGATCACGCTCGGGTCGCGGAGGTCGAAGGCGATGGCATGGCCCGCTTTCGACAGCTCTTCCGTGTATGACGAGAACAGCACGAGCGCGGCGAGGCCGGCGGAACCGATCGCGTAGCCCTTGGTCACGGCTTTGGTGGTGTTGCCGACGGCATCCAGCGGGTCCGTGATGCGGCGCACCTCCTCGGGCAGGTGGGCCATCTCCGCGATCCCACCGGCGTTGTCCGTGATGGGGCCGTAGGAGTCGATGGCGACGATGATGCCGGTCATCGACAGCATCGCCGTGGCCGCGATCGCGATCCCGTAGAGCCCGGCAAGGTTGTAGCTCAGGAGGATGCCCACGCCGATCACGGTCACGGGCAGGGCTGTCGCCATCATGCCGATCGCCTGGCCGGCGATGATGTTGGTCGCGTGCCCGGTGACGGACGCCTTGGCGATGAGGTGCACCGGCCAGTACGCGGTCTCGGTGAAGAACTCCGTGATTGCCACGATGAGGACGGTGATCACGACCCCGATCAGCCCGGCGAAAAAGAGGTTGTTGGGTTCGCTCACGCCGTCGCCAGGCTGCAGGTATCCGCTTACGCGCATGTACTGCGTCACCAGGTAGAAGCCGACCACTGCCACCGCGACCGCCACCAGCAGGCCCGCGTACAGCGCGCCCATGATCCAGCGCGTGTTGAAGATGCGCACGAAGAAAGTGCCGACGATCGAGCCCACCACGCTCACGGCGCCGAGCAGCAGAGGGTAGACCACCCAGCCGGGCTGGTCCTTGAAGAGGAGCGAACCCAGCAGCATGGCCGCGATCATCGTCACCGCGTAGGTCTCGAAGAGGTCGGCAGCCATGCCGGCGCAGTCGCCGACGTTGTCGCCGACGTTGTCGGCGATGACCGCCGGGTTGCGTGGATCATCCTCGGGGATGCCCGCCTCGACCTTACCGACCAGGTCCGCACCGACGTCTGCGGCCTTCGTGTAGATGCCGCCACCCAGCCTGGCGAACACGGAAACCAGGCTGGCGCCGAAGGCAAGGCCGACCAGCGCGTCCGGGTTCTTGAAGACGTAGTAGGCGGCGGACACCCCCAGCAGGCCGAGGCCGACGACCATGAACCCGGTCACGGCACCGCCGCGAAAAGCGACCTGGAGCGCCTTGTTGAGGCCGCCGCGGGCCGCTTCCGCGGTGCGCAGGTTGGCGCGCACGGAGATGTTCATGCCGACATATCCGGCCAAAGCCGAAAGCACTGCGCCGACCACATATAGCGCAGCGGTCGTCCAGTTGATCGCCACGCCAATCACGATCGCGACGATCACACCGATGATCGCGATCACCGTGTACTGCCGGTTCAGGTAGGCCGAGGCTCCTTCCTGAATGGCGGCCGCGATCTCCCGCATGCGGTCGTTGCCGGTGGGCGCGCGAAGGACGATGAAGATCAGGGCGATTGCGAAAAGGACGGCGGCCACACCGCCGGCCACACCCAGCAGGACTAGATTCGGATCCACTTCCCCTCCACGGTTACGCAGTCAGCGCGGAGCGAAAGGGTATACGAACCATCAACTGAACACGCGCCGCCGCCACCACACCATCACGCCGCCGAAGACGATCAGGCCGGGCATGAGGGCGGTGGTGATGAAGATGATCGTGCTCTGGTCCTGCTGCGTTAGGGCCAGCGGCAGGGAGCGGCCCGCCTTTGGGGGAATCGAGATCAGCGCATCCTGCTCGGCCAGCCACTGGAACGACCCCAGCGCGAGCTCGATGTTGGCGTCGTCGTTGTTCGGCGGAAGGGTCCGGTTCTCTGCAAAAGCGGCTGTCCCGACCATGACGATGCGTGTCTTCTTCTGGCCGGCGGCCTTCTCCAGCGTGGCCATGATCGTGAAAGGTCCGCCTTTGTCAGCGCCCTGGCGCTTCTGCGGGTCGGATCTGGCGCTTTCGACAGCGTATGAGCTGCTCGACGTCCTGGCGATGGCGACGACAGTCGACGACGATTCCGGCGAGCCGGTGATGACGGTCGTGCGCGGAAAGAACGACACATGGCGCTGGATCGGTCCGGTGATCGGAGAGCGACCGTAGTCGATGACCGCGGGGATGGTCGGGTCTTGGCTCGACGCTCGAGACGGATCCGCTTCAACGACCAGCGCGCCCGAGAAGGCGAGCCCATACGGCGTGAGCACCGCGTTCAGCGATTGGAGCGCGGCCGGCTGCTGTGGCCAGGGCTCGCCCGCGACCAGCAGCTTCCCACCCCCCGCCAGGTAGTCCGTCAGCGCCTTCACGCTGCGATCCGGAAGCGCCGAGGTCGGGGTGACGACCGCAACCTCGTCGCAATCGGCGGGCACCGAGGCGGCCTGCGACAGGAGGAGATCACGGGTCGTGAAGCTGTTGCGGGCCAGGATGTCGGCCACGCTCGTGTATCCGGAGCTGTTGTTGTTGTCGGTCAGGCTGCGTTCCCCGTCACCGGTCGCCCAGCACACGACCGGCACACGGTCGGACTCCAGCTTGATGAGCGCGGCGGTGAAACCCACCT
>DASXTG010000057.1:0-5308 GCA_036505515.1 Candidatus Dormiibacterota bacterium | reverse complement strand
ACCGCAACCGGGGTTGGGTTGGCCAACTACCACCACCTGATCACCGACAACCTGTTCTGGAAGTCCCTCTACAACACGCTTTACTACACGGCCCTGGCCGTGCCGGTCGGGCTGGTGATCGCGATCATCCTCGCGCTGATGATGAACCAGCGCGTGCGCGAGGTCGCCATCTATCGAGCGGCCTTCTACCTGCCCTCGATCCTGCCCCTGTTCGCGTTGACGTTCATCTTCATCGTCCTTCTCAACCCTCGGTTCGGGTTCATCAACTACGCGCTGGGCTTTGTTGGCGTCCCGGTCATCAACTGGCTCGGCGACCCTTCCTGGACCAAGATCTCGATCGTCATCCTCGCCCAGCTGGGCGCGGGCGGACCTGCCCTCATCTTCCTAGCCGCCCTTCGCGCGGTTCCTTCTGACCTCTATGAGTCGGCGGCCATTGACGGGGCCGGGGCCCTGCGGCGCTTCTGGAACATCACCATCCCGCTGATCACGCCGGTGATCCTGTACGACCTCATCTACGGCACGATCCTCGGCCTTCAGATCTTTACGCCGGCCTACATCCTGGCCGGCGGGACCAGCGGCGGCGGCGCCTACACCTCCGGGCCTGACAACTCACTGCTCTTCTATGTCTTCTACCTGTACAAGAACGCGTTCCAGTACAGCGACATGGGCTACGCCTCGGCCATGGCCTGGGTGCTCTTCGCGATCAGCATCGGGCTTTCCGTGGCGATCATGCGCTGGTCCAAGTACTGGGTTCACTACGAGGTGAGCTGAGGTGACCGCCGAGCGCGCGCAGGAAGTCGGCGGGCTGGCAGCGCCCAGGGTCGCACGCCGTCCGTTCCCTCCGCGCTGGGGCCGCCTTTTCGGAAAGATCATTCCGCAGGCAGTGGGGCCGCGCCTTGTCCTGCTCGCCTTTTGCGTGTTCTTCCTCATTCCGTTCTACTGGATGGCGACGTCGGCGTTCAAGACCACCGCCGAGCTCAATAACTTTCCGCCCACGCTGTTTCCAAAGTCGCTCGACTTCAAGAACTTCTACGACGCGGTCACGGTCGTGCCCTTTCCCACCTTCTTTCTCAACTCTGTCATTCTCACCACCGGCATCGCACTCGGCAGCGCCATCTCCAACCCTTTGATCGCATACGGCTTTTCGCGCCTCAAATGGCCAGGGCGAGACCTCATGTTTGGGCTCGTGATGGCGACCATCTTCGTCCCATACCCCGCCCTCATCGTCGCCCTCTTCGACATCTTCGCGAAGCTGGGCTGGATCAATACGTTCCTTCCGATGATCGTCCCCGCCTTCTTCGGCCAGCCGTTCTTCATCTTCCTGATGCGACAGTTCTTCATGGGCCTGCCGATGGAGGTCTCAGAGGCGGCGCGGATCGACGGCGCCAACGAGTTTCAGATCTTCCTGTACATCATCATGCCGCTGGCGCGGCCGGCGGTGGCGGTGGTGGTCATCTTCGCGGCGGTCGCCGCCTGGGGCGAGTTCCTGGCCCCGTTGCTGTTCCTGCAGGAGGAGACCAAGTACCCGCTCTCGATCGGCCTGCAGTTCTACCGCCAGGAGCACGACGTGGCCTACAACCTGCTGATGGCGGCCTCCACGCTGATCGTGCTCCCGATCGTCGCCCTTTTTATCGCGTTCCAGCGCTTCTTCATCGAGGGCGTCACGGTAGGCAGCGTCAAGGGCTAAGCCCCGAACCCTTTCGTCAGCAGGTCACGTGAAGGATCGCATTCGTGCCCCGGGGGCGCCGCTCGAGAGCCTTGATCGCCTTCGCGGTGGGCAGCACAAGGAGCTTCACGCCCCGCCGCTCCGCCTCCTCGCGAACGTCATCCATCACCGGCAGGCTAGCCTCCGCGCCCGTGCCGACGACCAACCGCCGGCACTTCCAGGGGATCTTCTCTTCCCCCGACAGCGGTGTGTGGCCGTAGTGCGAGCGGAAGCGCTGGGAAGGCTTTTTCTTGCGTAGGCGAATGTTTCCACGGTCGATGACGACATCGCGCTCGTAGGTCACTCCGTCGATCCGAAGCTCACCGAACGAGAACTTCTCGAAGCGCACTGCGTCGCCTCCTCAGTACCAGTAATTCGGTCCTTCAGCCGAGCTCGCACCTGCTGCTCCCGGAAGGTCGCGCTCCTTGCCCTTGTCGCCGGCCAGCTCGCGCACAGCGGCCTCGCCTCGCACCGTTAGGGCGTCGTAGTCCTCACCAGGATCCGCGCGCAGCGGCTCGCCGAACGTGACCACCACGGCGCCAGGCTGCGGCCGCCGGCGAAAACGCGGCAGCACCTCGAACATGCCATCGATGTAAGCCGGCACGATCGGGGCGCCCGCATCGATCGCAAGCACGGCCGCCCCTTTCCGGAACGTGCCGATGGCGCCGGTCAGCGAGAGTCTGCCCTCTGGGAATATGACGACGGACCATCGCTGCCGGAGAAGCTGCTTCAGCGTCTCCAGGTAAGGGCGGGCGCCGCCACCACGAGGGATCGGGAACGCATTCACAGTGACCTGCGCCAGGGCTGCTTCCCACTTGCGTTTGAAGATCGAGTCGGCGGCAGCGACCACGACGGAGCGGTGGCGATAGCGGGCGGGCAGCGCCTGCACCATGACCGCACCGTCGAGTGCGCTCGAGTGATTGGCGATGAAGATGGCGCCGCCCTGGAGCGCTTTGAAGCGGTCGCGATCTTTGACCGTGAGATGGCAGAAAGTGCTCAGACCCGGAAAGAGCAACGCGTTCTGGAGCACGGCCCGCGTCCGCCTCAGCGGTTTGCTTCGCGACCACGTGCTGGGATTGGTGCTGATGCTCATCGCAAGCTCCGGCCACGCCGGGCGCGAAAAGCTTAGTCCTGGACCGGGAAGAGGGGCGGGTGAGCTACCCGCCCCTCGATGGTGTATCAGCTGACGGCGGAAAGCGCGTTTACCTGACCGTGGCCGTACCAGGAGTTGTACCCCGTGCCGCCCGCGCAGGTCTGCGGGGCTCCGTTCGCGACCGAAACGAATGGTGCGTAGAGAGCCAGCTGCTCAGCTGTCGGGCATGCGATCGGGTCGGCTGTGTTATTGATGCGCGCCGCGATCGCGCCTGGCGAGGTGATGCCCATGCTGGCGATAAGGGCGACCACGCCCGTGACGTGTGGTGACGCCATCGACGTTCCCTGCAGCCAGCAATAGGTGGCTCCGCCTTCCACGACCTTGCGACCGCAAGGAATGTAGGAAGGCCAGGTCGACAGCACCCGCCCTTGACCGGTGTCTGTGGTCTGCTGCAGGATGCGGTCGCCGCCCGGCGCCGCGACCTGGGTGACGCCCACGCCGTAGTTCGAGTAGTAGGACTTCATACCCAGGCTGCCAGTGGCCGTGACGCCGATGACGCCCGGGACCTCGACCGGGATCACGGCGCAATCGTTGTGGACGGTTCGCGTGGTGCCCGGCCCCGTGTCAGGGCTGATCACGTCCTGCGTGGGATGGGCCAGGTCGTCGTCGAAGTTGCCCTCGGCGGCCACGACCACGACTCCCTGCTGCTGGGCGAACTGGATCGCCCGGGTCTCCGCCTGCCAGATCGCCCGCTGCTCGGGGTCGTTCTTGCAGTTGAAGTACCAGGGGTCCGCGAAATAGCTGTCGTTTGTCGCGTTGAAGTGGTGGTTGGCTGCCCACATGAAGGCGCACACCACCATCTCAGGGAAGAAGAAACCGTCATCGTTGCTCGTCTTCACGGCGGCGATGCGGACGTTGGGCGCAACCCCAACGATGCCAATCCCGTTGTGAGCGGCGGCGATGGTCCCCGCGGTGTGTGTGCCGTGGCCGAAGTGGTCCTGCCACATGCTTGGATTCGGGTCAGGCGCGCCGAACTCGCAGGACGCGCTGTTCGCGAAGTCGATGTTGGCCACCAGGTCGGGATGCGTGTAGTCGAGGCCAGTGTCAAGGTCACCCACGAGCACGCTCCGGCTGCCCTCGGTGATCGCATGGGCCTCGGGGGCATGGATCTGTGTCATGTCCCACTGAAGGGCGTCGAATGTGTCGTCGGATGTCACAATCGTGGTGGTCGCTGCTTGGTTCGCGTCGAGCTGCTCGTTGTTGAGCTTCACGGCGAACTTGGACGTCCCCGCCACGCTGTCTACGCGCGAGCTGGCGAGCAGCCGGTCGCGGAAATCGCTCCTGTCCGACCGCGCGATGACGACGCCGATCTGCTGGTAGTTGTAGACGAAGGTCCCCCCGGCTGCCCGGACCAGGGCGTCCGCCCCCTGGCTGGAGGCCCCGTCTTTGTACAGAACGAGATAGGTCTGAGTGCTTCCTGTCGTCGCGGCTTGAGCCGCCGAGATCGGCAGGCTCAACACGACTATGGCCCCGGCGCCCAGCAAAGCACAGACGGCTCGAAGTCGTCTCTTCATACGCACCCCCTTGCGTAATGCAGGGCTTCGCAGCCACTGCTCTCGAGCCAGCTTAAACGCCGCCGGGGAGGCTTGGCAACAGCGCCGATCGCCGTACTGAGTAATGTGGGTGCGCGATGACACGCCGCGGCCTGCTGCTCTTTGTCGCCATGTGCCTGATCTGGGGCATCCCCTATCTGTTCATTCGAGTCGCCGTCGGCGAGCTGGCTCCGGCGACCCTCGTCTTCTTCCGGACCGCGGTGGCGGCGGTGATCCTGCTGCCGATCGCCCTGCGGCGAGGGGGGACGCCGGCGCTCCTGGGAAAGTGGCAGGTGCTGGTCGCGTTTGCGGCGGTCGAGATCGGCATCCCCTGGTTCTGCCTGGCGAGCGCGGAACAGCAGATCTCGAGCTCGCTCGCCGGGCTTCTGATCTCGGCGGTGCCCCTGGCCGCGATGTTGATCGCGCCGGCGCTCGGCTCTCGCGACAGGATGGGGCCGGCCAACATCGCCGGCCTGGTGATCGGACTGGCCGGCGTGGTCGCCATCGTCGGTTTCGACCTTCGGGCGACGGGCTGGCTTGCTCTGGCCGAGATCGCCGTGGTGATCCTTGGTTACGCCCTTGGGCCGGTGATCCTGTCCCGCTACCTCGCCTCTCTCCCGGCTGTGAGCGTGACCGCCTATTCCCTGGCACTCTGCGCGGTCGCCTATGCACCCCTCGCGGCGCTGCAGTGGCCAAGATCCGTCCCCAGTCCTGAGGTGCTGGCGTCGGTGGCCGTGCTCTCGATCATCTGCACGGCGCTTGCGTTCCTGCTCTTCTTTGCCCTGGTGGCCGAGATCGGGCCGGTGCGCGCGACCGTGATCACATACGTCAACCCCGCTGTGGCGGCGGTGGTGGGCGTGTTGGTGCTGCACGAGAGCTTCACGATCGGCATGGGGGTGGGTTTCCTGCTCGTGCTGG